>JAJRQY010000155.1 GCA_024280015.1 Actinomycetes bacterium
CTATTCGTGAGGCGCGGCGTGAGGGTCTTGTGCAGGCGCGAATCAACCGGATCGACTATCATCAAACCATCAACAGCAATTTCTCTCGGGACGCTGTGTGAATAGGTCACCGTTTGGCGACATTAACCCTGACACACCTTAGTTTTCGTCTTCGTTGTTGGCACTCTTGGAACGGTTACCCAACTCGGTGGCGATCATTTCCTGAATGAACGCGCCCCACTCGGTTTCGTCGATGACGATGTGGGTGACGGTGGAGGAGGGGTCGGTGGTGGCAGATTCGATCGTGGTTAGCAGGCTCGGCTCGTCATCATCGGAGAGGGATTCGTACGATGTTCGGGTCAAGGTCACCGTTACCGGGCGAGGTTCAGTCAAGTTAGCTGCCGCGGAGGTGATGTCATCGAGAGTCACTACCTGGGTGAGGACTGGTTCATCCGGGGATGCCTCACTAGTTGGGGTTGCTTGATCACCTATGTCGGCGCCTGTCTCGGTGGCAGCCAGTGTTAGCGGAGCCTCACTGTTGCCAGTAGTGCCGCACGCTCCTAGTACAAACACGAGTGAGCTGGCCGCCGCCGCAGTTTTGATCATGGTTCGCTATCGGCACCAAGGTGGCAACCTGTAACCGCTAGTGACCAGAAGCCGAGCCCGCCATCACGCAGGAACGGTTGTCGGCCGAATCGAATGGGCGATGGACAATATGGAGGACCGGGAAGACTGAACGGTGAACCACGAACTCAAGCCGACGGCTCTTCGTCCGATAGTTAAACCATGAGGCGGCAAAAAGGGACGGCTACATGGATAGCGTTGGGCGCTTCGATATTGTTGGGCGGGTGCTCCCGAGCCAACGAGATAGTGACTACTGAACAGCCAGACACCGAACAGCCCGCCCAGGCAGAGCCAATGAGTTCGGCCTCTCAGCTGCCGACTAGCCTTGAGGTAGTTGACGTCGAACCGGCCGACATTCGAGCCGCGTTTGGCCTGTTGGATGCACCAGTGTTCGCCACGGTCCGACTCAGTGAGCGGTTCGATATTGATGGGGAGGTAGTTGAACTCCGCGAAACGGTTGTGTCCGATCCGTCCAGTGACATCAGCTTCGTCCGGCTTGACCATTCCGAGGTCGCCCAAGCCATGTTGGCTCCCCTGATGGATGTCAGCAATGTCCCGGATCGTGAAGCGCAGGAGGGTACGGAGTGGTCAGACTCGCTGGGGCCGATGCTGTGGGCGCGCGGGTTGGTTCCCCGTCAGTACACCATCCAAGATGGGGTGGCTTGGACCAAGTTTGGTGGCGAACGCCAGACTGCACTAGCGACGCTGAACGTGTTACTGGCCGCTGAAGAGTCTCCCCTAGTGGAAGAAGTGCTCGCAACACTCGAGTCCAGTTCCGCCCCGCTAGACAAATGGGTCGGCATCAAGACCGACGACCGCCCAATCACGCAAATTCCTAGCATTGGAGGTCTCCTTGCCTACCGGAGTGTCACAACGTACGTGTCTCAGACATGGCTGCAAGCGGGGGTTGAACTTGGTGATCTTCGGATCGATCAGCAGAAGGTTGTTGGCGACAGAACCGTCGTGCAGATTTCGGACAATCTCACCACTACGCTTCAGCTTGAATTCGATCAACAGCTTCGCCTGAAGGCCATAGAGCAGGACCTGTCCCAATGGCCGAACGACTCGGGATTGTTGGGGGGACGGATTGAGATTGATTGGGAGGTCGACCAGTCTCTGCTTGAGTTGCCGGCGGAGGAGGATCGTTTCAACGCCATTGACATGTTGGCCTCCATTGGTTTGGGGCCCGAGTGTGTTCCCGAAGGAGTGGTGACCGCGGCCGACCTGGAGGCAATACCGGAATTGACCGAGGTTCTCAATCAGGAATGCATCGACCAGAGCCCAGCGCTGCAGGCTGGCCAAGCCGCGGCGAAGAGGTTTGCCGAGGTCGAGGCCGCCATCAGCGGTGACTGACTGAGGGTGGATGGTGCGGTACCGATGCGCGCAGTCGCTATGTGGCCGCTTTGGAGCTGAGGAGATCGGCCACATCTTGGCCGAGCTTCCTGAGGTAGGTCCTGGTGGCGTTCTCGGCTGCCTCGGCGTCCTGTTCGATCACGGCGTTGACGATCGCATGGTGGGCGGCTCGCACATAGTCGGGCGTTGGCTGGCCTTGAAATGCTGAGCGAATGTAGAAATCGCTGCGGTCCCAAAAAGACTCGGCAAGACCGGTGCTTAGTGGTGAGTTGGCCAGTTGATGGAGTTGCTTGTAACGACGACGGTTCCGGTCTCGAAGTTCAGCAGCGCGGGCGGCTGGATCACCCGGCAGATCATCGGTGTCTGACCACTCGGCGGCAAGTCGGCCGAGGTTTTCGGCCTCAGCAGGGCTGCGCCGTATGGCTGCGAGGCGGAGGATGGCTCCTTCAGCGGCCCCGAAGACTTCATAGAAGTCGCGCACTTCTTCGGGGTTGGGAGTGGTGACCTGACACCCGACCTGAGGGACGATCTCGAGTAGGCCTTCCATGGCCAGGCGCCGGATAGCGTCGCTGACCGGGGCCCGACTGACTGACAGGACTTTGCTGACGCTCTCCGCAGAGAGCCGATCGCCCGGTTCGAGGCCACCATCAAGCAGTAGCCCTTTGAGATAGGTGTAGGCCCAGACGTTGAGTCGGACCCCGCCAAGGCCCGACTTGGGCGATGGTTTAGGCAGAGCGACTTTGCTCCGAGTAGTCATGACTGGCATGCTAGCATGCTACACGTGAAGGGGACTGTGAAATGAACAGTGGAGCGGATGTCATCGCCAAGGCCGAGGGAATCGTCCAGGCCTTACGGGAGACGGCTATTGAGTCTGAGGAGGCCCGGAAGCTGAGCCCCAAAGCGGTCGATCTGATTCGTGATGCTGGCCTCACGCGCATTGTCAGTCCGGCCAGCCACGGTGGATATCAGCTTTCGCTCCGGGAACTGGTCGATGCTGAGCGGGTGATCGCTCATGGCTGTTCGGCCGCGTCATGGGTGTTGATGGTCACCGGTGCCCACACCTTCATCGCTGGACGGTTGCCACAACGCGGTCTGGACGACGTGTTCGGTAAGGACCCAGGCGTGCTGATACCGGGTGTGCCATCCACTCGGCCCGGGAAGGCTCGTCGGGTCGAAGGTGGTTACGTGGTGAGTGGACGATGGCGCTTTGCTAGTGGGGCCGATCGGGGCGAATGGCTCATTGTCGGAAGTCAGGGGACCGAGGGTGGTGGTGAGGATTCGTGTCCTGATCAATTGTTCTTCGTACCCAAGGCCGAGGTGACGATTGAGGACACCTGGTTCATGCTGGGTCTGCGAGGCACCGGTTCCAACGATGTCCTTCTCGACGAGGTGTTCGTGCCCGATCATCGGTCGATTCCTGCTTTCAGGGCGATGATCGGGACGGTGCCCGGAGTCGAGACCGGGTTGTACCGGCTCCCGATCCAAGCGTCCTTGGCCGTACTCCTGCTCGGCCCCATCGTCGGCATGGCTGAGCGTCTACTGGAGTTGGTCATCGAGTAGAGCATTGACCGGATCGATGCCTACACCGGTGACAAGAAACGCCACGACCCGGGTTTGCAGGTCCGCCTGGCTGAAGCCAGTGGCGAGCTTGCTTGCGCCTGGTC
This sequence comes from Actinomycetes bacterium, assembly GCA_024280015.1. Taxonomy (GTDB): domain Bacteria; phylum Actinomycetota; class Acidimicrobiia; order Acidimicrobiales; family SZUA-35; genus JAJRQY01. Next base: position 3,621 of record JAJRQY010000155.1, read on the forward strand.
CCTCGTCCTCCGAGCCTGCGACGTTCTTGAGGCGGCGAGCAGGCAGGATCCACCCATGGCTAGCAACGCCCGTGCTCAGGTCCGGTGGTACGCGACCTACGCCAACGAGCTATGCCTGCGTGCCACCAACCGCCTTCTGGCCGGGGCGGGGGCGGGAGCAGCTCATGATCGCAACCCCATCCAGCGTCTAGTACGCGACATCAGCACCGGGGCCCGTCATGCCATGATCGATTTTGACACCGCCGCTCGTTTGCAGGGCAAGAGCTTGCTTGGCGTCGAGCTCGACGAAGCCCGAACCTGATGGTCATCACTGAGCACGCAGGACTCACGCCTTCAAAGGCGGCGACGATCATGGCTGGCTCGGGTCAGGTGGTTACCTACGCCGAACTCGAAGACCGCAGCATCCGTCTGGCCCGCCTCCTCCGTGAGTCCGGTATCGGCCGGGGCGACGTGGTGGCACTGCTGATGGAAAACAACCCCCGCTACCACGAGGTCTACTGGGCCTCCAACCGCTCGGGCATGCTGCTGTGCCCGGTCAACCGGTACCTGACGGCGCCCGAGGCCAGCCACATCATTAACGACTCGGGAGCACGGGCTTTGATCACCTCGGTGGCCATGGCCGAGGTGGCGACTGAGGTGGCCGAGGCGACCAATGTGGCTCTCCGGCTCGCGGTTGATGGCCCGGTGGCGGGTTTCGATCGGTACGAGGATGTCATCGAGGGAGTCGACAATTCGCCCCTCGGCGACCAGCCCACTGGTGACTTCATGGGGTATTCATCGGGCACAACGGGCCGACCAAAGGGGATCCGTCGTCCCCTACCCGAGGGCCAGTTCGACCAGGTGACCCCGTTCCAGGCAATGGCTCGCGATGCTTTCGGCTTCGACGAGCGGTCGATCTATCTCTCACCAGCCCCGCTCTATCACTCTGCTCCGCTTGCTTACACCGCGACCGTGCACATCTTTGGGGGCACCAACGTTGTCATGGAACGATTCGACCCGGTCGAAACACTCCGGCTGATTGAGGAGCATCAGATCACCCACGCCCAATTTGTGCCCACCATGTTCGTGCGCATGCTCAAGCTTGATGAGTCGGTTCGACAGCAGTTCGACCTCTCGAGCCTGCAGGTAGTGATCCACGCCGCGGCACCATGCCCCATCGAGGTCAAGTACGAGATGATTGACTGGTTCGGCCCAATTCTGTGGGAGTACTACGGCGGCACAGAACTGAATGGCCTGACCCTGTGCAATACAGCAGAATGGCTTGAGCACCCGGGAACGGTCGGCAGGCCGGTCATGGGCGAGTTGCACATCTGTGGTCCCGACGGCGGCGAGCTACCGCCCGAGGAGCCAGGGTCGATCTACTTCGAACGGGCCGAGCCGCCGTTCGAATACCACAACGACCCGGATAGGACCGAAGATGCCCGTCACCCGACCGAGCCACTTTGGACCAAGCTTGGCGACATTGGCTACGTCGATGACGATGGCTACCTGCACCTGACCGATCGCGAGTCTTTCATGATTATCTCGGGTGGTGTCAACATCTACCCTCAGGAGATCGAGGACCGCATCATCATGCATCCCTCGGTGCAGGATGTCGCCGTAGTCGGTATCCCTCATCCCGACATGGGGGAGGAGGTGAGGGCGGTCGTGCAGCTCATAGTCGGCGTTGATCCGGGGCTCGAAGTTGAGAGCGACATTCTTGACTATGCCCGTCTGCATCTTTCTGGCTACAAGGTCCCGCGCCGTGTTGACTTCGAGAAACAGCTCCCGAGGCTCGAAACCGGCAAGTTGTATAAGCGGCTCCTTCGGGACCGGCATTGGGGTTCCAAGACCAGCCGAATCGTGTGATCCGACAATCGATATCACTCGACGAAACTCTGGCTTCTGGCTTCCGGCTTTGAATCGCACAACGGCTCTGTGGGGCAGCCGCCACTCAAGCGCCTCTTGTGCGGTCATGGAGGTTAGGCACTTGGCCAGCATTCGACCGAGCATCTCGTGAGCCACGACAAGTGGCCGTTCAGCGTCGGATTGACGGTGCGGTGTAGTCATCGACATGTATCTCGCGCGCATACAACGTAATCGATCGAACTCGTCCGAACCGACCTTAGCCTGCTGCACCAGACGACAGCGGCGACTCGACTCCGGTCAGCATCTCGAATGCCTCAACTCGCTCTCTCCAGGTGCTTGTCATTCGTGGCGCCGTGGTCTTGAGGTTCTGCTGAATGACGAATGCTGCGTGCTCCGTGCCTCGATCACTCCAGTCATCGCTGGTGCCATCCCAGGAGGCGAGGTCCCAACGTTTGACGTAATCGGCCTTGTCAACCTCGCTCAGGTTGACGTACACCCAGGCGTGCGCGAGTTCGTGGGGTAGCACGTACGCCAGGTCGGAGCAGATGGAGATTGCTGGGGTGGGTCCCGCGAAGCGGATTAACCCGTCGTGACCGTTGCACGGATCGGTCGCCTCATAGTACTCGATGGTGACCATCGGCAGCTCAAGTCCAACCTCGGCGAAGCGATCGATCACGCCTTGAGCTGTAGCCGAGCGGTCTGGATCATTGTCCAGCCCCACAAGCTGCGGGCCGGTCCAGGTCGGTGAATGCGATGCCGCTGCGGTGCTCAGGCGACGGGTGGTCGACTGGGCGCCAGTTGGAGAGGCAAATCCGATTGATGGTGCGCCGGGCGCGTCCGTTGGGAACGCAATCGCCGAGAGAATGAGGGCGAGGATGATGCGCAGAGCCATGCCCGCAACATCCGCCTGAGCGGTCGCAGCTAGATCGGCGCACGTTCACGATGCGTTCGCCATGGTCATCCGACAATGAGGTCCAACCTCGTTCTTCGGCATTCTCCCCGCTCTGGGAGCTAGTTTCTGACTTGCGTACGATTTGCGAACGGTCGGCCTCAATGTTCGAACCCATGGACAGAGAACCAAAACATCCTCTGGAGATCCGGCTGCTCGGCGCGGTCGAGGTCACGGCATCACGAAGGGGATCTGAGGGAGAAACCGTGGCCATTGGGGACGTGTCCAGCGCCGTCTCTTGGCTGCCCTTCTCGCGGCTCAGCCCGATGTCGTGTCCATCGACCGGCTTGTCGACATCACCTGGGCCGATGAGCCGCCTGCTCGGGCCGAACACAATATCCGCACCTACATCTCTCGGCTACGGACGGTCCTCGGAGCCGAAGCTACTCTGCAACAAGTCGGTGATGGCTACCGGATCACCCTCCTCGATGCCGGGTGTGATCTCGATCGTTTCGACGAACTGGTCGACGCAGCAGAGCGACTGCGGGCCGCCGGTTCAACCGCCGACGCCCTCGAAGCTGTACGCCGATCGGAAGAACTATGGCGAGGTCAGCCCTTCGGCGAGTTCGCGTTCGAGCCATGGGCCCGTGCAGATGTTGCCCGGCTCGAGGAGCGTCATCACATCGCTCGCGAGATCCATGCCGAGCTGCTCCTGCTGGTTGGTCGACCCGCCGACGCCGTCACCCGGCTGCAGGCCCTCGTCGCCGAGCACCCCCTTCGGGAGCCACCACGAGCCCTCCTGATGCGGTCTCTTTACGCATGTGGCCGGACCGCCGAAGCACTTCGAGAGTTCGACGACTTCCGTACAGATCTTCGAGACGAGGTAGGGCTCGCTCCGTCGTCTGAACTCATCGAGCTCGACCATGCCATCGCCAACGGTGACCTCGTCGACCACGCGGTGACAGCGAAGGTCGGCGGCTACGCACTGCACGAGCGGATCGGTGCTGGGGCGTTCGCCGTGGTACACCGGGCAACCCAGAAGGCGCTCAGTCGTGAGGTAGCCGTGAAGATCATTCGGGCCGAGCTGGCGACCCAGCCATCATTCGTTCGGAGCTTCGAGCGCGAGGCTCGAATCGTGGCTCGACTTGAACGCGACGCGATCGTCCCCCTGTACGACTTCTGGCGCGACCCGGATCACGCTTACCTTGTCATGCGTTACCTGCCCGGCGGGTCGTTGAGCGACCGTCTGGAAGATGGCCCACTGTCGCTCGATGAGGTCGAAGCACTGGTTGAGCGCGTCGGTTCGGCCCTCGTTGCGGCACATGAGGCCGGGGTGATCCATCGTGACGTGAAGCCTGCAAATATCTTGTTCGATGCCGACGGGCGAGCGGTGCTCGGCGACTTCGGCATCGCCGTCGAAGACAGCACATCCGGCCTTGGCTCCGAGCCTCAAGCGAGCGAGTCCTCGAATCGCTTTGCCGCTCCCGAACAGCTGCAGGACGAGCGGCCGGGCCCCTCGGTCGACGTCTACTCGCTTGGATTGGTGGTGTGGTCGGCACTCGCCGGCAGGGTTCCGTTCGCCTCCTCGTCGAGCGATGCGGTGGTAGAGCAGAAGATGGCCGGAGGTGAGGGCCTAGAGCCGATCGGTTCGCTTCGCCCAGACCTTCCCGATGCGCTTGTGGAGGTCATCGATGCGGCCACCAATCCCGATCCGAGCCGACGACCTCCATCGATGAAGCGGCTGGTCGGTCGGATTCGAGCCGCGTCCTCCAGTCCGGTATCGGATCAAGTGGAAAACGGCCCGCAAGCGGTTCGGGAACCCGGCGTCAACCCGTATCAGGGTCTGCGTTCGTTCGACGAGGCGACATCTCGTCACTTCTATGGGCGGAGTGACCTGGTCGATGAGTTGGTCGACGCGGTGTCGCAGCCCAACGAGCGGCTGCTAACCGTTGTCGGGGCCTCCGGATCCGGCAAGTCGTCGGTGGTACGGGCCGGCCTGCTCCCCGCCCTTCGCTCAGGAGCCGTGGAGGGGTCCGAGGATTGGTTCGTCACATCGATGACGCCGGGATCCCACCCATTCGAGGCTTTGGAGACGGCAGTGCTGCGCGTGGCCGTGAATCCTCCCGGCGAACTGCTCACGCAACTGACCAGCGGCGACCGAGGACTGATCCGATCGGTCGAGCGCCTGCTACCCGAACGCGACGGCAGCCTCCTGCTCATCATCGACCAATTCGAAGAGCTGTTCACCAGTACCGATCCAGCGACGGCCAATCGGTTCCTAGATGCCCTGTCGATCGCCTTGACTGAACCGAATGGCAGGTTGCGGGTAGTGGCTACGTTGCGGGGCGATTTCTACGATCGCCCGCTCCGCCACCTCCGCTTCGCACAACTCCTCAAGGAATCGACTGTGGCCGTCACACCCTTGTCACCCGAAGAGTTGGAGGCGGTGATCCTCCAACCTGCTCAGTCGGTGGGGGCCGACTTCGAGCCCGGTCTTGTGGCCAGGATCATGTCTGACACCGCCGATCAACCAGGAAGCCTGGCGTTGCTGGAGTACGCCCTGACCCTGGCCTTTGATCGCAGCGACGGGCGAACGATCACCGCCGCAGACTACTCCAAGATCGGAGGCCTCCAGGGTGCAATGGTTGGCCAGGCCGAGCAACTCCACGACAGGCTCGATCCCCAAGGCCGCAACGCGTTGCGACGGGTGATGGGATCGCTGGTTTCCTTGGGAGAAGGGACCGAAGATACCCGTCGAAGGGCGCTCCGTGCCGAGCTCGGGACATCACCCGAAGTCTCCGAGGTGATCGATTTATTCAGCGCGGCTCGTCTGTTCACCCTGGATCACGATCCGGCAACCCGCGCGCCGACCGTGGAAGTCGCGCACGAATCCCTGATCCGCTCGTGGCCCAGGGTTCGGGATTGGCTCGACGAGGACCGCGATGGTCTTCGTCTGGAACGCCACCTGTCAGAGGCGGCCCGGGAATGGGACGCAGCCGGGCGACCTGACAGCGAGCTCTATCGGGGAGGTCGGCTCGAAGCGGCGTCGGAATGGCGAATGCGTTCGAAGAGTGAGCTTGGGCCTGGATCGGATGCGTTCCTCGAGGCGTCTGTCGCCAGGGCCGAAGCAAAGCAGCGGGCAGAGACCGAGCGGCTGGAGTCCGAGCAGCAATCGAATCGACGGTTGCGCCGCCTCCTTACAAGCGTCGGCGTCCTGCTGGCGTTCGCTCTGGTAGCGGGAGGCATTGCATTTCAACAGCGACGCTCGGCAAGAGAAACAGCCTACGACGCAGAGACCAGCCGACTGGTGGCGACGGCGAAGTCACTAGTCGACACCGATTCCCGGGCAGCGCTCCTGCTGGCCTTAGCAGCTCATCAGCGGGAACGGACGCCCGAAACGCTAGGCGCGCTGCAGGTGGCGTTGACCCGTTCCGGGCCTGGATTGGCCACCCTCGGGGATGGCGTTACGTATGTCGATGTGGAGTGGCTCGACAATGGGCTCATCGTCGGGGCTCGTGCTGATGGTCTCGATCTGTTCGATCCGGCGTCGGGCGAGTTGCTTGACAGTTGGCCCCTGGGGTTCGGCGACAACGGCGAAGGCGATCGCCACCGGATGGCCGCGCTATCTGCGGGTGAGTTCGTGGTTGCTCACGACACCGTCAGGGTGTCTGTGTTCAGCGCCGACCAGCAGATCCAGGAGCAGCGCAATCTGCCGTTGGCCGAGTCTCCTGTCATAACTGTCTCCGTTGGACCAGCGGGCCAGATCGTTACCTCCACGTTGGGCGGGGTTCTGACCGCGTATCAAACGGACGGATCCGTCGGGTTCGTGAAACAATTCGATCTTCCCGCGAACATCGTCGAGCAGGCGATTCCCTTTGTCGGTTCGGAAAGTGAGTTTCTCGAGTTCTTCAGGGCGTTCCCGGTCCTGGTGGTTCCCTTCGCTGTTCCTCAGGGCATGCTCGTATCGGTCGGTTCAGAACTTCATCGGCTGGACTGGACTGGGGCGGCATTAGCCCGCCCGAGCTTTACTGCGATCGACTTCTCGGTGACCGCAGGTAGGCCGGTGCCGCCGTTTCTGACTGGCGGCGCGGTCGATGTCTTCGCTGATGGGACGAGACTGCTTGTTCTCGGGGTGAACACGCTCGTGGACCTCGACTGGAACGACGAATGGGACGATTTGCTTGTCGCCACCTCGATACCGTCGGCGTTCGGAAACGGACAAGCAAACGCCTCTGCAATCCGAGGCGTTTCAGGCGACGAGGTTCGGGTGGTCAAGAGTGACGGAGAGGTACGCACGGTCAATCTGGTGACCGGCGAAGACTCGCTGGCCGACAACGCTCCCGCAGCCGCGGCACGGATCTTGTCGGGCGCGCCGGACTCGGCGAACTATGTGTCTGTTGCCGAGTCCGGGCTTCGTGTGATCTCGCCGTTCGGTGCGACCCCGATTGCGGAGGGTCTCGATCGAGCGTCGACCTCTTCCAACTTGTCGATCTCGCCCGACGGTGATGTCGTCGCCATGGGACCGTCCGGCTATATCGCCCCTTACGACGTTCGCCAACGGACCAGCTCTGGACGCTTCGAGAAGGTTGTGCTGGGAGAAGAGGACGGCGTCTTTGTCGGGGTCGATCCCGGCAGCGCGACACTTCGCACATTCTCTGAGGCTTCCCGAGTGGTCTTCTACTCCCTTGATGGAGGCATCACCGCGTCCTCCACGTGGGATCAATCCCCGGGTGGCAACGTCGGACACGAGAGCCAAGATGGCCGGCTGCTCGCTGTGGGATACAACGTGCTCGAGGTCTGGGAGATCGGGGCGGATGCACCGCTCGTTACACGCTCTGCACCTGACGGCTCCTCCGGTGTTCCCTTGTCGGGGATTCGGTTCGACCCTTCAAGAAACCGTCTTCTGGCAGCGTGGGCGGATGGCCAGTCAATGCTCCTTGACACGACCTCGTGGGAACAGATCTCCGTTCCAGCGCTTCAGATGAACGAAACCGCCGTTGGCTTCTGGAGCAGAGACGGTTCGCTCCTGGCAACTGCTTCACCCGACGGGGTTGTAACAGTCCGACGCGGCGACACCATGGAACCCATCCGGACGCTGGTCGGAAGTCTGGCATTGGGAACGGCCTACTTCGACGGCGGCTTGCTGTTCTCGACAGACAACCGTCTGCTGCTGACCAACCTGGCGGGGTCCGGGCGGCTGTGGGATATCGAGACGGGCGAGCAGATCGGCGATCCGTTCCCGAATCTCAATGGCGTGAACCCTGGAGTCAATGTCGGGACAAATGGCCTGCAGCTAATCACGGGTACCGAGCGGGGCGCGTTGATTTGGAATCTCGACACCGACTCGTGGCCCGGCATCGCATGCCAGGTCGTTGACTCAAACCTGAGCGAGCACGAATGGGTTCAGTGGGGGCCTCGCGACGAGCCCTACCGGGAGATCTGTCCGTAGAACAGGACCCGTGACGCTGGACCCTCAGCGGGGTTCGACGGGGGCTCGGACTCGGGGCCCTCGCCGACTCGGGGGTTGCGCCGTCGTTGTTCTCGCGTGTTGCCTCAGTTGCTACGGCTAGCCTCCCGAGTGTCCGCACCGTTACGTGCTGGAGGCCCGATGCAGAGAAAAGTCCATCAGATTGGGATAGGCACCCGTGTGGAACAACAAGAGCCGCCACCGGGATGTTTATCCTGGTCAGCGACTCTGTTTGTGAGTACGCCCTCCGGGACTTGAACCCGGAACCTGCGGATTAAGAGATGGATCAAGCCAGTTTCGTCCCGTCCCGGATTGTGCCCAGATATAGCCTCTGAACAGGGAAAACGTGGGATCTGTTGTGTCGGTCCGTACCGGCAAATACCTGTGGATAATAGGCTCTCACGGATCTACTGTGACCACCTCGTGACCACGGGGCTAGTCGAGGTCACCGACGAGTTGCTCGACCATCCAGCGATCCCCGGGGCTGCATCTCGACACGGATAGTTCGGTTGCGTCAAGGTCGGTGAGGAATGCGAACCGCCTGCGAGTCGCAAGTTCCCACCCTTCGATGTCAACCGGCGTCGTGAGATAGCCGATGTCTTCTTCGTTGAATTCGTCTTCAGAGCGCTCACGAAGCAATTCCTCAGGTTCGAAAGGGCGATCTCCCAGCCCGTCATCGACGACATCGTGCCATATCTTCATCACCGTCAACCTGCGGACGATTGGCTCGTTCATTGGGCCACCGCGGGCGAACCAGGCAAGGTCATAAAGGTCGCGGGCAAGACTTGCGCGGCGATACCGGGCGAGTTTTTCGGACAACACTTCCTCGACTCGCATAACCGGTATCTGGGGGATAGTGATGTCGTAGTGAGCATGAATCGGCAGCTCTATGGGGGAGAGGAGCTGCGCCTTGAGCCACGACTTCTTTGGTGAACAGTCGATTCGGGCCGGTAATTCGGGGACGTCAAAAGGAGTCTCGATGTGCAGAGTCGATCGTCGGTGCTCGTTGATTGGTTCGACTCGGAAGGCGAAGCCTCCCAACCTCGCGCCGTCAAGAGTTTCAAGGAGAAGTTCTGCAACCGGCTGATCTGTATCGGAGAAGTCCAGGTCAGTGGAGAACCGGCCGGAGCTTCCTGCTCGATACTTTCGGAGGGCGGTGCCGCCCTTGAAGACGACTCCAAGATCGAAGATTCCAGCCTCACTGATGATGGCAAGGGCGTGGTCTTGGGCGATGTCGATGAGGGCCGGACCGCGACCGCCCTTCCTTCCTTGGTAGTGGCGGCCGAGGTGTCCTTCAGTAATCATGTCTGGAAGTCGATCAGAGCTGAGTCAATCACATCGAACTGGCTGCTGTATCGACCTCGTTGCCTACGTCGGCCGAGGTAGTAAGGGCCCTGGCCAGGTGGGGCATCTGATTTGAGGGCACTGGCGAGATCGGAATTTCCTCCGCGATCCAAAAGGTATGCCAGCCTCATCCATGTTGAGCGAGGCTTGCCTGCTAGCTCTGCCCGAAGGTCATTCTCGGAAACTTCTTTGGCGGCCTGGGCTAACCAATCACCCACGTTGGGCCAGTCGTGGTAACTGGCGGGGCGATGGCTCATCGCTACAAGCAGCGTCGGCACCTGCCATATGGGAAGCCCGTTTCGGTCCTTGACGTCGAGTGCCGGAATGAAACGGACGACTCGGTACTCACTCAGAGCTGGAGGAAGTCGAAGGCCTGGAGGTGCAGAAATCACATGCCGGTTTGGCGACCGGGTAGAGAGGCCTAGAAGCCAAGCGGCAGACTCGGCTGCAAGTTCGACGGGAAGGTCGGGCCGCTTCCGGAGTGTGGCTCTTAGTTCTATGTGGGGATCCCCGGCGTCGATCGCGCCAGCTCGCGCAGCGGGTGCGAATTCCCAATAGCCACGAGTGCGCAGAGGAAGGAGCCATCCTCCATTCGTGAGTTCTTCGACCAGGTACCGAATTGTCGTCTTGGACTCTGTGATGACTATGGCGCGCTTCAGGTCCCCGCTGCTGACAACCAGGGGTTGGTCAAGTTCGAGTTGTTCGAGTACGGCGGCGACCGCAGGGGGAATGGTTCGCACTGTCATTAGTGTACAGCAATATCTGCGGAACGCAGAAGATGCTGCGGTAAATCGACAGTTGTAATGCGTCGGTGGTCACCGAGAGTAGTTCAAGTCGTAAGTCGTTCAATGAAGTCTGTCCTCATAAGGAACTGGAGAATCACAACGTCGAACCCAGCCGCGAGGTGACAACGAGTTGGCCGATGGGCTGAGTCGGCTGGTCTAGCTGTGGCCGAGTCTCGGTCTCACACGATGAGGTGATCTCGAATGATTCCGTCATCGGGTGCGCCGAACGTGGCGGCAGCTGTTTCGATCTCGAATCGGTCGATCATGAATTAGCTCGACCTAACGAACCCCGGAGTCGGTGCAGTGTTTTGACTCCGCGTGTGGACATTGCAACCTGGTCAATGAGGTCCCAGTCGATTCGGTCGGCTAGCCGGTGGACCATTTCGGTGCGGGCTTCCTCGGTGAGGTTCCATGCTGGCCGGTTGCGACATAAGTCCAGTGCTGTCTGTTCGGGACTTGTGGCCCAGCCCGGCCCGAGGTCGGTCTCGATGCGCACGGTGTCCATCTTGGTCATGTCTCGTGTGACGAATCGAACTTCGCCGAGCACGGTGTTTCGGTGACGATGTTGCTTTGGGACAGCGATATAGGCAGACCCGAGGGATCGAGGATAGCAACGGTGGGAACGGGCGGCGGAGGGCCCGATGAGAGCAACTTCGTTTGCTCCGTAGATGGCCGCAGCAATGCCAAGAGCGACGCCCTCGATAGTTGGTCGCCAGTGGGTGCCGGCGCCTCGGCGGTCTTCTGGAATCAAGGCGTAGAAGCCTTTGGTGAGGAGCAGGACTGTTCCTTGTTCAGCTAGTCGACGTAGCTCAGCGTCGGGTCTGTCGAGTTTGAATGAGTTTGTGCGTGCGACGGTGATTTGGCGGCGGGCCAGTTGCTCAGGAATGCTTGCCACGGACGGATTGTATGCGTTAACGCGGGTCCAGAACCGCGTTAACGCATAGAAACGTAACAGAATAGGGAAACCATAGGTACTTACATATCGGTCCTGCTGGGCTTGGTTGGGTCGTAGTCTCGGATCAGAAGCAGTAGTTGATCCGGGGTCCGGTGCAGTTCGTGGTCAAGTCTGGCCGAGCGAACCCGCCAACTTCTGATGCAGTTGGATGAATAGCTTCGCGTCATCGCGTGAGAAGCCAGTCGTTGTCTCCCAGTCGATGGTTGAACCGAGAGGCGACATGAAGCACGTTTCGGCAGCCACCAAGGAGCGGCGCCAATCGGCAACGGTCAAAGGTTCATTGAACCTCAGTGTCTCGCGGAGTCGGTAGCCCTGATTGAAGAGGTCTGCGACGTTCTTGAAACCCATCTCTTGAGCCAGGTCATCGGTGCAGTGCGCTGGGCCACCCCAATCGAGAATTCCTGCTCGCAACAGGTCTCGTTCTCGCGAGGTGAGATTGATTGCGACTCGCTTACCGGCATCTTCGGTTGGCGGGACCTCAGTTATAGTTCCGCTGCCGACGATCGACCCGTACCAAACGTCGAACGTCGCCCCGACAGTCGCGTGCCGGGAAGCGAGTTCAGCCCAGAAGTGGATGGAGACGTTCGTCGCCTCTTGTGCTCGCCCCTCGTCAGCTATATCGACAATGACTCCTTCGAAGTTGGCAGCATTGTCTCCCGGTTGGATGGAGCCAAAGCAGTAATGAAAACTCTGGTCCCCAACTTGTAGTTCCGGAACTTCCATTTGGTGCTCATTGACGGCCTCATCGAGGCGGATTGCGGCCACAGCGATGTGCCCTGCTGGGCCATAGACCACTTCCTCCGTCATTGATATGCCCTTCGCTGTCGCCAATGGGCGAGGTCAGCCTCGGTGGTCACAGGTCGTGCTCAATTTCGGTATTGACAATCACATGCCAGCGGGGGTCACGCTCACCGGGGCCACTCCCAGGGGCGAGATCTCGATAGCGAGCCCCTGTCACGACTTCGTGGAGCTGGTTAGTGTTGATCTGTTGATCAACCTCGGTGGCCATGTAGTCCAGCAAGAATCCAGTCCGTTGCACCACAGCGATCGGATAGAGCTTGGCGACATCTGACAGGACGCTCAGGTCCAGCACCTCGTCATAGAGCAGATCACCAATGACAGTCGCCACATTCGAGAGTCCGGCCCCGTACTCGGGTGACTCAACAAGATCAAGGACCGTTACCTCTGGGGCGGAGACCCACATTCGTCCTGTCGGCACGGTGTGCCGTTGTTTGGGTTTCTCGGTGGTGCCAGAGCGTTGCAGAAACTGGATCCGGTTACGGCCGATCCTGCGTTCACGTAGTTTGGCTGGCGTGACGATCTGGAAGACCATTGACGCTTGATGCGACGCGCCGTGGATGGCGGCTGCCGACAAGAATCCCACGTAGTAGGAATGCCCGAGGTGGCCCATTAACGGGTCGATGAAGTGGCTGGCCGGGGGAGCCCCAACGCTTCGGTACTCGGGAGGGACCGGAACCCAGCCTTCCTTGGTCACCGAGATCATCTTTCCGGCTTGGCGAGACCGCTCCAAGCTTATGGGCACTGTCTCTGGGGTGATAGCAAGTAGGGCAGCGACGTCGCTGGTGGAGATGAAGTGTTGGCCGCGTCCGATCAGCCAATCGGCAAGCTCAATCGGAGCGATCTTTGTTTCGATCATGCCGTCTAGAGTATCAAAACAGTAGCCTTGTGTCGAGGTTTGACCCTCGGGACGGCAACTACTCAAATTCGCGAGTTGATTGAGGCTGCCCGAGACACCTTGTCAGAGGAAGCCCATGTTCGCCTCATATGAGTCCTAAGTGGGCTCCGACTGATTAAGGGTTTGAGGAGGTCACGGCTCCAAGAACTATTCCGTTCAATCGCTCCGACGGCCAAAAGCACCTAACTCGGGCAGCCAATGGGGATATGTGGCTGGGACATGTCATTAGTCTCGTCGGTAGTAGTGGCGGTTGACACCATCGAAAGTTGCCGCTGTTCCGGCAGCACTTGGCGAATCGACGTCCGGAGCCACAGGGGCATGGGTCCTGGTTGCCGAGCTTCTCGATGAGTTCTTTGTCGGTGCCGACCGTGCGGTCGCCGCGTTTGACGTTGGTTTCGCTAAGGGAACCCCCGTCGACGTTTGCTCATCGGTTCAAAAGGACTGTTCGTTGCTGTCTTGTCTGGTCATGGGACCGACCTCCTCGTGAGACTCGCGAGAGTACTATCGACACTTGACGGTGGCTAGTGATTTCTCTGACGGACCACTGCTTCTGCGGGAGGTTTCAGTCGACGCTTAGGCTGAAGGTAGCGCTGCGATTCTGGCAGGTGATGGCCAGTAGCCTTTGCTCTGCGCGTACTGGGCGGCTTCGGGATGTTCATTGAATTCAAGAAGGTTTCCGACCTTCTCAACCAGTACTTCCCGAACTTCGTTTGGCGTGGCGAAGAAGAATTCTCTCCGCAGGTTGACATGGTTGACCCTCTGGACAGCGAAGGCACGATGCAGCTCACTCTCTAGAGTCACCGCATCTTCAGAGAAGAACAGAGCGTGCACATCAAATGGGAATGGAACTGACGCGTCGCCAAGTTCTCGCACGCGATCCATTGGTTCCAGTCGTCGAGTCATCCCGATCTTGATAATTTGGCCACCAAACGCACCCTTGTTGGAGATGACATAGACGTAGCCAGCACGGACGTTCGCAGTCCGGTAGTCGTTCTGCTCGATAGCACTATTGAGATCGCCAAGTTTTTCAGCGATCTCGGCCGCACCTGCTTCATCACCTGCTGTCTGCAACGCTTCGAGGGCATTCTGGAGATGGCTGCGTTCCTTGGCTAGACGTTCACGTTCGGCTTTCAATTCTTGTTCGACCTTGCGCTCTTCGCGAAGCCGGGCTCGCTCTTCTCGTGCCGCTTCCTTCTCTTCCTGTTTCTTCATCGCGAAGTCCGAGGCGAGTTCGATCTCGCGAACACGCAGAGCGTGATACTCGGGGTTGATGCGCATCTCCATCATTGTCCCAAGCTTTGCAATAGTCGTCACTGTGCGTTCAAGGCGCTTCTTGGCGGTTACCGAATTTCCAGCCCGTAGTGACCTGACGCAAGTATCGGCCTCAGAGTTGTACGCCCTCAACATGAGTTTCGAGAGGTCCTTGGTCATCTTGCGTCCCTTGGCCAGGGAGTTGTTGAAGGTAAACATTTCCGAGGCAAGAACGGCGCTACCTTCCTTGATCGAGGCTTTGATCTCGTCGTTCAAAGCGGCCAGCTGATCCTTGAATTGCGCCGCATTCTCTAGCGGGTGGTGATATCGGTAGATTCCTACTTCTTGAAGAATGCGCTCGTCGTCTAGGTCGACGACATCGATCGAACTGGCCCCGGCAGATTGAGTCGTTTCTGACAACTGCTGTTTCAGATCAGCCAACTCGGTCTGGAGTTGTGCAATGAGTTGGTCGCGTTGGTCTGGGGGTGTGTTAGTCGAAGCACTCTCGCTGTCCCTAGACAGTGTTGGAGCTTGGGGCGGGCGGGGTGCTTGCGGCTCAAGTGTCCAGAGTTCCCAATCTGTCGGCGCAGGTGGCCAGGTCGAGTCAGGTCTCCAGCCCTCTGGAGGCACAAATCCTTCTGGTACCGGCCAGAGTGGCGGCGGATTGAACCGATACCCACTGGATGCGTTCACAGAGATCGGACTCCCTGGGACGTATCTATTCCAACGAGGCCGAACGGATCTTTGGACACCTGGGCACCCAAGTGCTTCAAGGTTGCCAACGGCACGACATTGGACAAATCGATTGCCATGAACGATTCTCGGGCCGCTGCGACAGTGATGAATGCTATGGACTCTGGTTTCCCTGTTGCCGGGTTTGTTGCCCCGGTGGCAATCGTTAGTGAAATGGTCTGGATGATTGCTTGACGGTCGGCTTCGAAGACTTCATGAAGGCTTCGAAGTGCCACTGCGTGAACTGCCCCGGAGTATCTATCTTTCTGTGCCTTGGCGCTCAGAGTCGTAGCAGTAATCTCGTCCTTGGACTTCACGTACTTGAAAGCCTTCTCGATTGACATCGTGCTCGGAGCAGGTACCCATGCGGTAATCTCCAGCTCAGCGAGTTCGGCATCGAACCTGAACGCTGTCTCGACTTCGAAGAAGCTTGGGTAGACAGAGTTTGACAAGA
This sequence comes from Actinomycetes bacterium, assembly GCA_024280015.1. Classification (GTDB taxonomy): domain Bacteria; phylum Actinomycetota; class Acidimicrobiia; order Acidimicrobiales; family SZUA-35; genus JAJRQY01. The sequence continues at coordinate 19,042 of JAJRQY010000155.1, forward strand.
CGATTCCGATGTACTCGTTGACCGCCGTCTCCGTTCCGGTTGTGAGGTCGATTATGAGTTCGTCGAGTTCTTTGTTCGCTGCGCTGATCTCGGTTTCTCGTTGCTGACACTCTTGGTCATATGTCTGTTGCGCCAAGCTGAGATCGGAGATTCGTCTTGCCTCCAACGCCTTGAATTGTTCGGCCTGTTCCTGGTCGAATCTTTGATGGGCACCTGTCTGGACTTGCCACGCTTGGTGGAGTTCAGCGAAATCTGTTTGGGCTTTCGCTGTGGCCTTGGCTAAGCGTCCCTTCCCTCCGACGAGCGATCCGATGCCCTTGACCGCGTCTGGAGGTGCGTAGGTTGGCTCGGGCGGCAGTGGTCTTGGGATCGGTGGAGCTGTTGGTTGAAGGAGATCAGGTCTTGGAAAGGGCGGATGCTCCGCGGCTTGACGAAGAGAGTTGGGATCTACGTAGTCGTCAATGTCTAGTGTCGCTGAGAGTATTGAGTCGATTTCGTCGTACTCGGCGGTCAGTCCTGCGGTCCTGGACTCGGCTTCGAGGCTCCGCATCTCCTCGTAAGCGAGCTTCGCGGCCTTCTCTGCTGCCTTCTGGTCTTGAACCGCTGCCTTCTGTGCAGCCGCTCTTGCCCGGTCTGCTTGTTTTCTGGCTGTTTCCGCATCGCGTTCGGCTGTTGCCTTTGCTTTTGCCGCTGTTCTCTGTGCTTGTTGATTGCGTTTTTCTGCTTGCTTGATCTGACGGTTCACCTCGGCCAGGAATCCACGCTTTGCCACCCTGCAACTCCTCGCTATTCTCGTGTCGGTAGCAAGATGATGACACGAATGCCTGATGCAGGCCCAAAACACTCTCGAATCGGCTTGGGCACCCGTTTTGGCACCTGTGGGGAACAACAAGAGCCGCTAACGGGGACGTTTGCCCTGGTCAGCGACTCTGTTCGTAAGTACGCCCCCGGGACTTGAACTCGGAACCTGCGGATTATGAGTCCCGAAAGAAAAGTCCAGCCAGTCCTGTGCAATCCGTCTACCAGGAGTTTTGTCCGGGCAGGTGTCCAGTCAGTCCTGTGGAGTCCGGTCTAGTACGGTGAGTTTGGCACCCACTTAGGCACCCGGCTCTTGGTGCTAAAGCTGAGGATGAACTGAGACTAGACGGCCTAGCGAAATAGTGGTGACCTGGACGACGACAACCAACTACGCTTCCAATCACGAAACCAACCTAGCTAAGCTGTTGTCTCCGTACGAAGGCAGAAATCAGTTGTCTTCGAACGGCTACAATGATAGAGTGTCCCCGTACGACAACAGAGGCTTCCGCTCAGTAGCTGATGCTGGTGGCCTCTCACCCGCCCTGAGTCCAAGAGGACACGATGCGACCGATCCAGACAAGTAGAGCGTTCGGGTCCGCGGTTAGGCGGGCCCGTAAGGACCAGGGCCTGTCTCAAGTTGAGCTTGCTGCTCTCGCCGGTGTGGGGCGGCCCTGGCTATCCGAACTCGAGACAGGAAAACGCACTGTCGAGCTGGGCCGAGCATTGTCAGTCCTGAGTGCCCTCGACGTTGCTATCACCTTCGTTCCTGTTCCCGGCCCGAATGGGTCGACTGTCGATCTCGGCCAGATCATCGACGAGGGTATCTGATGGCGTCTGATGAGTTGATTGTTCTGCTCGAAGGGCAGCCGATCGGCATGATTGAACGTCTGTCAAGCAGTGCTCTTCGTCTTCGCTATAACAATGAGTACCGAGACAACCCCACAGCGACCCTGCTGTCAGTGTCGATGCCGCCAAGCCAGGAAGTGCATAGCAATGCTCGACTCACACCATGGTTGTGGGGTCTGTTGCCCGACAATGCCGATGTGCTCGCCCGCTGGGGTCGTGAGTTCGGTGTTTCGGTGGCGTCACCGTTCCCGTTACTCAGTACCCATATCGGCTATGACTGTGCCGGAGCCGTGCAATTCTGCCTGCCCGACCAAGTCGATGATTTAATTGGTCGGTCCGGCGATATCTCATGGCTCAACCAGGCCGATATCGCTTCACGATTGAGGGCGCTTCGAACGGACTCGACTAGCTGGCTCGGTCCCGGATTTACTGGCCAGTTCAGCCTCGGCGGAGCGCAAGCGAAGATTGCGCTTCACCGTGTTGATGGGGACCCTGGAGAGCGAGGAACGTGGGGGGAGCCGGTCAGCGGGTTCGCAACGACGCACATCCTTAAACCCGCGGTGGCTGGGTTTGAGGCGCAGAACATCAACGAGCACTTATGTCTTGCAGCGGCCCGAGCGCTTGGTCTGCCAGCTGCCAACACTTGGATCGAGATGTTTGAAGAGGAGAGTGCAATCGTTGTCGAGCGGTTTGACCGTTCGCGTAGGAGCGGAGCGCTGGTCAGAGTTCATCAAGAGGATCTCTGTCAGGCCCTTTCGGTTCCCCCCGTCGGTAAGTATCAGTCTGATGGGGGGCCGAGGCCTGGCCAGATTGCAGAGCTGATCAGGTCGATTATCCCTGGCCCTGATGCCGAGATCGACGTGAGGCGATTCGCTGATGCTTTGGCATTTAACTGGCTTATCGCAGGTACTGATGCCCACGCCAAGAACTATGGCTTGTTGCTCGCTGGCAGCCAGATTAGGTTGGCACCGCTGTATGACGTCGCATCGATTCTGCCTTATGACGACAGTGACGGTCATAAGGTGAAGCTGGCTATGAAAGTCGGCGATGACTACAAGTTGCGCCGGACCGATCGTCGTAGGGCGTGGGAGCAAGCAGCGGATGAACTGAAACTCGATCGTGCCCGGCTGATCACTCGTGTGCTCGACTTGGCCGAGCGCTTGCCTGCGGCGTTCGTTCAGGCAGCGACCGGTGTTGACGTTGGTGCTCTCTCGACGGATTTGCCCGAGCGGTTGGTGGCGCTTGTGTCGCGCCGGAGCGAGCTCTGTCGGGCAGCTTTGAGCTGATCTGCCAGTGCGGGTAGTGACATGGATCTGGGATACATGAGCCCAGGAACCGTGTCCGTTTCGGGTAAAGACTAAGACAGCCAAGGTAGGGCACGCGGTTGCTTCCAACACTTTGTGTGACGTACCTCCGTCTTGCTGCTTGCACCTTCAGTCCGTGGGGTTGTCTTCCTTTGGCAGGCTTCCGAAGGCGAGAAGCTTAGTTGTGTGTCGGAGCAGTTTCTTCGGTTTGAGCCGCTGGAGAAGGCTGTCCCTCGCTCTGAGGTAAAGTGGTCTATCACGGCATGAGATGCTGCGACGGTTGCCTCCGGGCCCTCGAATGGATCCCGCCAATCGTGATCAGCATTCTTACAGCCATCACTCCTGCAGCGAGAACCGAGCGTAGGTAACCGCCGCTGGCGGCGGGTGAGTCTAACTCCAGGCAAGGTCATAGAGATCACGGGCGAGGCTCGCCCGGCGATACCGGGCGAGTTTCTCAGACAACACCTCCTCGGTCCGCATGACCGGAATCTCAGGGGTCCTGATGTCGTAATGAGCATGAACTGGCAGATCTATGGAGGGGAGGAGTTGTGGCTTGAGCCATGACTTCGACTCTGCCGCCGATCGATGGAGCCTTCCCGAAGTCGCATCGTGAGCGGTGGCTGGAGATGGCCCGACTGGTGCTTGAGATGGTGGACGGAGGGGAAGAGGAGAGCGAAATCAGCTCTCCAGAGACTCGGGACGGCAGCCGGTATGTCGACCACAGCCAGACGCGACGACGGCTGGTGTTGCGAGACACCAGCCGTTCATTCCAGGATCTGCCCCCAACCGCTTCACCGCGGACGGAAGAGGCTTGTAATCAGACTTGCGGCGTTTGCGTGCCTGGGGATCGATCAGGCCGTGGCGGACCAGGCATCGATACACCGAAGACCGCCCCGGCAACTCACTCACCCCGTCGCGTTCGAGTTGGTGCAGGATGCGTTGCGGGCCCCAACGCACGTTCGCCCGCCACAACTCAACAATTCTGGCTTCCACCACCGCTGCCATCTGATGAGGGCATGAATCAGGGCGCGACGTTTTGTTCACCAACCCTGACATCCCGTTGGTGGCGTACTTCTTGAGCCACACATGAACAGTTTGGCGGGTGACGCCATACCGCTTTGCTACATCGATGACGAGTGCGCCATCGAGGACTTCGTACACTGCTTTGAGTCGTTGTTCCACAAGACCGAGCTCCACCAACATTGCTGACCCTCCAAACCAACCGAGAATGTTGATTTGAAGCACAACCCATCAGCTAGGTGTCCGCAAGGAACCGAGGGCGTTGTCGTCCAGGAGGCGGGACTTGTGTAAGCCAGGTACCGGAACTTGTCTCAACAATGTCGGGCACCTACCGGAGCTGCACTGTAAAACATGAACCGGCACAGCACATTGTTTCCGACGGAACCAGTGTGACCACGGGCCTGTTTTGGGCCAAAACGGCGAAACCCCAGGGGCCCCCGAAAAGCGGGTGTGACCTGGGGTTTCTTGTTCGTACGCCCCCCGGGACTTGAACCCGGAACCTGCGGATTAAGAGTCCGTCGCTCTACCAATTGAGCTAGAGGCGCTTGTTGGAACGCAGAATACTACCGCAGATGTCTACCAGTTTCCTCTGAATTCTTCCACCTGTCCCAGGGCAAATTTGCAGCGACAGGTTCTGGGTTACGAGTCGTTTCGTCCCGAAACCGCTGCTGCCCTCCACGACAACACCAGAAAGGTGACCATTACTGCCAACAGGGCAAGTGCCCAGATTGGAACTCCACCCAAGATCTCGTTCTTTGGTGCAAACTGAATCGCCAAGATTCCGCCAGCTACACCAATCATCCCGCTCGAGGACATCGCCTTACCTCTGCTTTCTTCGACTCTGAGAGCCTGTCGCCTAACAGCATTCCGCAGCCGCTGTTACCGACAGACAGTAGCCGATGGACGACTTGTCCATCAATAAGATCGACGCTTGAATTCACGATTAGTCGCGAGCAATTTCACCCAGCATCGTGGTTCAAAAATGCAACGAGGCCCGACATGGAAGTCGGGCCTCGCACAGATTTTTTTGGGGTGATCGAGGGGATTCGAACCCCCGACCCTCAGGATCACAACCTGATGCTCTAACCAACTGAGCTACGACCACCAAGAGTCCGTGATCTTAGCGCCCTCGATCATCAATTGGCGAACAGTTTGCCGATCCGCCTCTACCATGTATTGTCATAGCCTTCGTAGCTCAGCTGGATAGAGCATCGGACTTCTAATCCGACGGTCACAGGTTCGAATCCTGTCGAAGGCGCCAATCCACTATCTCTGCTTACCTGGTTGTGTTGGCCGGGCTCCGTGATCCTTGCGAATCAGTCCTCAGATCGAGAAACCTTGCTCACCGAGCAGCGAATATCGTCCTCGGCGTCTTCGGCCAGAGTCTCGGCATCGAAGACGATTGTCTCGCCAGGAGCAACACTGTTGACCGAGGCGAACCCGGGGTCCAGTCTCCGATTGTCAGACCCAGTGAACTGGATGGTGATTGAGTATGAGTATTGCTTCGCTCCGTCATTGTTTACTTCCCCGGCCACCCGCGCCACGCGACCTTCCAGTTGACAGGTTGATCCATCGAGTGAGACCTGGCTCAGAGCTTCGGCATCTTCGGCTTCCAGCTCGGCGGTATAGGCATTGAATTCGTCGCGGCCTTCTTCGATCAAGGTCTCTGCCCTCCCAAAGAAGGTCACGGCGGAGAACAGGCAGCCACCAACCGACAGGACAATGAATCCCAATATGGCAATGAGAACAATGGTGCCAGTCCGAATGCCCTTCTTCTTCTCGTTCCCCACCGGCGCCGGGACCTGACTCATCGGACTTGGCTGGTGACTAGCCGGTGCTGGCCCAGGGGGAGACACGGCGGGCCCTCCCATTGATCGTGGCATTGTTGGCTGAGCACCTTGGCTGGATGGTCCTTGACCCGCCGGCCACCATCGTCCGTCTGGCCTCAGGCCCCAGCCCTCAGGCGCAGGACTCGGGTATTGCTTTCCATCCCAAGCCTCATACATCTCGCTCATCTGCTTCCCTCTTCTTGTGTCTCGCAGATCCTAGACGAACTCCCGCTCACGGCCCAGCGATGAGAATCTATGTCCGCACATTCCAAGACATCTAGAATTCTCACGCTATGTGAAAATCGCCACACTCTGAGAGAAAAGGTTGCTTTCCTGATCGATCTTCGTAACGTATCTGTCACGAAGAGCTTTCTCGGGGGCTGACAATCCGAGCAAACGTGCAGATAGCCAACCAGGCGCCGAGCACGAAGATCGTCACCTAGAGATCGCATCCTCCCTGACCGGGACCGAGTGCGGTTGTGTGCCCACCGAGTGGCACCCGGTTCTTCACTTGCTTTGGCGTACCGAACGACCCGGCGCGCTGCAAGAGGTTCTAGCAATGATGAAAAAACTTTTCTCTGTCTTCGCGTGCGCGTTGACTCTCACAACAACCATCGCCATCATTGGCGCATCACCAGTCGATGCGGCCCCCGCCCACGACGACCAGATCACTCGCCTCTACATCACCGCTTTAGGCCGCTATCCCGATGCTGAGGGACAGGACTATTGGACTCAGCGTCGGATGGGCGGAGAGACCCTCATCGATCTCGCCCGAGAAATGATCACCTTTCCCGAAGCCCAATCCGCCACCTCCGGCGACTTCATCGTCGACGCCTATCGCAATGCTCTTGACCGACGCCCGGACCCCGCAGGCCACGCCTATTGGCTTTCCCTTGAAGATCCAGCAGCGGCCGTTGCCTATATCTCTGATTCCGAAGAGCATCGCCAGATCACCGGAACCCTGGCTCCTCCTCCTTCCGGACCCGTGGTTGGAAATCCCGCAGCCAAGGGCAATCACCCAGACGGTTGGATCGACGCTGGACATGGAGTGTTTGTACCTTCGATTCTTCTGGCCATTCGTTGGTGTGAGTCCAAGGACAGCTACACCGCCGCCAATAGGCGATCCTCAGCCCGCGGCGCGTATCAGTTCCTGACCAGTAGTTGGGCCGCCTATGGACACGCCGAGCGCTATGGCGTCAATTCTGCCGACAAGGCAACACCTGCACAACAAGATGAGGCGGCGGTCATTACCTGGCGTCAATCGGGAACCCGTCCTTGGGCTGCCAGTCGTCACTGCTGGGGCTAGCCCTCAGATCTCTACTCGCAACCTGCCCAGCGGACGTGTAACACTGCTGCCATGGCTGACAATCTCGATGAACTCACCAATCAGACGGTCGAGCTTCTCCAGACCATGATCCGGAACGCCTGCGTCAACGACGGCACCCCCGAATCTGGTCAAGAAGTTCGCAGCGCCGAAACCCTGATTCACTTCCTTGAAGGAACTGGCCTCGAGATCGAGCGTTTCGAACCCACTCCAGGCCGGGTCTCCATCGTCGCCCGCATCGACGGATCTGACCCCGACGCTCCGAGCCTGTGCCTGATGGGCCATACCGATGTCGTCCCCGTCACCCCCGATGGTTGGACTCAGGATCCCTTCGGAGGCGAGCTCATCGATGGTGAGGTCTGGGGCCGTGGAGCGGTTGACATGTTGAACGTCACCGCATCGATGGCCGTAGCTTTTCGTCACCTGGCCCGCACCGGCTTCCAACCCAAGGGCGACCTGATCTTCTTTGCTGTTGCCGACGAAGAATCGGGTAGCGCCCACGGTGCGAGATGGATGGCGGACAACCACGCCGACGCCATTCGTGCTGACTACGTCCTCACTGAAAGCGGGGGAGTGCATGGCGGCAACCCCGAAGCACCAGCAATTGGTGTGCCCGTCGGTGAAAAAGGTGTTGCCTGGAGACGATTGAAAGTCACCGGTGTGCCCGGTCATGGCTCCCAACCCTTTCGTCGCAACAATGCCTTGGTCAAGGCGGCCGGAGTTATCCAGCGGCTTACCGACTATGCCCCACCGCCTAAGTTCACCGAATTGTGGCCCGAGCGAGTCCGCACCCTTAACCTGAGCGAGGAAGAAAGCTCGATACTGCTCGATCCGAACAAAATCGATGCAGTGCTCGCTCAATTGCCAAGTGCCAAGGTTGCGGCCTACTTGCATGCCTGCACCCACACCACATTCTCCTGCAATGTGGTGGACGGTGGGCCAAACATGAAGACCAATACCATTCCCGATCAGGTCAGCATCGATGTCGACGTTCGGACCCTTCCCGGCGAAACCGATGCCGAGGTACAGGCCCACCTGGATGAAGCATTGGGGGAGATGTCCAATGACGTCGAGATCCAGATCCTCATGAATGACCAGGCATCAATGAGCCCCGTCAACACGCCCCTTTGGGACAGCTTGCAAAAGGCCATGAACCGTCCATTCCCGACCGCATCATTGACACCACAGATGGGGGTCGGGTTCACTGACTCTCGAATCTTTCGAGAACTTGGGTCGGTGGCCTACGGAGCCGCCCTCCTTTCGCCGTCATTGGATGCGGCCACGTTCGGCTCACGCTTCCATGGCAATGACGAACGAATCGATGTCGAGTCGCTTCGCCTCACAACCCAGCTCTGGCTGGACGTAACCCGAGACATGCTGAGCTGAAGGGACAATCAAGCCGGGACCAGCAATCCTGAACAGTCCAAGCCGGTCAACTCGTACGTCGCCCAATAGTGTCGGCACCGAAGCGCTCGATGTCTGCGCTGAGTTTCAGCGGCGAGATACCGGGAAGATCACGTTCAGGATCCAACAACTCCAGTGGCACCGCCCACATGAGCTCAAACTCCAGTCCGTCCGGGTCCTTGCAATACAAGCTGCGGGAAACGCCATGATTGCTCGCTCCGACCAGAGCGCCAGCCTCTTTCAGCACGTCTTGTAGCTGGACCAGTTCACCAAGAGTCTGAACCTCCCAGGCCAGGTGATACAGGCCGACAGCCTTGTGCCCAGAGTTGGCGTCAACAGCATCATCACCGATGGTGAAGAATGCCAGGTCATGATCATTCATGGACTCAGCCGAACACTGCATGAAAACACCACCAGGCGATTCCGTCGTTGGCACAAATCCCAGATATTTGGCAAAGAACTCAGCGGTTCTCTTGGCATCTCGGACATAGAGCACAGCATGATTAAGGCGAGTAATCGACATATCACTAGCAAACCACTGACGGCCCGTCTTTACTCCCACGACTGCTTGGTATCGGGGGCACAGGTGAACAATGAAACAGTTCAGTCCCGCGGCAAGAAAGGGCCTAGAGTCGGCTCATGACCTCAATGATTGGACGTCCTCGTGCCTCGGTTGCCGAACTCCCGGCCTACAAGCCAGGCAAAGCAGCAACTGAGGCCGAACAAGAACACGGAATTGCCAACGCCATCAAGTTGGCCTCCAACGAAGGGCCATGGGGTCCGCTTCCCTCGGTTCAAGAAGCGTTGGCCACCAACAGCTTGGCCATCAATCGCTACGCCGACCCTCGCGCTGCAGACCTTCGGGCGGCCATTGGCCAATGGGTCGGAGTGGAGGCCAACCAGGTCACCGTTGGTTGCGGCTCGGTCGGCCTCATCCAACAGCTGTTCCTCACCTATGTCGACCCGGGTGACGAGGTCCTCTACCCCTGGATCTCCTTTGAGGTCTACCCCATGTTCACCCAGCTCATGGCCGGCGTTGCCATCAACCCTGAACTGAGCGATCACGCCGTCAACCTCGACGCCGTTGTTGCTGCGGTCTCCAAGAAGACCAAGTTGATCATCTTGGCCAATCCCAACAATCCGACCGGAACGGCCTTCTCGGTACGGGCTATGGCCAAATTCTTGGGGTCTGTCCCCAGTGACATTGTTGTGGTCCTAGACGAGGCGTACCACGAGTTCATGGACCCAGCACTGGGTGACTCCATCCCTGAGCTACTGGCCCAATTCGACAACCTGGTTGTGCTCCGCACATTCTCCAAGGCCCAAGGCCTAGCCGCACTGCGAATTGGCTACGCCGTGGCTAGCGCGGCTCTCGTTGCCACCATTGATCGGACGGCCTTGCCCTTTGCCGTGAATGGCCAAGCCCAAGTCGCTGCTCTGGGATCGGTCGCCGCCCACGACGAGGTGATGGAACGAGTACAGATCATTCGAAACGAGCGTGATCGCATGGTGGCTACCCTCCGACAGCAAGGGTGGACGGTCCCGGCCTCTGAAGCCAACTTCGTGTACCTGCCCCTTGCTGAGCGAACGACCCCGGTCCACCTCGAATTAGAAAAGGCTGGCCTGGTCACCCGACCATTCCCCGGAGTTGGCCTTCGCATCACGGTCAGCCAGCCCGAGGACAACGATCGGGTGCTTGCCGTGCTCGATGGGATCGAACCGGACTGATTAACGTCCTAGCTGGCCAGACCAGGGTCAAGGTCATGGAGCCGCTTGATGGCGGTCACCATGATCTTGCGAGCAATGGTCGGAACCTCGTCAAGCAGGCTTGAGAACTCCCGCCGATCCAGAACCTCACAAACAATGTCGGTCTCCGCTCGGACCGTTGCGCTTCGAGGATGACCAGCAAGAATTGACATCTCGCCAATAATGTCGCCAGGCCCAAGGGTGGCGATCAATCGCTTACCTCGGTGAACACTCGCCGTTCCTTCCAGCAAAATGAAGGCTTCGCGCCCCGGCTTTCCCTCGGTAATGAACTCCTTACCCTTCTTGATATCGACGGGTGTCATCAAGCGCTCGATCTTTTTCAGTTCGGCCTTGGAGAGGTCACTGAATAGGTGGATCTGAGCCAGGGTTTCCTGCGAGCTAGGCATGAGAGAGTTCCTTCGAGCAATTGGGAAGGTCAGTATCTTCGCAGATCCTGAGCGCCGAGTGCCTGATGAGCGAGGAGTTCAGGATCAGTCGACGCCAACGATTGAGCCCGACATGGCCTCTGCCCGGTCGATGGTGGTCAGCATCCGCTCATACAAGGCGGGCAAATCAACACCTTCGCTGCTCTTTTGGCCCAGTAAGTATCGAGCGTAAACACCATGCAGGATGCAGGCAGTCTTGAAGTAGTTGAAGCAACGATAGTAGGACAGGTCCGTCAGGTCAGCGCCGGTGCGATCGGCATAGCGTTTGGCCAACACTCGGTTGCCGGGGAAGCCTGGGGCTGTTGTTGCGCCTCCTGGAAGGAGACCAACATCTCCCTCTACCTCGGCATCACCCCAACCGTTCAGTGCGTAGGCAAGATCGGCTAACGGATCGCCCAGGGTGGCGATCTCCCAATCGAGAACGGCGGTCACGTTCCCTGACTGGTCCACCATGCAGTTATGCGGCCCGAAGTCGCCGTGCACGACGCGGGCCGGGCCCTGGGGTGGCACAGCTGAAACCAGTAGTTTGTGCAGCCGGTGGATTCGCTCGTCGTCATAGCCTGCGCCCTCAACTGACACTGTCCATGACCCGTACCAGGTCCGCAGCTGGCGATTCACATACCCATCTGGGCGCCCAAGGTCCTCCAAGCCTATGGGCTTCGGGTCCACAGCATGGAGTGCGGCCAAGGTATCGATGAAGGAGTGAGCCATCCGGACCCGGGCTTCGTGGTCAAGCCACTCCTCAACGTCTTCGAGCTCATACATGGCTCGACCGGGCACCATGCTCATGAGGTAAAAGTCCGCACCGGTGACGCTGGTGTCGCGGCAAAAACCGAGTGCTTCGGGCACCGGCACAGCAGTATCAGCCAAGCCACTGATGACCTTGTACTCCCGACCCATGTCGTGGGCCTTCGGCAATAGCTTTCCCTCCGGCGGCCGACGAATCACCGCCCGAATGCCTTCCTGATCAACCAGAGCAAAAGTCAGGTTTGAGTGCCCGCCAGTTAGACGCGTCCAGGAGAACGGCGGAGCGAGACTAGAAATGTGGTCCTGAATCCAGGCTTCGACTCTGGCGACATCAAACCCTGGTGTCGCCGATTCGTTAGTTTCGGGGGACATCAGACCACGGGATCTTCTTGTCCACTCGAGGTTCACCGGGCAGACCCAGAACTTGCTCACCAATAATATTGCGCATGATCTCGCTCGTCCCACCCTCGATTGAATTGGCACGAACCCGCAGGAAGGCGTGGCCAACCGATGTGTCCAAACCAGAGACAGACAAGTCTTCGGGTCTGCGGAAAGTGAAGTCATAACCGGTGAGTCCGGCCGGTCCTTGCAGCGTCACACACAGATCAGTGATTTCTTGGTTCAGCGAAGCCATAGCGAGTTTTGAGACGGACATTTCTGGACCAGGGTTTCCGGCCCGGCGGTTGTTCCCGGCACGGATGTTGGTGAGTCTCAAGACTTCAGAACGGATCCACAAGCTCATCAGCTCATCCTTGTGAGCAGCCGTCTTGCGATACTCGGGAAGCTCATTCCAGATGTCAACCGCGGCCGAGATGGTCCCCGAACCGCGTTTCGGCGAGCTTCCACTGCCGGCACCAATGGCGTTTCGTTCGTTCATCAGGGTGGTGAGCGACACTCGCCAACCATCTCCCGTATCGCCAATCCGGTCACTGTCTGGAATGCGAACGTCGGTCATATAGACCTCGTTGAACTCGGCCTCACCGGTGATCTGGCGCAGAGGCCGTACCTCCACTCCCTCAGAATGCATGTCCAGCGCAAAGTAGGTCATGCCCTTGTGCTTCGGAGTGGACGGATCAGACCGGGTCACCAACATGCCCCAATCAGCCACATGAGCCAGGGTGTTCCAAACCTTCTGACCATTGACTGTCCACTCTTCGCCGTCAAGTTCGGCTTTGGCCGCCAGCCCGGCAAAGTCGGAACCAGCACCGGGCTCACTAAAGAGCTGACACCAGATCTCCTCCCCGGTAAACATTGGCCGCATGAGACGTTGCTTTTGCTCGTCGCTGCCGTGGGTGGCGATGGTGGGAGCAGCCAGGTACATGAAGAAGGTGGATGACGCAGGGGCCTTGGCCCCAGCCTCGTGGAGACGTGTGGAAATAGTTCGTTGCAGCTCCGGCCGAAGTCCGAGCCCACCGGAAAGCCGGTCCGAGTGAACCCAAGCCAGTCCGGCATCGAACTGGAACCCTCGGAATTCTGCCGTGCTCAGGGTCATTGGGTCATGCTCAGACAACAAGGAATCGATTGCGGCATTGACCGCCTTCGTTTCGTCATCGATTGCTACCTCAGAGGGCGTGTCAGTCATTCACAGAGTCTGGCCGAGGTTGGCTCTGCGTCAAAGCTCAGGCCGAGAATTCCCGCGACTGCTCAGTCAAGCCGATTCGGACCGATTCCGAAACAGGTTTGGTTCGTACCCCGGACACCCACTGGTAGAACTCGCCTAGCGGTAAGGGCTTGGCGAACAGATAACCCTGCACAACGTCACAGTTCAGCTTGGCCAGCAGCTCGAGGGTTCGAACATCTTCGACTCCTTCGGCAACGGCTTCCAAACCGAGTTCGTGAACCAACAAGATTGTTGACTTCACGATGGCGCGAGCATCAGAGGCGGTGAGGATCTCAAAGACGAATGATTGATCGATCTTGACCTCATCGATCGGCAGCCGCTGAAGATATTGCAGGGAGGAGTAGCCGGTCCCGTAGTCATCAACCGAGATGCGACAGCCGAGATCCCGAAAGGCCTGGAGCTGAACAATGGCCCGGTCCAGGTCAACAACCAATGAATGCTCGGTGACCTCCATGCACAATGCTCGGCCGGGTAGGTTCCGTTTAGCCAACTCCTCAGTCACGAACTGGGGGAGGCGTCGGTCGAGGACGTCCCGGCTCATCAGGTTCACCGAGATGGGCAGATCAATGCCTTGTTTGGCCAGAGCCAAGCCAGCATCAAGGCTGGAGCGGATGACCATGCGAGTGAAGGCCCCGGCTTGAGAACCATGTTCGATCAGGTCCAAAAACTCATAGGGCGGAATGGTGCCAAGCTCGGGATGGTTCCAACGGATGAGTGCTTCGGCGCCAACCAGGGTTTGACCAACGGTTGTCAGCTGAGGTTGTAAGTAGATGCACAGCTCGCCGTTCTCTATTGCCGACTTGATGTCACCGGCAAGTCGAAGTCGGCGTGGGCTGCTGGTGTCGTACTTCGGATCATAGGCAACCCAGTTCTGCTGGGTTCGCTTCGATTCGTACATGGCGACATCGGCCCGTCGTAGCAAGTCAGCGGGTAGTCGTCCATCTTCGGGGAAACGGGCCACACCGATGGAGACGCTGACGTCAAGCGAAATGTCTTCCAACTCGACCGATGCGGACAGTTCGTCAGCCAGGTCATCCAGACGTTGAACGAGCGCGTCCTGGTCGCGAACATCATCGAGTACCACAGCGAATTCGTCGCCACCGAGTCTGGCTACCTGGTCCGTTGATCGCACTGAGTCGGTCAGCCGCTCAGCAACTGCTTGGAGGAGGAGGTCGCCGAACTGGTGACCGAGGGTGTCGTTCACTTCCTTGAATCGGTTGAGGTCAAAGATCAGGACCGCTCCGGCGCGCTCTTCTTCGCGCAACCGATCAAACAGGAAGTCTTCCAACGTTCCTCGGTTAGCGAGGCCTGTGAGTTCATCAAACTTGGCTCGCTGTTCCAGTTGCCGTAGCAAGCGATCAGCGGACAAGGTCGAGTCAAAAGTCGATGCCATTGAGGTGAAGAGCGCGTGCTGTTGCTCGTCAAAGACTGAGTTGACTCCCAGTCGGTCAAAGACCATGAGCAAGCCGGGCTCGGGCCCGACATTGAGAACCCCGGTCCAGAATGCGTGTGTTGCCCCGAGGTGTTTGGCCACCACGGTTTCTAGATGACGAACCGAGCGCTGGTTGGCGTCAAAGACCCCGCTGCTCCATGGCCCAAACGTCACGCCATCCCGGGGAAAGGAGCTTTCATATGGCTCATTGTCGATGATCGCTCGGATCATGATTTCATCATTGTCGGTGACGACGGCAAGAGCGGCACCTCGGGCTAGCAGGATGCCGCTGAGTTGGCGGAGACCAGCGTCCAAACTGTCCGGCCCGTTCAGAGCGGAGGCGAACCCGTGCAAGTACTGAAGATCATGGTGTTCGCGGCTGAGCCTGCCGTGGATTCGTAGCAGATAGGCAATGCCAAGAATTGGGATGGCACCAAGCAGCACAAGTTCTCGAGTCTGAAGCATTGCTGCTGCGAGAATGATTGAGAACGTTGCCTCAACCGAGAGGATGAGCTGGCCTCGGCCGATCTGGCGGAACAACTCAGGTCGGAACTCGCGTTCGGCCAGCATGATGATCCCTGGTACCGCCATCAAGCTGAAGAGCGCAGACAACGCATGAGCGAGGCCGATGACCAACCACTGATGCAGATGCTGGGGGTCTGAGCCGTTCAACACGGTTCCTGCCACCACAAGGGCGAGTGAGGTCTCGGCCCAAATCAGACTCACGTTCCAAAACAGTTTGACCGGTGACTGGCGGCGGACAGCACCGAAGGTGATAGCACTACCAATGAGCCTGGCCAGGAGGATTCCGAGCGGATTCACCCACAGCAGGCCGATCACCAGGGGAGCCGCGGTAAGACTCAGACTGTGGGTCTCTTTGCGAATTTCGATGTGCAATGAGCGAGCCTCCGCGCCAAAGAAGAGGATCGTGAGACCGATGACTGGAAGTAGGTCGAATGCAGGTCTGCTCTCTCCGGTGCTGAAGTTTTGCAGCAGAAGGCTGCCGAAACCGAGAAGTGCGAACGCGTACAGGATGATCGGCAGGCTGGTTCGGACCCGTGCAGGCAGGCGACCGTAGAGACGGCGCGTTAAGGACATTGATGCCTCAAGCCGCAGAATTGTGGTGATCGGAACCGCAGGCGGTGTGGATCCGTCATCGCAGGCACCTACTTTGCTGTCCGGTAACTATCGGACGAAAGCAAGCAGGATTAAGGGTCTGAGTGTGTTCTAGCGTTTGCCTTCAGGAGAAGGTTTGGCCATGTTTGAACGGTCAGTCTCGATGAATGGCCGACCAGATCCGTTCTGGGGTAAGCGGCATGTCGATATGAGTCACGCCGAGATGACTGACTGCGTCAATGACTGCATTGTGCAGAGCCGGGGTGGAGCCAATGGTGCCGGATTCTCCAATCCCCTTGGCCCCCAAGGGATTTCGAAAGGTTGGTGTCTCAGTATTGCTGGATTCGAAATTGATCAGCTCGGTGGCTGAGGGGATGAGGTAGTCCATCAGATTGCTGGTGATCGGGTTGCCATCATCGTCATAGCAAACCTGCTCGAACAGTGCTTGCGCGACACCTTGGGCGATACCGCCATGCTGCTGACCCCGTACGAGCATCGGGTTGAGAATTTTGCCGCAGTCGTCTACGGCAATGTGACGCAGGATCTCGATCTGGCCGGTTTCGGTGTCAACCTCAACGAGCGAGACATGGGACCCGAACGGATAGGTCGAGTCCTGTCCGTCAAAGTCCAGCTCGTGGGCTAGGCCCCCCTCCATGTCGGCTGGTCGACGTGACGCGTCATTGGCTGCCGACGCTAGCTCACCCCAGGTGATGGCCTTGGCCGGAACGCCGGCGACCTGGAGGCCACTGTTTCCACTATGGCCTGCAGCCACGCTCTTCTCGATATCGCTGACGTTGGCCTCCAGTAAGTGAGCGGCCAGGAGTTTCGCTTTCTCCAGGACGGTTTTGCTGGCGACATGAACGGCTGACCCGGCAGTCTGTAGCGAACGTGATCCCATCGTTCCAGCCCCACGGGGGATGTGATCGGTGTCGGACTGGACCAGGGTGATCTTGTCCATGGGGATTCCCAACATGTCCGAAACCAGCATGGAGAACGCCGTGTCGTGACCTTGGCCATGGGCACTGGTACCAACTCGTGCCGTAGCGGTACCGTCTTCGTGGACCTCAACCGCGCCGAACTCGATGTGTAGGCCGTTTGGTGCTGTTACCTCGACATAGCTGGCGATACCGATTCCCAATTGTTTGGTGGAACCGCTTGCTCTCCGCTCGGTCTGGGCCTTCAGCATGTCGCTATATCCGGCAACCTCAAGTGCTTGGTCCAGAGCCTTGTCGTACTCGCCGACGTCGTAATTGGACCCACCATGGGTGGTGAGGGGAAAGTCTTCCGGCTGCAGGAAGTTTCGTCGTCGAATTTCGACTGGATCGATACCAAGCTCATCAGCAGCGATATCGATGATGCGCTCCAGGAGTTGGGTGGCCTCTGGCCGACCGGCACCGCGATAGGCCGCCGTCGCCGTGGTGTTGGTCATGACCGAGCGTGCCCGGAAGCGCAGTTTCGGAATCTTGTACACACCCTGGCTCATGGATTGGGTGAAGACAGGCAGGAGGGCTCCGATAGCGGGATAGGAACCGGCATTGGCAATGACATCGATATCAATGCCAGTGATAATCCCGTCATTGCTGAGTCCGAGCTTGCCGTAGAGGACCATGTCTCGGCCATGGGCCATGGCGACCATGTTTTCGCTTCGACCCTCGGTCCACTTCATCGGGCGCTGAAGCTCTAACGCTAGGGCCGCAGTAAGGATGAACTCGGTATAGGGGCCGGCCTTTGATCCAAAACCGCCACCCACGGTCGGTGCCGCGACACGCAGTGCATCGGCCTCTAGGCCAAGTTGTCCGAGCAAGGCATCGCGGACTCCAATCGGGTTCTGGCTTGGGATCCAGACCTCAAGCTTTCCGTTCATGTTGGGTAGGGCGACACAACCGTTGGTCTCCATTGGCACACCGGCCAAGCGTTGGCTGACGACGCGCGCTTCGATAACTCGATTGGCGTCGGCCAGCGGGTCTTCGTCACCAATGGAGGTTTCGAAGATCTGGTTGCTGGCGGGAGCACCGTCAATCACATGCTCCGCGAACAGGATGGGAGCGCCATCAAGCAATGCTTGCTCGGCGTCGGTGACCACGGGCAATGGCTCATATTCGACCAGGACGGCTTCAACCGCGTCTTCGGCTTGGGCCCGAGTCTCGGCAACAACGACGGCGACGATGTCACCAACGAAGCGGACCTTGCCTTTGGCCAGTGGAGGTCGAGCCACCGCCGGTGGCCAGATGGGGAAGCCCAGAAATGGCTCCAACTCAAGGGTTTGGGCGCTGTGGACGGCGATGACTCCTGGTTGGGACCGAGCCTCAGCTAGATCAATTGATTCAATGCCGGCGTGAGCAAATGGAGAGCGAACAAAATGCACATGGCAGAGCCCATCGACGACCATGTCGTCGTAGAATTGGTCGGTTCCAAAGAGGAGAGACGGGTCCTCCTTGCGAAGGACAGCGTTGCCGAGGATGGAGCCTTGCACGTTGGTCATGCCTGAGCTTAGGTGGATTCGAAGGCTCCCAAGTAGTTACTCCTTGTTGGCTGAACAACTCAGTTCAGGAATGAGTCCAGGGCAGCCTTGATCTCGACCTGGTATTTTTCGATATTGCCCATCTTCACTTCGGCGAACCCACGGATCTGGTCAGCGAGGTCGGCGATGCCGACAGCCTCGTGATAGCGCTTGGCGTCGCTAGATCCGGTCGAGAGTTCTTCGATCAGGGTGGTGATGAGATTCTCGTAGTCAACAATGAGGGCCCTCTCGGCCACTCGTTCGGCTGACCGACCGAAAGGATCAAATCGCGTGCCCCTGGCTTTCTTTGCCCTGACCAGGCCCTGAAACATTTTGCGACCGGCGACCTCGGGAATAGCGATTTTACGGTCGATCCCAACCGCTTTCATGGTCGGCGGCTCAAGCCGGTAGCTAAGTTTGGCGTTCGGTCCAAAGAGGGCTTTGGCCTGATCGGACAGATCGGAATTCAGGGCCAGTCTGGCTACCTCGTACTCATCCTTATAGGTCATGAGCTTGGACAGGTGCCGGGCCACGGTTTCGCTTAAATCGCACGAATCGCCGGCAAACTGCTTCTCAGCTTCGCGGACGTTGCTAACGAAATGAGCGTAACGCTCGGCATACCCTTGATCTTGGAAGCCTTCCAATTGAGGAAGCCGCCAGGCCAGGGTTTCTTGAAGCTGGCTGTCACCGCCAATGCGTTCGGCCAAAGCAGCAAGGCGACCAGTCAGCATGGGTGGTCCGGCAGGCTTGTCGCCGGAGCGGGCACCACCGGAGTCCAAGGAAGCCAGCAGGGATTCGTCGGTGGCCAGGCGGCGGCCAAGCCGGAAGGCGTCCAGGTTCATCTGGACCGCAACTCCATTGAGTTCGATAGCGCGCTCGATGCTTTCACCGGTAACGGGCAGCATGCCTCGTTGATAGGCCAGGCCAACAACCATGGTGTTGGCGGCCGGTTGGGAAGCGAAGACTCGCCGAGCGATACCGGTGGCATCCAGCCAGAGATTCTCTTCTGAGCGGGTGACCTCATCAATGCTGGAACGGAACTGGGCCAGCTCGGGGAACTTGTCGGCGGCACGACCAGCAGCCATATTGCCGGTTGGTACCAGCCCGGTGGAGACAACGGCTCGGGTTCGCTCCGGTGAGGCTCGGTCCAGGTTCTTCATCATGGTTAGGAGATCGAAGACCAAGATGGCGTCGGCTTCACCTGGCCCTACCCGGTTGGAAGACTCCGGTGAGTCGGTTGTGATTCGCAGGTTGGAGACAACGGAGCCACCCTTCTGGGCTAGCCCAGTCTGGTCCAATCCGGTCGAGTACTTGTTGTCCAGTAGGGCAGCGGTTGCGATGACCTGGTTGACAGTGACAACACCGGTTCCGCCAATACCGACCAGAAGGATGGTGCCTTCGTCGGGGATCACGGGATGTGGGGGCAAGTCGCCTTGAGGGATCTCGGCAAGGGCTACCTCGGACCCTTCTGGTCCTCTTGCCGTCATTGACGGCTTGTGATCTGCATCTTGAGGATCGACTTCGACGGTGACGAAAGCCGGACAGTTGCCTTTCAGACAGGTGAGATCGTAGTTGCAGCTCTCTTGATGGATCTGTGTCTTGCGACCAAAGGGAGTCTGCACCGGATGCACGCTGGCGCAGTTGGAGACTTCGCCACAATCACCACAGCCTTCACAGATCGATTCGTCAATCATCACCCGTGTCGTTGGGGTTTCGATCTTCCCTCGCTTGCGGCTGCGGCGAAGTTCGGCGGCGCAGGCCTGGTCATAGATCAAGACAGTGACGCCGGAGATGTCTCGAAGCTCGAGCTGGGCTGCATCTAACTTGTCGCGATGAACCAGGCTGGAAGTCTTAGCGAAGCTTGAACCGGATGGGTACTTCTTCGGGTCATCGGCGACGACGATTGTCTTGGCCACCCCTTCGGCCTGGAGCCAGTGTGTCAGGTTGGGAACGCTGATTTCACCGGCGGCGTCTTGGCCGCCGGTCATGGCGACTGTGCCGTTGTAGAGGATCTTGTAGGTGATGTTGGTGCCAGCCGAAACAGCTTGGCGAATGGCCAGGGACCCGGAGTGGGCCAGGGTCCCGTCTCCCAGGTTTTGGAAGCGGTGGTTGTCGGCAACGAAGGGTGCCATGCCAACCCACTGAGCGCCTTCGCCCCCCATATGGGTCACTCCAAAGACCTGGCGATCCATATTGAGTGACATGGTGTGGCAACCAATGCCACCATGGCCTCGAGATCCGTCGGGCAAGACGGTCGAGCGATTGTGGGGACAGCCAGAGCAGAAGTAGGCGGTGCGGCTCTGGACGGCAAGGCCAGGGGAGGCGACGGGGGCGGCGGAAGCTGCGACGACGGGAATTCGCTCACGGGTCATTCGTTCGGATCCAACAAGCGAGTTCAGGCGCTGGCGAAGTGGCCCTTGCAGATCCCCGGTTAGCAAGCCACCGTGGGAGGCAAACATCGGGCGTCCATCGGGGTCGGACTTACCGATCACCTGGGGGAGGTGTGAGGGCCCATTGCTGCTTGGACTGTTCAGGCGTTGGTACAGCAGGTCCCGAATCTGGGTTTCGATGAAGGCGCGTTTCTCCTCCACGACAATGATTTCGTCCAAGCCGTCAGCGAATTCGAACAAACGCGTTGGTTCCAGTGGCCAGATCATGGCTGGCTTGTACAAACGAATTCCCGCCTCGGCTAGTTCAGCGTCGCTACCGAATCCCAGGGTCTTGAGCGCGTCGCGAAGTTCGCCATAGACCGGGCCGGCACAAACAATGCCGACCTTGGCCTTTTGAGCCAGAGCCTCGTCCTCAGGCCGGATGATCCGATCGAAGCTGAAGCCTATAGCACTGTTTTGGGCAGCACTGAATGCCTTGGCTGCTTCGAGTCGGTGCCCGAACATCTCCTGCTCCAAGAAGAGTGACATTGGGGCAATCAATGTGCTGCTCTGGCGGTGATGCCATTGTTCGCCATCGACCAGATAACTGGCAGGCTGCAAGGTGAAGCGGTCGAGATCCAGGTCGACGGTGGCGTAGGAATCAGCGACATTGGTGTGGAGCTTCATGGCAACCCATGCGCCACTGAACCGTGACATGGCATAACCCAGGCGGCCAAAATCCAGCACATCCTGCACAGTTGACGGGTAAAGCACTGGCATGGCCAGATCCGATAGCGCCCATTCGGAGGCGGAGGCAATGGTGGAGGACTTGCAGGCCGGGTCGTCACCAGCCACCGCGATGACACCGCCGTTGGCGTGAACCCCCGAGGTGTTGGCGTGGCGGAAGACATCGCCGGTCCGGTCAACGCCAGGTCCTTTCCCGTACCAGAGCCCCATAACCCCATCAAACAGTGCCGTCTCTTCTAACGCTGTTTGCTGGGTCCCCCAAATAGCAGTGGCACCAAGGTCTTCGTTGACACCGCTGATGAACCGAACATCGTTCGCTTCCAGAACCTTGCGGTCTTGGTCATAGGCCTGGTCCATGCCGCCAACCGGTGAACCGCGGTAGCCACAAATCAGGGCCGCCGTTCGCAGTCCGTTGCGTTCATCGACACGTTTCTGGTCGAGGGGAACCCGAATGATGGCCTGGATCCCCGTCATGGCGACAGTGCCTGTGGTCTCGGTTATCCGATCACTGAGCTGATAGGTCTCTCGCCGGGACCCGGAGGAGGAGGCGTCGGTTGAGGGCGGAGCGTCCGGTGAGGGAAGAGGGCTTGTTGCGGTCACAACGAGACTCTAATACGAGAAGGCTCCGGCTGACGAACCTTCTCAACGAGGCGTGCTGGCACCGCTACGGCACGTACCAGCACGCTCTAGCGGTGCCAGTACGGAGGGTGTGGGGCTGGTTGATGGACGGATTTCGTGCGCACTCTGGCCCATGATCTAGTCTGGGAGCATGGGAATGATCAACACCTTCCGCTCGGTTGTGCAGTTCAAGGAATTGGAGTTGGATCCGGTCGTTCGCCGGCTCAGTACAGCCGCTGATATTGGCGATCTGCGAGCAATTGCCAAGCGACGCTTGCCTCGCGGCGTGTTTGACTACATCGACGGTGGGGCCGAGGACGAGCACACGCTCGGTGCCAACTCCAGTGCCTTCTCCAAAATCCAATTCGAACCCCGTGTCTTGCGTGACGTCTCCGAGCTAGATACATCAACCACGCTATTCGGCACTGAGATGGCCATGCCGGTGATGATCGCTCCGACCGGCTTTGGGCGGATCGCGCAGTCACAAGGAGAACTGGCGGTGGCGCGGGCTGCGGAACGGGCAGGCATCCCCTATGCCCTGTCGACCATGGCCACCCGGTCCATCGAAGAGGTGGCCGCGGTCTCTGATGGCCCGAAGTGGTTCCAGGTGTACACCTGGAGAGACCGGACTCTGGTGGAACAGATGGTTCGTCGAGCTGAAGCTGCAGGTTATGTCGGGCTCTACCTGACAGTTGACACCGCAGTCCTTGGCCGTCGCGAGCGTGATGTCAGGCGGGGCTACACCCTGCCACCCAAGATTGGGTTAGACACCATCATTGACGGCGCAATTCACCCGGGATGGACGTGGGACTTCCTGAACAATGATCCCATCACCTTTGCCAACGTCGTCGGCATGCATGACATGGACGGTTCTTCTGCCGTCTCGCTAGCCGAGCACATGGCGGCCCAGTTCGACTCGTCACTTTCCTGGGACGATGTTGCCTGGCTCGCATCGATCTGGGATGGGCCAATCATTCTGAAGGGCATCCAGACTGTGGCCGATGCCAAGCTGGCGGTCGGGGCCGGCGTGGCCGGAATTGCCTTGTCCAACCATGGAGGTCGCCAGCTGGATGGGGCCCCGACACCGATCGAGCTGGTGGAGCCAGTTGCCCAAGCCGTCGGCGGCCAGATCGTGATCATTTGTGATGGCGGTATCCGGCGCGGGAGTGACGTGGTGAAGGCGCTGGCCCTTGGCGCCGATGCCGTCTCGATTGGACGTCCGTACCTGTATGGCTTGGCTGCTGGTGGTGAGCGGGGAGTTGACCATGTGCTCAACTTCTTCATGCAGGGAATCCGCCGAACCATGGCCTTGTCCGGGGTTCGCACCATTGACGAGATCAATGGTGACCTGGTGAAATGGAAGTCTTCGGGTTCCTAGAGTTTGCTTGCTGGCGTTGATTTGCCGCCAGTCTTGCCTCGACAAGTCCATGCGGACTATTGGGCCGCAACTATTCGTCGTCTGCGGGGATCCGCTCTCCAACCGTCGAGAACTTCTCAACTTCATCTTGACCGGTCTCGCTGCTACCTGTTTCATAAGTGGACTCGATGTCGGCCTCGGACAGTTGAAGCTCAACCGGGGGGAGTTCCAGCACACTGAGATCGGGGTTCCAATCGAACTCGAATCGACGGGTTCCATGTTCAATTTCGAGCGCGATGATCTTCTTGTCAGCGTTGAACTCCAGCAGGGCGAACACCTCCTGGTCAACTTGGGAGATCTCCGTCACGATCCGTTGCGAATCACGGGACCGTTCTATGAGCACCAAATCATCGGGGGCGACACCATCTCGAAACCCGACTGAGTAGAGAAGCGAACTGCCGGAATCGAGAGCCAGTTCCGGGCCCAGTCCAGCCGGGAAGAAACGTCCCCCATAGAAAGGCTCAGAAAACCACTTGTCGCTGAGTTCAGGTAGGTCAACAATCAGGGATTCGGAGTAGGCCAAACCCTCCAGAGCTTCTTCATTGTCGCCATAGAGCGGCCTGAGCGACTGGATCTCGGCCCGGTTAAAGGCGATCTCGTCTACTAGACGAATCCAGATGGTGTCTTGCTCGGAGCCCTGATCAACGAAGTAGTCGACCGGCAAAGACATCCCAGCGATTACGCCAGCGAAGGCGGGTGAGTAGTCCTCGGTGGTCTCATCATCAACCTGGTCTTGCCTGTCAGGTTGTTCTTCCAGCATGTCGCCCAGTGTTTGCTGGTACATAGCTGCGACCTCGGAGTAGTTCACGGATAGATAGGTGATGGAAGACGAAGGGTCTGACGTTCTGGACTCGTAGCTGACTGCGGTTTGACTGCCCTCTTGCTGTTGCATGATCAAGGTGGTCTTGACTGGTTGAGGAGTCTGTAGATCATCCAAAGCAGTCAAGAGATCATCGAGAGAGATCTCTTGGCTGAGGGCAGGTGTGGTGGAGTCAGCTTGTTCCGAGGCGAAATCGCCAGCTTGTACGTTCGTATCTTCCAAGGCCATCGCCCCAGGGGCGTCTTGGGAGGGGAGTGTGCTGCATCCGCCCAGAACTAGAACTCCAAGAACTGCCGCTGCCCAAGTATTTGCCATTCTTGTTCATCGACAAGGTTCTGGTCAGACTTGATCCAAGTCTCCCGGTCGGTGATCTAGGACAACCAGCGGACAACTAGGCCTCGGAGCTTGTCGATGCCAACACCTTTCTCGGCGCTGGTCCAGATGATGTCGCCCTCCTCAAGATTGCACTTCTCGGCCACTTCGCGCTTGCGCTTGTTGCGCTTGGATGATTTGACCTTGTCGTGCTTGGTGGCAATAACGGTGTGCGGGAGGCCACAGGCCCGAAGCCATTCCAACATCTGGATGTCCAGCTTGGTTGGGCCAACCACCCCGTCGACCAGCACCATGACCATCTTGAGGTTCTCCCGCTCAAGCAGGTAGCCCTCGATCATGGCTTGCCAACTGGCGCGCATATTGGCTGGCGCGTTGGCAAAGCCATAGCCGGGCAAGTCAACAAAGGTGCCGTGACCCTCAATGTCAAACAGGTTGAGCAGACGCGTTCGGCCGGGAGTGTTGGAAACGTGGGCCAAACGCTTGCGTGCCCCAATGGCGTTCAACAGTGAGGACTTCCCAACATTGGAACGTCCGACAACGGTTACTTCTGACTGGCTCGGTGGCAGCTGTGACAAGTCACTGGCTGATTGGATGAACTCCAACGGAAGGGGCGGCATAGCGGGCCAAGACTAGCGCTGCCCCGCTCTGTCTGCGTTCTAGAGTGGCGTCCTTCTCGATAGAGCGCTGGCTCACATCAACCAGTCAAGGCCCCAAAAGACACTCATGCCAGCAGCAAGACCGAGGATTAGATTCTTGCTAAGCCTGGCGGTTGTTCCGCCAACACCGAGGGCAACGATCTCCGGAAGCTCGATACCAGAGACGCCCTCGCCGCCAGCAATCATGGTGACAATCAGTGCTGATAGGACGGCCGGGGCGACACTCTGCAACGTACGAACGAAACGGTCGGGTAACGGTCGATTGCCGACGAACAGGATCACGCCTGATCGGAACAGGTAGGTGGACAAGCCAACCGTCAGAATCATGGCCACGCCAGATACGACGCTCATGCTTGGCTGTCTTCGGATCGAGCTGCTGGACTTCGTGCCTCAATGAGTTCGTCAGTGACAAAGGCGGCCATGATCCCAGCGGCGGCTCCAACGAGGAGCCCAAGGCGATTCGGTAGATCGAGGAACAAGATGCTGGCGCCAGCCCCAGCAACCGAAGCAACCACTGCTGACAGCTTCTGGATTGGTATAGCCACGAGTCCTGCAAACATGACGGCCACTGCCATCTCGATCTTCCAGTTGGTTGGAACCGCTGATCCAAGGAGCACACCAGCTGTTGTAACGATGAGCCAAGACGAGAAGAAGAAGAGACCAGCGGTAAGGGTGTAAATCCGAAACTGGCGGCGATCAAGATCGCTTCGAGCAGCGACCAGGGCGAAGACCTGATCGATGATGAAGAACGGTCCGACCCACCGAAACCAACGGGGCTGATTCTGAAAACGAGGAGTAAGGCCAGCGCTGTACATGATGTGTCGGGAATTGATGACAACAGCAGTAGCAACAGCGGTCCACCAGCTGGCGACACCAGCCGACGTCACCATGGCAAGTTGTGCTGCTCCAGCAAAGACCGTGATGCTGCTCAACCACGCGATCCAAGTTGGAAGCTCCGATCGAGTCATTGCCGCGCCAAGAATAAACCCGAACGGTATGGCGGGAATGAACAAGGGAACGGACTCACGTACTGCTCGCCTGAGGATCGGGTCCTTCAGGATGGAGCCGTGCATGGGTACGTCCAACTGCGGCACAATCGGGTTAGGTTCGGAGGTGGGCTGGGTAGACAGGAGCATCATCATGGCGGAAGAATCCTGCACTCGCTCACAATTTTGGTGGTGAATCTCCAAGCCACTGGCTAAGGGTTTGGTTGGCCCCGGGGTGCGCCTTGATTGACAAGATTTCGATGGTTCCAAGGATGCCGGCAGCAACCTGATTGGGCCAAACTTGAATCCGGACACGGGGACCAACCCGGTCCACCCGAAGAAGGGCCTTCTCGCCTTCGACGACTCCCTTTACTCGAGCGACGGAGGGCGGTGCGGCCTCCAGCCAGTGCTCCAAGGCCTTCTGATCAACTGGTTGGACTAGCCGTACCCGGTTGGAAGCAATGGCAAGGGTCGCCTGTTGGTCTGAAGTTCGAGCGGACGGAGGTGAGGAGGGCGGAAAAGCCCCTATCCCAAAGACGAGGAGCTGCAGATCAGAATCAGGAGGCGCTGAGATGATCGGTGCAGGACTCAGTGATCGGATCAATGACGTTGTCGTCTCTAGATTGGACGTTGAGATGAGGTCGGTCTTGGTGACAACGACAAGGTCGGCGGTTCCAAGTTGTGTCCGAATTGTGTCCCCGATGTAGCGGTCGGCCAGCTGGTCTTCCAGTTGTTCGCCGTCGGCCATCACAATGATGGAGGCGAGCTCGAAGCCCGGCAGGTGGGCGTACTGGGCCACCGCGCCTGGCAGAGCAACCCCACTGGTCTCGATTAGCAGTTGCTGTGGGGCCGTGGCTGGGTCGGCTAGAGCGCGCTGATGGATCTGATCCAGAGTGGCGGCAAAGCCATCAGCCAGCGAGCAACAAATACAACCATTGCTGAGCTCGATGACTGAATCTGATTGGGATGAGATGAATGCGGCATCGAGATTGATGGTGCCGAAATCGTTGACTAGCACCGCAATACGAACTGGGTCCGCGTTGCCAGCTTGACTCAACAACTGGTTGATGAGGGTTGTTTTCCCGGCCCCGAGGTAGCCGCCGAGCACGGTCACCGGGATACGAAGCGGAGTTGCATTGATGGCCACTGTGTTGGCTAGTCGACTGGGTTTGGGCTGGTGCCTGCTCGATGGACCACTCCGGAGAGAACGGTGCCCCAAACCTTGATGTCGCGCAAAGCCATTGGTTCTACCGCCAGCGGATCCTCTTCGAGCACGGTGAAGTCGGCTCGCTTTCCCGGCTGGATCGATCCGATCTCGTCGTCCATGCGAAGCTGATAGGCCGCCCCCAGGGTTGCTGCTTGCAATGCTTCGGTCGGGGTGATGCGTTCATCAGGGCCGAGGACATGGCCAGATGAGGTGATGCGGTTCACCGCACACCACATGGTGTGCAGGGGACCAATTGGCGTGATTGGAGCATCGGAATGGAAGGATAGAGCCACGCCGGCGTCCAAAGCCGAGCGGCAGGCGTTCATGCCAGCGGCTCGGTCTTCACCTACGGTCAGGGTTCGGTGCTGGTCACCCCAATACCAGATGTGATTGGTGAAGAGGTTGGCGTTCACCCCAAGGTTAGCCATGCGTTGGAACTGGGCTGGTGTTGTGAGCTGGGCGTGTTGGGCGGTGTGTCGATGATCGGGTCGAGGGTTTCGCAGCTGCACTTCTTGGACCGCGTCCAGGAAGACGTCCAGAGCTTCGTCGCCATTGGTATGGCAATGCACCAACAAGCCGGCATCGTGGAAGGCGGCTAGACAGTCGGTCAAGGCATCTGGTGGGATGAGCCATAGCCCATTGGTTGCTCGCTGGTCCTGTGGATCGGGAAGATAATGCGGCCAATTCAGTCGGGCCGTGTAGCCCTGGATTGAGCCGTCGAGCACGAGCTTCACAATCCCGAACCGAAGTAGGTCAGTGTTGCCCTTGGCCTTGGCCACGACCTTGGCGGCTGCTTCGGAGTCATTCCCCCTATAACCCCGGTAGGCGAGCACGATTCGAGCGGGAAAGTCAGGCTCGTTCGTCAGTTTCTCCCATATAGGCCAATCCTGTTCTTGAATAGTCCCGAGATCAGCAACCGTGGTCACCCCCGCGTTGCGGCACGAGGCAGCAAACTTCTGAGCCGAAACAGGATCGCTGAAGGCACGTAATAGGATGGCAAATCCCGGCATCGCCAGTGCCATGGCCGCTGGCTCTTGCAACTCACCGGTCGGGAATCCGGTTGGGTCCTTCGGTACTCCTTCAGCGGGATGATCCGCGCCAATGTCTTGCATGTCCAGCATCTTGGTATTGACGGTGGCCAGGTGCGCACTGGCGTGGAAAACAAAGATCGGGCGGTCGACTGAAACCAGATCCAGATGCTTGCGGCTTAGTCGTTCCTCGTTGAAGTAGATCGGATCCAGGCCCCAAGCGAACAGCACATCCTCGGGGCCGCCCTCACTGCCATCAGCGACGAGTCGGGCATCCATGCGTTCATTGGCTTCGATCAGACGACTGACGACCTCCTCCAGAGACTTGCAGCCCGGCCACGTTTTGCCATCGGGATCGGTCCGGTCAAAGAACCCGACATAGGGAAAGTTCCAGACTGCTCCGGCCATGGTGTGGGCGTGGGCCTCGACGAAGCCCGGGATTAGAACCTTGTCAGCGAAACGCTCATCGACTGTTGCTGGCCCCCATTGCTGGAGCGACTCGAGGGTACCGACACCGAGGACCCGGCCCGAGCGAACAGCAACAGCAGTGGCTTCGGGGTTCGACTGCCAGAGAGTTCGAACTAGGCGAGCAGGGTAAATTGTTGTTGAGTCCACTCCGTCACCTTGGCACAGACACCAATTTCTTGCCATCTGGCTTGCTTACGATGACTTACTCAGGACGACCTGCTTGGGACACCCGGGTCTAGGGCTTGGCTCGTGTTTTCCGCAGTAGCGGATCGCTTACGGCCAGCGTCTTGTCTGCGGCCTTCATGACGCCGCCGGCGATGCCCGGACTTTGGGAGTCGATTAGGTTGGCCATGACCTGGAGGGTGATTTTGGCGATGGAGTTGGTCGAAACCGAGAACCGAAGGCCAGCATTGAGAATGAGTGGGTGACCAATAAGAAAGGAGAAGCGGCGACCAAGTTTGAGGAAGCCGTCGAAGCGCTCGCCGACCTGCTGGTCATAGACCTGGGGTGCGCTCTCAACATCGGCCAGGAACAGGTTGGCAGCCAGAATGCCGCTCTCAAGCCCGTAATCAATGCCTTCGCCATTCATTGGATTGATCAGGCCAGCGGCGTCTCCGATGGCGAGCCATCCTGGGCCGTGACGCTTCTGGGTTGCCATTGGCAGACGCCAAGCCCGAGGCCGTTCCAAGTTGGGTCCGATCTCCCAGGACTCTTGCACCGAAGCGCGGTAGGTATCCAGGAGGGTGTTGAGGTTGAGTTTCTTGAACCCTTTCATGGTCGAAAGGGCACCAACACCGATATTGACGGTTCCGTCGCCAGCTGGGAACATCCAGCCGTAGCCAGGGACCGACTCACCGTTTTCGTCTTTCAGCGTGAGGCAAGCTTCGAGAAACGCATCAGCGTGGCGGGGTGACTCGACATAGCTACGAATGGCCAACCCGTATGGTTCGTTGGCGTCGCGCTCGGCCCCCAACATCTTTGCGATTGTTCCTGGTGCCCCAGCGGCAATGATCGTGAGATCAGCCTTGATTCTCCGGCCGTCGGTTTCCACCCCGATGACGCGCTGAGTGCCGTCTTCTACAACTACTCGGGGCCGAGCTTCGGTTTCATAAACAAGCTCGGCTCCTG
Organism: Actinomycetes bacterium; assembly: GCA_024280015.1. Lineage (GTDB taxonomy): Bacteria > Actinomycetota > Acidimicrobiia > Acidimicrobiales > SZUA-35 > JAJRQY01. The sequence goes on from JAJRQY010000155.1 coordinate 48,952, forward strand.
CTTCGACCGCGGCATCCATCAGAGCAGCGTCGAGTCTGCGGCGAGGCCACACCAGGCCGTAGTTGGGATACCGATCTGTTGTCGGCCAGTCCAGCTGCCGCTCGGTCTTGTTGGCGATCATTCGCAGACCCTGGATGAAGTGGCCGTCTGAGCACTCGATGCCGAGATCATTCAAGGCTCCAACTGCGCGTGGCGTCAGTCCGTCACCGCAGATCTTGTCCCGGCCGTATGCCCCTTTTTCGAACACGATGACTGAGGCGCCGTTTCTTGCTGCTTGTATGGCAGCAGCGGCCCCCGCGGGGCCAGCACCAATAACGGCAATGTCGAATTTCTCTGTTCCGGACATCAGGTAGTTCTCGTGAGCTAGCCGATGGAGCGGAGGTCAACCACAAAGATCAGGGTCTCGTTAGGACCAATGACACTGCCGGCACCGGCTGGCCCATAGGCCATCTCTGGCGGAATTGTCAGCTGGCGCCGTCCGCCAACCTTCATACCGGAAACACCTTGGTCCCAGCCGGAAATTACCATGCCTGCTCCGAGTCCAAAGGAGAAGACGTCTCCCCGGTTCCATGAAGCATCGAACTCCGCTCCCGATGACCACGAAACACCGACATAGTCGACATTGACTTGTACGCCGCTTGTTGCTTCGGGCCCAGTGCCTACAACCAGGTCTTCCATGACCAATGTTGTTGGGGCGTCTCCAGCCGGGACGGTGATTTCAGGTTTGATGTTGGTATCCACCCCGTGACGCTAGCCAGGTTCGGGCCGTTTGGATCATTTGGCTCAATTGCTCTTCCCAACGACCCGAAGAGACATGCAGCGATTGATGTCGCTTTGGAATTCGTCGTTAGGGAATCACATGAATGAGAAACTGGATACCAGTGAGGCCATCGACAGTGGCATCACTCTTGAACTGGAAACGTCGCCGGAAGCAGTCGTGGACCGCTCGTTGGTCAGCAAGGTCGCCGAACGCGGCGCAAGCCTTGTCGAGTACGCACTCTTGCTAGCCCTGATCGCCGTTGTATGCATCGCCGCCGTTGGAGCCCTTGGCGGGGCCACATCTGAGCCATACTCGAACCTGGCTGACTCGGGCTTTTCGTAGAAGCGAGCGGATACGGGGAATCGAACCCCGGTCAACAGGTTGGAAACCTGTGGCTCTACCATTGAGCTACATCCGCATGTAAGCGGAGCAGACTAGCCACCTATTGTGATCTTTGCACTCGCGCCGGAATTGAACTACCTCGTTGAAATTCGAGGACCTCATTGATAGCTTGAGACGCGGAGCAAAGGGGTCCTGATGGTTGTTGACGAGCTCGTGCAAGCGACGCAGAAGATTCTTCGGGCGAAGGCGGTGCGAGAGTTTGAGAAGCCGGTCGAACTCGCTTCTGGTCAGAAGTCTCGCTTTTTCGTCGATGGCAAGGCCGGACTGTCCCAAGCCGACGACTTGCGCATGGCCTGTCTGACTATTGACGCCATGGTTCGCGATGCCGGAATCGAATACGACGCCGTTGGCGGCCTGACCCTTGGTGCTGACCATCTCTGTGTTGGGGTCTCCTTAGTCGGTGGGCGCTCCTGGTTTATCGTCCGGAAAGAAGCGAAGAAGC
>JAJRQY010000156.1 GCA_024280015.1 Actinomycetes bacterium
CCGCAACCTTCGCCTTCGAAGAGCTTGGTTTGACAACTGCCGCCGTTATCCATGACGGCGACCCATACACCAACGGTTTGGCCCAGGCTTTCGCCGACGCCTTTGAAGCCCTTGGTGGCGAGGTCACCACCTTCACCGCGGTGAACAAGGGTGACACCGACATGACTCCAGTTCTGACCGAGGTTGGCGGTGGCTCTCCCGAGCTGCTGTTCTTCCCCATCTTCATGCCCGAAGGTGGCTTCATTGCTCAGCAGATGGCTGGCGTTGCTGGTCTTGAGAACACCCAGCTGATGTCAGCCGACGCCTTGTTGACTGATAACTTCATGGCGCTTCCCGAGAGCGAAGGCATGTACTTCTCTGGTCCGGACCTTCAGTACGGCAACAACAAGTCGGCCACTGGCAAGAGTGCCGAGGACTTCTTGGCCGCCTACAGCGCTGCATACGGCGAAGAGCCATCCGCTGCCTTCTGGGCCCACGCCTATGACGCAACTATCTTGTTGCTGACCGCCATTGACAATGTTGCAGTAGAGAGTGGTGACTCGATCTTCGTTGATCGCCAAGCTCTGCGTGACGAGCTCAACAAGGTCAGCGGAGTGTCCGGTATCACCGGAACACTCAGCTGTGATGAGTTTGGCGACTGCGGAGCCCAGCGCATTGCTGTTGTTCTGCACAACGATGCCAGCGACATTGCCGCTGGTAAGGCCAACGTCGTCTTCTCCTACGCTCCGTAACTGGAGTTGAATTTGGTCACAACAATCCTGTGACCATCTGAACGTGTCAGGTTGGGGTACCCCAAAAGGGGTGCCCCAACTTTTCGTTTGGTCCAGACCTGGACCGACCAGTAGTAAATCTCATGAGCCAACAGGGGTAGGCCACACATATGATCGCAGTGAAGCGGAGCAAGCAGTCAGTTCTCAGAACCAATAACTCGGTTGATCTCTTTCTCACGGTGATCCGGGTGGTGTCCCTCATCGTGATCGCCCTTGGCCTGCTCTTGTTCTTCATTGAGCAGATTCGTGGGACGGCTCTCAATGGTGATGCCCCCTTGACAGGGGGGGCCATTCGCGGCCTCTTCGTGACTGGAGTCTCCCAGGGAGCCATGTACGGGCTGATCGCCCTCGGCTATTCCATGGTCTATGGCGTACTTGGGTTTATCAACTTCGCCCACGGTGAAGTCTTCATGGCCGGCGCCATGTCCGCCTGGATAACGTCGAACATCCTCTTTGACAATGGCATGTGGGAGGGCGGGTTCAGCTTCATCATCGCCCTTCTGATTGTGCTCCTGGTTGCCATCGTTGTTTCGACGCTAGCTACCATCTTGATCGAGCGGATTGCCTATCGACCTCGTCGTGAGTCGCCCAGGTTGATCCCCCTGATCACTTCCATTGTTGTTTCTTTCTTCATGCAGAATGCGGTGCTCGGCTTGTTTGGCCCCGCATCCAAAACACTCCCCGCTCCACCTTCGTGGATGAGTGACAGCTACACCTTCCTCGAAATTGAAGGAACGAAGATTCTGGTGATGGTCATCGCCGCCATCTCTATGGCTGGCCTCTGGGTCTTTGTTGAGCGAACTAAAACTGGCAAGGCCATGCGAGCGGTAGCCGAAGACAAGGAAATCGCCGCCCTCATGGGTATCGACGTCAACCGCACCATCGTCACCACCTTCGCTGTTGGTGGAGCCATGGCTGGAGTTGCTGGCGTGCTCTGGGGCTTGCTCTTCCGGGGAGTTTCGTCTCAGACTGGGTTCCTACCCGGCATTAAGGCCTTCACTGCCGCCGTCATTGGTGGAGTCGGAAACCTTGGCGGTTCGATGGCTGGTGGGCTCATACTCGGAGTTGCTGAGAGTGTTGGCCCCCTCCTGATACTCAAACCCATGACCATTCCCGCAGTCTCTCAACTCAAGGATGCAGTGGCCTTCGCCGTCCTGGTCCTGGTCTTGTTGTTCAAACCCACCGGCCTGTTCGGTGAGCGACTGGCTTCGGAGGATCGAGCATGAGCACCCGTTCTGCTACTGACATCGACCCGAAACACTCAGTTTCCGTCGGCTTGATCGCCGGTATCTCGATCATCTTCATGGGCCTGGTCGGACTTGCCGTTGGTCTCAATGAGCGAATCCTGATTGACCCCATCCTCAGCTTGGGCTACCTCTTCCTCCTCGCCGTTCCTCTTGGTGCTGGCTACATCGCCGCCAACGAAACGGTACTCGAGGGAATGCAGGCACCAGAAAAGGGTACGCGTGACATTGTCGCCGGAGCACTGGCTGGCCTAGCCGGCGGCGCCATGGTCGGACTGTTCCTCATCCTTTTGGACACGGTTGACCTTTCGGAGAAAATGCCTGCTTGGGGCGATCGTCTCTTGGACATGCTGTCCTTCAACCAAGGAGTCGGTGGTGGCGTCGTCGTCGCTGCCCTTGTTGGCACGGTTCTAGGTGCCCTCGGTGGAGCGATCCACGTGCTGAAAGACGAACCACGGCGCGTGATCAAGATCGTGATCATCTCGGTGCTTTCCTTCGCCATTCTGGAGGCCATTGTTGATGACGTGCTCGGAGAGATCGGTCTCAAGCCCGTAGCCAAGTTCCTCTACTCCAAGAGTGGTGGACTCAGCGTGCTTCCAGCAATTCTGGTTGGCATCGTTGCCCTTGGGTTTGCCATTGGCTTCAAGGGCAAGGGGGATGAGCTCAAGACCCGCTATGACACGATGGAAGAAGCGGAACGCAAGCAGGTCAACAAGTACGCCCTGATTGCCGTCGTGGTTGCTGCGGTTGTCTTACCCATGCTCCTGGGCAAGATCGTGAACGAGCTTTTAGCCAACGTTGGCCTCTTTGTCCTGTTGGCCTTGGGCCTGAACATCGTGGTTGGACGGGCAGGCATCCTCGATATTGGATACGTCGCCTTCTTTGCCGTTGGCGCATACGGCATGGCCGTTTTGACCACGCCAGAAGCGCCGTGGCGAATCAATGACACGTTGGTCCATGACATCTTTGGCTGGCTTCCCGTCCTGCCTTGGTTGGTGGCCCTGCCCATCGTGGTGGTCATGACCGGGTTCGTCGGCCTACTGATTGGTACCCCGGTGATCCGGATGCGTGGCGACTATCTGGCCATCGTGACCTTGGGCTTTGGTGAGATCATCCGGCTCTTGTTCTTGTCTGACTGGCTTTCACCAACTCTCGGTGGATCTCAGGGAATTCGCAATATTCCCGGAGTCAACGTTGGGGTGACGGAGATCAACGGCACCAAGCCCCAATACGTCTTCTACTTGGTGGCGGTCTTCGTCGCTATTGCCATCTATATCTCTCATCAGATGGAAACCTCACGGATCGGGCGAGCGTGGATGGCCATTCGTGAAGATGAGCCAGTGGCTGAGGCCATGGGTATCAACACGGTCACCACCAAGCTCATTGCCTTTGTAACCGGTGCGGTTCTGGCCTCGTTCTCCGGCGCGATCTTCGCCGCCAAGGTCGGCTCGACCTTCCCCAATAGTTTCTTGTTGTTGGTCTCAATCATCATCCTGGTGGTGGTGATTGTTGGCGGCATGGGCAACATCCCGGGTGTGATCCTGGGTGCGGTCGTTCTGATCGGCATCCTCGGTGGCCCAAAGCAGCCGGGTCTGTTGGCCGAGTTCTCTCAGTTCAAGCTGTTGATCTATGGCGCCTTGCTGGTCTTCATGATGCTGAAGAAACCCGAAGGTTTGCTACCCAATGCTGCTCGCACTCGTGAGCTGCATATTGATGAGGCCTTGCAGGACGCCTGGCTCAAGGGCGACAAACCCAGTTCTGAAGACGAGGTGGCAACCGCATGAGTCTGCTGGACATCAATAACGTCACGATCACCTTCGGCGGTTTGACCGCGATCGATGATCTGAACTTCCACGTTGATGAGGGTGAGATCGTTTCGGTCATCGGCCCGAACGGTGCGGGAAAGACCACCTTCTTCAACCTCATTACTGGCTTGTCCACCCCCGACTCCGGCGAAATTCTGTTGGATGGTGAGTCACTTATTGGCCTTGACCCCAATGAAATCACGGCTAGGGGCGTTGGCCGAACCTTCCAGAATGTCCGACTGTTTCCCCAGATGACCATCCTTGAAAACGTCATGGTGGCCCAGCATTGTCGGACCAACCAGAAGGTATTGGGCCCGATCTTTCGGACCAAGGCCTACAAGGAAGAAGAGGCACTGATTCGCAAGAATGCCGAGGAGGTTCTCGGATTCTTCGGCACCCGCCTCACGGGCTACCGTCTCAACCAGCCCGCCTTTGTGCTTTCTTACGCCAACCGGAGGCGCTTAGAGATTGCCCGGGCCATGGCAACCCAGCCTCGCTTGCTGATGTTGGATGAGCCAGTTGCTGGTATGAACCCGATGGAAACGGCTGAGCTGACTGAGCTGATTGGCAAGCTTCGCAGTGAGTGGGGCTTCACCATTGTGATCATCGAACATGATATGCGCCTGGTCCGAGACGTCTCTGACCGGGTGGTTGTGCTGGACCACGGCGAAACCATTGCTCAGGGTTCCTACGAGCACGTATCGACCCACCCCGATGTGATTGAGGCCTACCTTGGCCGATCGGCAGGAGACAAGTGAGCGACCGCACCCCACTGCTGGAATTCAAGGAAATCAATACCCACTACGGCGCCGTCCACATCCTCAAAGATGTCAACCTGGCCATCTATCCCGGTGAACTCGTTTGCCTTTTGGGTGGTAACGCTAGTGGCAAGTCAACAACGCTAAAGACCCTGCTTGGCATGGTGAAGCCAACCTCGGGTGATGTGATTCTGGATGGTGAAGTCGTCAACGAGAAACCCATCAGCTATCGGGTTGAGCGTGGTGTCACCATGGTTCCGGAGAACCGCCGCTTGTTCAAGCGATTGTCGGTCAAGGAAAACCTCGAGCTTGGTGCCTACCTCCGTACGGACAAGGCCAAGATTGCTGAAGACCTCGAGCGAATTTATGACATGTTCCCTCGGGTCAAGGAACGACTCAGTCAGCGAGCGGGCACACTTTCTGGTGGAGAACAGCAGATGGTGGCCATGGGCCGGGCATTGATGTCGAGTCCTCGTGTATTGCTCATGGATGAACCGTCGATGGGCTTGGCTCCCGCGCTGGTTGAAACCAACTTTGAGCTGATTCAACAGATTCACGCCGAAGGGGTTGCCATCTTCATGGTGGAGCAGAACGCCAATATGGCCTTGTCGATTGCTGACCGTGGTTGGGTGTTGCAGACCGGCAAGGTTGTGCTGGATGACACCGCCGACGCGTTGTTGCAAAATCCGGAGTTGCGGGCTTCTTACCTTGGCGAGGCCGAAAGCCACTAGACTCTTTGCTGCTCGGTACGACGATTGGGAGAGGTCGTTGTACCGAGCACGCACCGTTGTTGCGAGATTCTCGTTGATGACGAGGGAGTGATCACTCATGACGGCAACCGAATCGGTAACCCCAACTGGGCTCAAGACTGTTCTCGATGTCATCCCGGAGCACTGCTATGACCGCTCAACCCTTCGTGGCTTGCTTCTTCTTGCTCGTGACTTCACCGTTTACGGGTTGACGCTCTGGGGACTTGCTGCAACCGACAAGTTCTACTATCTCATTCCCCTCTGGTTGGTCGCCGGACTGATTGTTTCCGGGCTTTTCATTCTCGGTCATGACGCCGCCCATGATGCTCTGTTTGATTCCAAGCGGCTGAACGCTGTCATTGCCCGGCTGGCCATGCTGCCGTCGTTGCATGCCACCGAACAATGGGTGTTCGGTCACAACCGGGTGCATCATGGTCACACCTTGCGCCAAGGCATGGACTTCGTTTGGCACCCGGCCACCCGAGAACAATTCGATGAGTTCTCAACCTTTGCTCGGCTCCGCCACCGGCTGGAGTGGAGCATGTTTGGGGCCGGTGCCTACTACACCCGCGAAGTGTGGTGGAACAAGATGGTGATGTTCACACCACCCAAACGTTGGGCCAAGGCCATGCATCGTGATCGCATTCTGGTCGCAGTTTTTGCTCTGGCGTTTGTGGTCCTGTGTATTGGGTTTGCCGGTGTTGCTGGCGGATTATGGCTAGCTGTCAAATTGCTAGTGATCCCGTTCGTGTTGTTCTGCCAGAGCATTGGTTGGGTGGTGTACGTGCAACACATCGCCCCGGAGATTCGTTGGTGGCCGAGGCGTGAGTGGAATCGCTATCGGGGCCAGGTCGAGGGAACGACAGTGCTGTGGGGTCCGCCGGGGTGGGACCTCTTCTTCCATTGGATCATGGTGCATTTGCCTCATCATGTTGACATGCGTATCCCGTGCTACAAGTTGCCTGATGCGGCCCGGGCCATTCAAGCGGAGCGTCCTCAGGACGTGGTGGAACGGTCAATTCGGTTGAGGGACTATTTGCGTTCAACCAAGAACTGCAAGCTTCATGACTTCGAATCCGGGGTGTGGAGCACCTACTAGTCCTCGCCCGGCAGTGTTCGTGCCGCTGCCGTTACTACTACCGAGAGCCTGCGAGCAGGGACAGAGGTACTGGAAACCGGCCAGGCGATGGCGTTAGGTGCAGCGATTACTCATGACGCCGATGCCTTCAATCTCAGTTCGGATCTCATCACCGGGCTTGAGCCATCGTTCGTCGGGGAAGCCAACGCCCGCGGGTGTTCCGGTAAAGATCAGGTCGCCGGGTTCAAGAGTCAAGATTTTCGACAGGTAGGAGACCAGGAAGGGAATGTCATAGATCATCTGGCTGGTCCGAGCATTCTGCCGTTGCTCAGCGTTGATGGCGCAACTGATGGCCAGATCGGCCGGATCGTTGAACGAATCGACTGAAACCAGAACAGGACCGATTGGTCCATAGGTATCACGCGATTTTCCCAGGGAGAACTGGGGTGGAGTCGCCGCCTTCTGCAGTACTCGGTCGCTGATGTCTTGGCCACAGGTCAAGCCGGCGATGTGAGACCAGGCCCGGTCCCGAGTGATGTCTCGGGTGAGGGCGCCAATCACCACCACCAGCTCGGCCTCATAGTCACTGGTTTGTGACCGTAGTTCGATCTCCCCGGTCGGGGCATTGATACAGCTTGGGTACTTGGTAAATACCACCGGTACCTCGGGCGGCTCGGACCCGGACTCGGCCGCGTGGTCTCGGTAGTTCAGTCCGATTCCAAATACCTTGCGTGGATCTGGCACCGGCGGATCCAACACCTCGGCCGCAATGGGTCCGTCAGCTTGGGCGGGCGAAAGTCGTTTGGCTACTTCTCCCAACTCGGAGAAGCGGGCGATGGCCTCCATTGGGTCCGAGCTGAACTGACCGGAGGTGGCTCGCTCGAGGTCATACCGTTGGTCGGCGTCGACCAGGGCTGCTCGACCGTGAACATTGGCAAGGGTGAATGGCATAGGCCCTACGATAATTCGATGGTTGCTCTTGAGGCAGACCCGGTGTGCATATATCGTGTATTCGACGATCGCCAGAACTAGGGATGATCGTGAGGTCTGAGACAGCCCAGAACAGATACGACAGGTTTGATGTCCGATAGCACCAGTTCCGCCATCCCTTCCAACAACACCGCTCACGTCGACACCTTCGTGATCGACGGCATGCCAGCAAGGGAGAATTGGCCCGACTTCATTGGCCAAGACTTGTACTCCTACCCCGAGCGACTGAACGCTGCTACTGAACTGCTGGACACTGCCATTGATAGAGGTTGGGGAGATCGTCCATGCATGGGAATTGGCGATTCGATGTGGACCTACGCGGAGCTGCTGGCCTGGTCCAACCGATTAGCCAATGTTCTCATCGACGACTATGGGCTGGCCCCTGGTAATCGTGTCCTGCTCCGAGGGCCAAATACCCCCTGGATGATTGCCGCCTGGTTCGCCATCCTCAAGACCGGCTGTGTTGCTGTGGCCACCATGCCAATGCTGCGAGAGCCCGAACTGATCAAGATCTACAAGAAGTCCTCACCGGCCCTGGCCTTGTGTCAAGCAGGCATGGAACAACCATTGACTACGGTGGCCGACACGCCGGTTTCGTGCTGGGGCTCAGAGGAGACCGAGTTCGCCGACCTGATCGCCCAGGCCGAGGCCAAGCCTGACACCTTTACCAATGTCGACACCCTGGCCTCAGACCCCGTCTTGTTGGGCTTCACCTCGGGAACAACTGGTGACCCAAAAGCCACGGTGCACTTCCACCGAGACCTGCTCATCATCGCCGATGCCATCGCCCCGGTTTTGCAAGCCAATGCCAATGACATCTTTGTTGGCAGCCCCCCGATCGCCTTCACCTTCGGACTTGGTGGCCTGGTGGTGTTTCCCATGCGGGTTGGCGCCTCCACCATCTTCAGTGAGGCCCCAGGGCCGGGGCCTCTGGCCAAACTCATCGCCAAGAAGGAGGCGACGGTGGTATTCACGGCGCCCACCGCCTACCGGATGATGCTTGAAGCCGATGAGCCAGCAGACCTCTCCTCGATTCGGCGGGCCGTGAGTGCCGGTGAGACCTTGCCGGCGTCGGTGTTCGAAGCCTTCGAAGCCCGTACCGGTGTGCGCTTGATTGACGGGATTGGGGCTACCGAGTTGCTCCACATCTTCATTGCTGCTGCCGATGAGAACTGTCGCCCGGGTTCAACTGGTGTGCCTCTGCCTGGCTATGAGGCCCGAGTGGTCGATGATGACGGGAAACCGGTTGAGGACGGAACGGTTGGCAAGTTGGCGGTTCGGGGTCCGCTCGGTTGTCGCTATCTGGATGACGAGGAGCGCCAGAGTGTCTATGTGCGAGATGGCTGGAACCTGACCGGTGACGCCTACATTCGCCAAGCTGACGGCTACTACTACTACCAGGCTCGAACCGATGACATGATTATCAGTTCGGGCTACAACATTGCCGCTCCGGAGGTTGAGCAAGCCCTTCTTCTGCATCCGGCGGTGGCTGAGGCTGGGGTGATTGGGGTCCCTGACTCCAATCGGGGTTCGGTGGTGAAGGCGTTCGTGTGTTTGCACGAGCCGTCGACCGCCTCTGATGACTTGGCCGCTGAGCTCAAAGCATTCGTCAAGGCGACTATTGCCCCCTATAAGTATCCGCGGATTTTGGTCTTCAGCACGGATCCGTTGCCCAAGACTCAGACCGGCAAGCTTCAACGCCATGCGCTCAAGGACTGAGAGATCAGTCCTCGGGGACATGCGGTCGCCAACCCGCTGAGATCAGAGGCTGTCATGCAACCAAAGGACCAGATCCTCGATGTGTATGGATCCTTCGCCCAAGAGAGTGGGGGATGGATCGCTATTGGCGACCTGATCCAGCTGCTGGCGGTGCTTGACGTTGATGCCCTGTCGGTGCGTTCAGCGGCCTCACGAATGAAGCGACGGGGACTTCTTGTCGCCGACAAGCGAGAAGGTGTTGCGGGCTATGGGATCAGCTCACAAGCAGGTGAGATTCTCCACGATGGTCGTGCGCGTATCTTTGGTGGCGAGGCAGAACTGAGTAAGAGCGAAGTGGGCCAAACAGTGGCAGGTGGAGTACTAGCAGGTCGAGCAGGAGCAGAAGCCAATCAATCTGGCTGGATTGTGGTCTTGTTCTCGGTACCTGAGACGGAACGCCAGAAGCGCTATCTGATTCGATCGCGTCTGGAGCGACTTGGCTTTGGTCAGGGGCCTGCTTCATCCTGGTTCGCTCCGGCCGGAGTCCTTGCCGAGACGGAACGGATGCTGGTACGCCAAGGGCTGAGTGAGTACGTAACCATCTGGCGGGGAGAGTTGGCCGGGTTCGCGTCCATTGCTGACCTGGTGGCAAGTTCGTGGGACCTGGGCGAAATTGGGGATCGGTATCGCGGGTACTTGCGAATCTATGAGCCGCTGGAACAAGAGTGGACCAGATCCAACGGGCAAGACAGCGAAGCTTTTGCTGTCTACATCAGGCAGAACGCCCTCTGGCGTGAGCTGCCCTATCTGGACCCGGGTTTGCCACCCTCGGTTACTCCGCCCCATTGGCCAGGGCGAGAAGCTCGCACCCTTTTCGGCCGGTTCGAGAACCTGCTCCGTCCCCAGGCGGCAAGGTTCTTTCACAGCATCGCTGGTTGATACAGCGTCGCTGGTTGTTTGTGACCGCTAGCGGGTGCCGTAGACGGCTCGGGCGATGATGGATCGCTGAACTTCTGATGCTCCTTCATAGATTCTGGGGGCGCGGACCTCACGGTAGAGCTCCTCCAAGAGATGGCCCTTGCGCAAGGCGACGGCTCCGTGGAGCTGCACCGCATCGTCGATGACTCGTTGTGCGGTTTCGGTGGCGAACAGCTTGGCCATGGCCGACTTCTTGGTGAGTCCGTCTGCGCCGGAGTCATAACAGGTGGCCGCGCTAAAGACCAGCAACCGGGCCGCTTCGATACCCAGGGCCATGTCGGCAATCTTGTGCTCGACTGCTTGCAGATCACGCAGTCGACCACCAAAGGCCTTGCGGTCATTGGTGTATTGGACAGTTGCGTCCAGCGCACATTGGGCCATGCCAATGACGTAAGCACCAACGCTGGGTCGGAACAGATCGAGGGTTCCCATGGCCACCCGGAAGCCGCGGTTGATTTCACCAAGCACATAGCGGTCCTCGACAAAGACATTGTCCAGAACCAGTTCGCCAATGACGTGGGGTGCGACCATGTCATACGCCTCTCCGCCAACACCGTCAAGGTTTCCGGGTACGGCAAAAGCGGTGACACCCCGAGCTCCAGCGTCGGGGTCGGTGCGAGCGAAGACGGTATAGATATCGGCGTCGGGGGCATTGGAGATGAACACCTTCTTGCCTGATAGTCGCCAGCCGTCGCCGTCGCGGGTGGCGGTCATCGAGATGTTGGCCGCGTCGGATCCGGCTTCGGTTTCGGTCAGGGCAAAGGCGGCGGCAGCAGTTCCGTTGGCCACCTTGGGCAGCCATTCCTGGACGACCTCGTCGCTTCCTTCGAACAAGATTGGGTAGGCACCGAGGCCTTGCAAGGCGAGGGTCGTTTCGGCCGCAGGCATGAGTCGGCCAAGTTCTTCGCGCAGGACACACAGTTCGGTTGAAGAGACAGCATTGTCGTGCACGCCACCGACAGCGCTTGGGAATAGGTGGGGGAGGAGCTGTTCACCGAGGGCGGCGAGAAGGGGCCGATTGAGTCGGCCCTCGGGTGCTGCTCCGCTCAGTGATTGAAGGTTCTCGATATTGTCGGCCACCAACTGGCGCAAGTCAGATGAGGCATCGGAAGAGGCATGGGAAGACCCCGAAGAACTGTCGTTGGAAGTGGGGCTTGGGTCGCTAGCCATGAAGGAATCCTGTTCTACTGAGTGCGCCAGCGCGGTTTTCTGACGATAGCTAAAACCGTAGCATAGGGAGACGCTAGGATTGGAAGTCCATGGTCCTCTTCGAACCCCTGCAGCTGGGCAGCATCCAGATCCCCAACCGGTTCGCTGTACCGGCCATGGTTACCCGCTTGTCTGGCGATGACGGGTTCGTGAACGATGGCATCATCGAGCGCTATCGGCGCTTCGCCGAGGGTGGGGCCGGCTTGATCGTGGTTGAGGCGTCCTCAATTCATGGGGGCAAGTCTGGTCCCCTGCTCAAGATCTCCGACGATGAATTCATCCCCGGTATGGCTGCGCTGGCTGACGCCTGCCACACCGCGGGCGAAGGCAAGGTCTTTCTCCAGATCATCCACTTCCTTAAGGTGGCCCGATCGGGCTGGCGTCAAAAGGTCAGTGACTTGTCTGTCGAAGAACTGGAGTTACTGCCTGACCTGTTTGCTGATGCGGCCGTGCGGGCCATGGAGGCAGGCTTGGACGGGGTGGAGCTGCATATGGCTCATGCCTACACCTTGTCGTCCATGCTGTCGCGCATGAATCGCCGCCGTGACCACTATGGACGGACCATCGAGAACCGTCTGCGGCTTCCGTCGATGGTGATGCAGCGGGTGAAGGACCGGGTGGGTGACTTCCCGGTTGGGGTGCGGTTTCTGGCTGATGAGTCGATTCGCCGGGGTTACTCGGCTGATGATGCCTCACTGTTCGCCATCCGCTTTGCCGAGCTTGGGGCGGCCTACATCTCCTTGTCGGTTGGCGGCAAGTTTGAGGATGCGGTGCAGCGTGAGGGTCAACCTCTCTATCCCTACACCGGTTATTCCGGTGATCGCTGTATGCCGGGGGACAGCTACCCCGACGCGGCCAACATCTGGCTAGTCAAGATCATTCGTGACGGACTGCGGGCCGCCGGGCACACCACCCCGGTGTTGGGGGCAGGCAAGATCGGCACGGTCGAGCTGGCCGAAAAGGTGCTTGGTGGAGCAGCACCGGCGGAGTCGACAGCGGAGTCAGCAGCTGGGCCAGCACCGGCCGGACCGGACAGTGCATCGTGTGACATTGTCGGCATGGCCCGTGGCTTGCTGGCCGATCCCTATTTGCCCCGCAAGGCCATGAACGGTCACCGCGACGAGGTGGTGCAGTGCATCTACTGCAATGTTTGTAAGTCGTTGGATGAGAGTTTCAAAACGGTGGTTTGCTACCTGTGGCCAAAGGGAGCCATCCAGGCACCAAGACCACAAGAGACAAGAGCCGGCCCGGCCTGGGGGGACGAGCAGGAGCTTGTGACCAAGGTCGGCCCCGGTGAGGTTCGGCTCCGTTGGTCCAAGCCCGAACATGGTGAGGCCAGTGGCTATGACGTTCTTCGCTCGGTTGATGGCGGGGACTACGCAGTAATCACGTCGTGCACGCGGACTCGACACCTGGACGACATGGCCCTGCGAAACCAGTCCTTGCGCTACCGGGTTGTTCCCTATGACCGCAGCGGCTTTCGTGGACAGTCGTCCAATGTGGTTGAAGTCGAGCTGGATGAGGTTGCCCTATGAAGAAGCGGACTGCCGTTGTTACTGGTGGCACTCGGGGGATTGGAGCCGAGGTTTCGCGTCGTTTGGCCGCAGCCGGGTACCGAACAATCGCCCTCGCCCGCTCGGTTCCCGATAGCGCAGTCCTGGAGAGCGAACTGTTGGGGGTGCAAGTCCTTGCCTGTGATGTCACCAGCCCCGATGATGTTGTCACCACCTTTGCCAATATCGCTACGTCCGGGCCGGTCACCGTCCTGGTGAACAATGCGGGCATTTCCTCTTCGAACTCGTTGCTGCGAACCACTCTGGCCGAATGGGATCAGAATCTGTCGGTGAATGCCACCGGCCCATTCTTGTGCTCCCAGGCCGTGCTTGGCCCGATGTTGGAGGCTGGCCGAGGCCAGATTGTCACCGTTGCTTCCACGGCGAGCTTGGAAGGCTCACCCTATATCGCCGCCTATGCCGCATCGAAGCACGCGGTCATTGGCTTGATGCGGGTGCTGGCCACCGAGGTTGAAGGGACGGGAGTGACGGCCAATTCGGTGTGCCCCACCTTTGTTCGCACCGAGATGACCACTGCCAGCATTGCCAATATCGCCGAACGCACGGGTTGTGATCTGGCCGAGGCCGAAGCGAAGCTGGCTCAAGCAACCCCCCATGGGCGAATTCTTGAAGTTGACGAGGTGGCCAGCGCCATCATGGATCTGGTAGGTAGTAGTGGTAGCGGGCAGGAAGTTCTGCTCGACGGAGGACAGCGTGAATAGGGACAGAACATGAGTGATCGAAGTGCAGGTAGCTATCGGGGCAATGTGCCCTTTCGAGCGACGCCAAAGTTCACCGATGATTGGGAACACTTCAAGTTCTCCATTGATGATCGGGTGGCCACAATCACCCTGAATCGTCCAGAGAAACTGAATGCGCTGACCTTTGATTCCTATGCCGACCTGCGGGAAGTCTTCCGAGAGATCCCCCTGCGTAGTGACATTGATGCCGTCATCATTACCGGTGAGGGCAAGGGCTTCTGCTCCGGCGGGGATGTGAATGAGATTATTGGTGAGCTACTCAAGTTCAGTGCCAAGGAATTGCTGGAATTCACTCGAATGACGGGTGCGGTGATCCAGAACATGCGCGAGTGTCAGACGCCGATTATTGCTGCTCTGAACGGCACCGTTGCTGGGGCAGGATCAGTCATTGCTTTGGCTTCGGATTTTCGTTTGTGCGTTCCTCGAACCAAGTTCCGCTTCTTGTTCACCCAGGTCGGCCTGTCCGGGGGAGATATGGGATCGGCCTACTTATTGCCGCGGCTGGTTGGTCAAGGTCGGGCAACCGAGATCTTGATGTTTGGTGATCCGGTGACTGCGGATGAGGCGGTACGGATCGGACTGGCCAACCGGGTGGTTGAGCCAGAAGATCTGATGACGCAAGCCAATGCGCTGGCTCGACGTATTGCTGACGGACCATCGCTGGGGTACGCCATGACCAAGCTGTTGATCACGAAGGAGGCCGACATGGACCTGGCCGGTGCAATTGAGTACGAGGCCATGACCCAGGCGCTACTGATGAAGACCGAGGACCACTCGGAATTCCATCGCTCGTTCAATGCTGGTGAGCCTGCCAATTGGAAGGGACAGTAGATGAGTGAGAATCCTGATGTCGTGCCTAGCACCCGGGTTGGCATGACCAGTCCCCACCAGATGGTTAATCCCGAGTCGATGGCTCCAGCGAAGGGGTTCGCTCATGCGGTTGTTCCCGCCGATGGCAAGACGATTTATCTAGCTGGGCAGATCTCTTGTGATGCGGAGGGAAAGATGGTGGGGGAGACGTTGACCGAGCAGTACGACATTGCGCTCGGCAATGTGGTTGCTGCCTTGACTGCTGCTGGGGGAGTGCCCGAAGACATTGTTTCGCTGGTGGTGTACACCACCCAGATGCAGGCCTATCGCGACGATCTGCGTGGCGTTGGTGCTGCTCACCGCAAGCATTTGGGCCGTCATTTCCCGGCGATGGCCATGCTGGGTGTGACCGAACTCTATGAGGTTGATGCCATGGTTGAGATTGTGGCCACCGCGGTCGTTGTTGGGTGAGCGACGCCCGCTAGGAGAGTAGGTCTGCGAGCTGAGAGTCGCCGGTAACCAGTGTTGCGCCAGAGCCGGTGTCGAGCTTGAAGATGTTGGCGTCCATCTCACGATGAACCCAGACCTCTTCTGCGAGGTCCGCCACCTCGCGGAGAAAACGAATCCCAAATCGTTCCGGATCTAAAATCGTTGATTCGGCAACAACCGATGGGCGGTAGCGACCCGGATACCAGTATTCCAAGGCTTCCCCTGTCAAACCAGATTCTGCGTTGTAGGCCGCAGTCAGACTGACCGAGCACAGGTCAGCTACTCCCGACCGGGATCTCATCGCCTCAATGACCGAGGAAGTACCGCTGCTGTCATCAAGTATGAAGACCACCTGGTGATACGCGCCATCTATCCGTTCATTGAAACCGATCTCGGATATGGAGCAAGCACCTCTACTGTTGTCGCTGGCGTACATGGTTACTGACGCCCCCTCCAGGAGGCGGCGCAACCGGGCGGCCTCGGTGCCGGCGTTGGTGTTGAGGTCCAGTGTTGGGGCAACGAGTGCGACACGATGCACTGCTCGGCTCTGGGAGGTAGCGAGCACATCCGCAGTGACTGATGCTGCTTGGGTCCAACTGAATGTTCCGGTTGGCAAGTGGCGTAGACGTTCGAGCTCATCATGGTCGGTCAAGGAGCGGTAGACAATCGACCGGAGATCGGCGACGGAGTACGGGTCGAACCGTGCCGACGCGTCCGGTAGAACCTCGACCAGTGACGAGGTGTTGCTAACGATGACGGGAGCTCCACATTGCTTGGCCTCCAGTGCCGGCAAGCCGAATCCTTCATAGAGCGAAGCGAAGACGACCAATCCGGCTGTCCGGTACAAGGCAACCAACACGTCGTCCTTGACGAACCCGGGCAAGACCAGGTGTTCGGAGATGGAAAGCTTGGCCGCTTGTCGCTCCAAATCGGTTCGATCAGTTGGGCTGAGTCTGGTTGACAGGACGAGCGGTGAACCTTGTCGCACGGAGAGAGGCAGTCCGGCGTAGGCCTCCAACAACCTCTGATTATTTTTGCGTGGGTCGATGCCAGTTGGGGCCAAGACGAATCCAGGTTCCACACCTATCTCGGCTCGAATCAGATTGGCGGCCGCTTCGAACTGATCAAGGGAAGGCAGAGCGAAGGAAGGGTCCGCTCCGGCCCCAATCGTCGTTACTTTGCTTGGGTCAAGACCAAGGTGGTGGATCCCGTCCTGGGCTGTGGCTTCGGAGATCGCGAGCACCTGGTCGCACATCCTGAAAAGCGAATAGCGAGATGTGAGTCGATATCGGTCCGCGGCCGAAGCGAGGTAGTCCTCGGGGAACAGAAGCGGGATCAGGTCATAGAGAATGGCGACCAGGTCCCACTCTTGACCCCGAGCCCAGAGCGGAATGACTGTCTCGTCGGTCTCGTCGAGTTCGAAGAGGCTTCCGGCGAGGAAGCTCCCGCCCTCGAATGGGACTGATCGGGCAAACTCACTGGCTTCCACCACCTTGCCGCCGGCGATGAGCGGTTCGAGCACCCCCGGGACGGGCAAATGGCTATGGATCAGGTAGACATCAACAAGAGTTGGGTTCAGAGCCTCCAAGGCCATCGCCAAGTTGAAGACATAGCGGGCAACACCCCGCTCTCCATGGTCGCGGTTCTGCGCTCCGAGCAGATCGACAACAATCATCTTGGTTAGGAACCGGTGGCGTCAGGTTTGCCCAATTCCAGTCGCAGGGCCGCAATCTCGCTTGAAAGTTCACCGATCAATCGGCTCTGGACTCCGATCTCGCTGCGCAAGGCTTCGTGGGAAGCGTCGATCTGTGCGACCAGCTCATTCTTGATTGAGTGGATCAGGTCGCCAAGTTCTTCGTTGGCGGGTCCAACCAGCGATGATGCACCTCGACTTAGTTTGGATGAGATTGACACGATGCTCCCTAGGTCGGTATCGAAGCCAGCCTAGACGTCGGTTTGTATTCCGGTCGGCCATCCAGGAAGTGCTCAACAAGCGTGTTCAGTGCTCGGCGGAGTGCCGACACGACTAGAGTCGAACTCGTTGGTGTCTGGCAGCTAGGGGAGTCTTGTGGTTACAGCCATTGTTCTGATTGAAGCGACATCGGAGGCCATTGCTGGCCTGGCCCCGCAGGTGGCCGCTATTGCCGGTGTTGCTGAGGCTCATTCGGTTGCCGGCGGCTTGGCCGACATTGTGGCGGTAGTTAAGGTCAATGACCACGACGGGATTGCTCGGGTGGTAACCGAGGGGATCTCGAAGCTGGATGGAGTGGCCAAAACCCAAACCTTGATTGCCTTCCGCTCCTTCTCCGAAGCAGAGATGGATGCTGGATTCGACGGCTTTGGCGACTGATCTCAGCGGTAGCCCAGAGCTACAATGATGCCAGCGGCAATTTCCTGGGCCATGGCCTTGCCAGGGCAATGATGGGGTCCGGCACCGAACTCGACTTGTAGGTCTTGGAGGCTGAGGGCGACGGTGGCGCCAACCGGTAGAGCAATAACTTCTGGCAGGTTCTTGTCTGGCGAGCCGTCTTCCGGCTGGGTTAGTTGCAGGATGGTTTCGGACTCGACCACTCTGAAGGTTTGACGCAGCGCGCTGCGACGAGCGGTGTCGGTTCGACATGACTCGTGGGTTGCGATGAGGAGGGCGGCCGTTGCGTCATGATTCTGGTAGAGCAAGGAGACCGTGGCAACCGGCCCACCGGGGTGAGAAGCGAACCGATCTTGAAGCCGGGTGGCAGCGCAATCTGATTCCTCGGATGCTGCCGCGCCGCGCCCAATGGTTGCCGCCAACAGGCCAATGTCACGTCGAACCTCACCCAGATCGGCGTCTGCTACGCCGAGGGCATCGGCGAGTGTTTCGGTCGGAATGATCTGAGCAATGTCGTTGAGGGTGGCTTCGTCCGGTTGTTCATCGCCGCCAGCAGTCGTGGTTGTTGGCAAAGCGTCGAGGAAGGATTGGGTCCGTTCCAATGAGCGCTGCTTGAAGGGAAACCCAGTGACTGAGGAGATGGCAGCGTCGATGGCGAGCCGTCGACCCTCATGCTGATCACCATGACTGAACCGGGCCATGGCGGAGCGAAGGGTGGCAGTTGGGCCAGTCTTGAGATTGGTTGGACACGGTGGCGGAACAAGGTTTGGCGAGTTGAGAGCGAGGACAACTTCGCTTGGGTCGGTGATGACGTTTGGGGCGAGATTCGAGGTGTGAGGCATGGGAGCAGTGTGGTCAAAGAATCCTTCGGTTGGCACCGATTCTTGACATGGCTTGACCCTGCATGCGTTGGCTCCGCTCGAACACGGTTGACTGGTGGGCAATGGACAGCCTCTTTCCCCGAGAACCAGTCAGGCTTGATGATGAGGTTTGGCACCTTCCGGATTGGCTGTCGTGGGACGAGCAGGTGGAGCTGTTGGCCCGGTGTCGAGGTTGGCTCGGCCCACCGGCTGCAGCCTCCCATCCACGCATGCCCAACGGCACATTCATGAGTGTGTCAACGGCCTGTCTCGGTTGGTACTGGCATCCCTACCGCTATTCACGAACCTTGGATGACACGACGGGGGAGCGGGTCAAGGCTTTTCCGAGCGAGCTGTCCGAGCTAGCACGACGTGCGATTGATGACACCTATGGTCGTGTCACCTCATCAAACCTGAACGCCGCGACGTCGTCAAGCCCGGACGCCGCGACGTCGTCAAGCCCGGACGCCGCGATCATCAACCAGTATGTCGATGGGGCGAAGATGGGGATGCACCAAGACAATGAGGAGCGGGCGGACGTTCCTGTCATCTCCATCAGCTTGGGAGCATCCTGCAACTTTCGATTTGGCAACAATCAGGATCGAAACAAGCCTTGGACTGACCTCGAACTTCGATCCGGTGACCTGTTTGTTTTTGGCGGAGCCAGGCGTCGATCCTTCCATGGGGTTACCAAGGTGCGGTCGAACGGGCAGCCCCTGACCGAGGCGGGGGAGCGGATCAATATCACCATTCGTACGGTGGAGTAGGCGGTCCTTTGGACGACGCTGACGGCCCCCGCCTGAGGTAGCCGGGCCGTCCTGTGGTAGCCAGGCAGAAGCTCAGGCGTATTTAGTCAGCCTCGTGCAGTTGGACGAATTCGATGAGGGCTTGGGCGAATAGCTCGGGCTGTTGCTGGTAGGCGGCGTGCCCGGCATCGGGGAGGATGAGAACGGTGCTGGTGGTGAAGCCGGCGGCTAGTGCTTCGGCTGCTGATTGGGGGTCGCCCCCGTCACCGTCTCCCCAGATCACCAGTGCTGGGATGTCCAGGGCCGGGCCAGCAGCAGCGAAAGCTCCGCTTCCGACGGGAGCTACGGGGACGTAGCCAGCAAGCTCAGCAAAGAATGGTTGGCGTAGCGCGGGCAGGCTGAACCACCAGACATGGAGGGTGAGACAATGGTTGTTGTGGTTGGGTCAAGCTCGAGCGATTCGAAGAGCCCGGCTAAGAATTCGGAGTCTTCCAGACCGGTTCGCCCCGAGGTGCCATAACTGGGGAGGTCGATGGCGATGACATCGATGCCGGCGTTGGCCACCTTGGCCAGGATTTCGTTCTGGACCCAGGTTTGGGAGGTGTATGCCGCTCCATGAAGGAACAAGACGGTGGACTTGGCGTAGGAGCCGTCGGCCCGGACAGTGGTGATGAGGCCACCGTCAACTTCGACCGAGCCTGAGACCAGTTCGACCGAGCCTGCTGATTCGTCTGACCCGGCGCCGGGTTCGGTTTGTGTTGTCTGGTCGGTTTCTGACTCATTGGTTTGGGTTGAGGTCGCGGCGGTTGAGTCGTCGGCTTGGCCAGCAGCGGGCAGGCTGTCTCCATCAGAAGAACCACAGGCGGAAGCGACCAGGGCAAGGGCAATCGTTGCTGTTGCCAACCATTTCCAACGTGTGGCAACAGTGCCTTGGAAACCTGGAACCGCAGGGGCTTCGGGGATTGCTGGTTGTGATCGAGCCATTGCCAGAGTCTACGATGCCCCAATGATTCGGTTGGCTCGGGAAGACGATCTTGCTCTTGTTTGTCGCACAGCGATGCGAGCATTCATCGATGATCCAGTGATGCGCTGGTTGATCCCCGACGATGATGAGTACGAACAGGTCTATCCCTCCTTGTTCGGAGGCATGTTTCGCCGCTGGACCCAGGATCAAACCTTGTGGGTGACTGATGAGTTGGTGGCCTTTGGTGGTTGGGAACGGCCGGGTCGACCGGAGGTGGACCTTGGTGAAGACATCGAGTATCTACCGGGAGAGAAGGTTGATCATCCGGCTGACCGGTTCGAGCGGTTTGTGGCTATTCGTGAGACCCTGGCCGCGGTGGCTCCGGAAGAGGAGCATTGGTATCTGAATCTGCTTGGTACCCATCCGGATTGGCAACGCCGAGGATTGGGGCGAACCCTGATGGCCAAAGGGTTTGTGCTGGCCGATGAGGCTGGCGTTCCCTGCTATCTGGAGACAGAGACCGTGGCCAACGTGGCCTATTACCGCCATCACGGATTCGAAGTGAGTCGCGAGTGGGATCTGCCTCTTGAAGGCCCTCACATGTGGGGCATGCTCCGCCCGGCTTAGTGAGGGTCAGTCGTCTTGACTCTCAAGCTCGGCAAGCAGTGACTCTAGATATGGGAGGGCACGTTCATCCTTGGGGCGCCCGGCGGCGCGCTTGGAATCAATTACTGCACCGAGAGAGGCGACACGCACAACCAAGCCGTCCGCTATCTCGACGTCGCTAGCTACGGGATTCCAGTCCATAAACGCTCGACGAGGGCCAGATGGTTCAAACGTCAAGTCAAGGTCACCATGATTGGTGGTCAGGTTCAGCATGAACGGCATTGCCGCGAGGAATTGGCCATCCATAGGAGCTTCGACGGGGCCATCAGCGGTCCGCAATCTAGCCCCAAGTGACCGGAGGGCCTCGCCCAGGCGGTCAAGATTTACTCCCGATCGATCAGGAACAACGTCCAGGTCTGAGGTGGGCAACGGTGACCCATGAATGACTGTGGCGAATCCTCCGACAATGATGTACTGAACGCCAGCATCATTGAGCGCTCGACAGATAGGTCGAGGATCGAACGTCACGGGCGGGTCACACCAGCGGATTCGCGGATCTCTGCCCACATTTGAACCTCGTCAACGAGCCGCTGAACGCGTTCGGCTACCGTAAGTCGAAGAATTGAGCGAAGAGCAACTCGGTCAACACCCCACTCGTCTTCAATGGGCCCTGTCTCCTGCATGGTCTAAGACTAGCTGACAGGCCTGGGACCATCGCTAGGCTCTGCCAAAACGACATAATCCCTTACTTTGGTGAGGGATTATGTCAGGGGCTCGGGCTAGACGGATCGTGTTTGGTGCTAGGGGTGAGCCGTTCTTGGTGCCCCCGCTTTTCGCCAGTTGTCTTTGCCATGCCACTATGGCTTGGGGATCCAGGTCACTGATCGGTGTTGAGCCGATCCATGGGGTGATGTAGTCGCTCAGGTAGTGCCGGTAGTCGAACAGGGTTTTGATTGAGAGGCGTTGGGTTTCTTCGCATTGGTCTAGGAAGTCGCTTACCGGTTCGGTGACGGTGAGAATTGTCCCGCTTGTGGTGAGGGGGGTTGGTTGATCAAGTAGTTTTTGTCGAGCTCGTGCGGCGTCGCTGGCAGCCTTGAATCCTCGGTGGGTGATTTGCTTCCATTTGCCGGTGTCCGGGTCTTTTGTGGTGCGCGCCTTGAAGTACCAGCCGCCCTTTTGGTCGCGGTAGTCGCCCTGCGTTTTTGGCATTCGCATCTCCTGAGAACGTCGATTTTCTTAATGTGTTCTTGCGGGAGACTGTGGTTAGGCCAGGAGGTTTTAGAATATGGCTTTGACCTGGGTTTATGTAGTACGCCTGGAGGGACTCGAACCCCCAACCTTCTGATCCGTAATCAGATGCTCTATCCAATTGAGCTACAGGCGCTCGTCCGGCTCGAAAGCCAGACCAGCAAGCCTAGGCCAAAGACACTCAACCGACACCTCAATTCGCTGACCGGGCCAATGGATTTGGCGGCAGCCTCCCCGGAACCACAAAAGCCCACATTTAGAGACATTGTGCTTTGTTGGCCTACACAATGTTGAGTTAGGGTAAATCCATGCGTGTAGGAGCTTTTCTTTTTGGTGGAGTCGAGATGGACGATGCGGGAGCTGGTCCGCCAGCCCCCACCGATCGGCGATTTAGTAATGAAGAAATGTGGAGCGCTTCAGAGCAACTTCTCGATGCTGGTGTACTGGCCGAAAAGCTTGGTTTCGACAGCTTCTGGCTCACCGAGCACCACTTCCAATTCGAAGGCTATGAGGTCGTCCCCAACGGCATCATGTTCGGTGCCATCCTGGCCGAACGAACCGAACGCATCCGTATCGGCTCGATGCTCAACATTGTTGGCCAATGGCACCCCCTCCGCATGGCTGAAGACTTCGCCACCCTGCACAACATCTCCAAGGGTCGCGGCATTCTTGGCGTCGGACGAGGCACGGTCCCGCGCGAAGCCGAACCACTCGGCACCTACATCGGTAGCCAAGACAACCCGAATGCCATCGAAGCGGACCGCCTCAACCGGCAACAATTCGATGAAGCCATGGAGGTCATTGGCCTCGCCCTCAACAACGAACGCTTCAGCTACAAGGGCGACATCTACGAATTCCCTCCGCCAGGCATCCCCGACCGCGGCGGCTTTGTTGAGGAACTTACCCTGGTTCCCCGCCCTCTCTATCCCTATGAAACCTGGCAGGCCGTCACCTCACCAACCTCACTGGAGACCGTGCCAACAAAGGGCTTCGGCGGTGTGTTCTGGTTCAAGCACTACAGCTTTGCCAAACGATTCTGGGACCGCTACCAAGAGCTCCACAATGAGACTCATGGTGGGGAACTAGCCCCCGGCGAAAAGCGCATGCTGGTGATCACCCCCTGGATCGCCGACACCAAAGAACAAGCCATGGCCGAGGTTCGTGACGGTCACGACGAGATGTGGAAATTCCTCTCGCCCTACGGCTGGAGCCAGGGTTACATGGGTCCGGACGGCAAGCCCGCACCAATGGGCTACACCCCAACCCTGGAAGACTCCATGGAGAACAAGACCTGGATTGTCGGCACCGCCGATGACGTGATCGAAGGCATCCAGTTCTACGCCGACCTGTTCGGAGGCTTGGACAACCTGACCATCTTCCCCCACATGCCCGGTGACGCCTACTCCAAAATGTCTGAGCAACTGACCCGTTTCTCCGAAGAAGTCATGCCCCACATCTGATGAGCACCCTTCTTCAGGGCGCAAACCTGGCCCAACTCAACACCTCTGGTCTCGAACCTGGCGGAACCATTGGTCCGGTTGATCTTCGTCTTGAAGGTGGCCGGATCACTGCCGTTGGCTCGTTGCCACCATCCGCGCAAGACACCGTTGTTGATGCCACCGGCTATCTGGTCCTTCCCGCGCCAGCCGAGCCACACGCCCACCTGGATAAGGCCCTGACCGCCGATCTGGTTGTCAACAAGACCGGTGACTTGATGGGGGCAATCCAAGCCTGGATTGCCCACCGGGAAACGCTCACGGTCACCGACATTCGTGACCGCGCCACGCGGGCCATCATGATTGGGGTCAGCAACGGGGTCACCGCCTTCCGATCCCATGTCGACCTGGGCAAGGGAATCGGACTGACCGGTCTTGAAGCCCTGCAACAGGTCCAGGCTGCGGTGGCGGATGTGGCCAAGTTGGAGATTGTCGGGCTGATCGGTTCACCCATTGCTGGTCCTGCGGGGGCAGACAACCGGGCCTTCATCGGCGATGCGATCGCCGCTGGTCTGGACATCGTTGGTGGTGTTCCTCATCTGGATGAGGATTCTGACGGTTGCACTCGATTCCTGGTGGAGTTGGCGGGTACGCATGGTTTACGACTGGACCTACACACCGATGAGAACCTGCGACCCAACAGTCTGGATCTGGAGACCCTGTCCGACCTGGTGATCGAAACCGGGTTTGAGCAGTCCGCAACCGCCAGTCACTGTGTCGCCCTTGGCATCCAGAGTGAGGCGACCCAGCAGCGGGTGGCCGAGAAGGCTGCGGCTGCTGGGGTTTCGGTTGTCACCTTGCCCCAGACCAATCTGTTCCTCCAGTCCCGAGGTGTTCCTGTCGCACCAGCACGAGGTTTGACCGCATTGGCTGCCTTGCATGCCGCTGGTGTGAATGTTGCCGGAGGCGCGGACAATCTGCAAGATCCGTTCTGCACTGTTGGCCGTGGTGACCCCATGGAGACCGCCAGCCTTCTGGTCATGGCCGGGCACCTCACCCCCGATGTCGCCTATGACGCAGTATCGAATCGGACCCGTCAAGTCATGGGTCTTGAAGCCGTCACGTTGGAAGCTGACTCACCCGCCGACCTTTTACTCATCAAGGCTTCGACCGTGCGAGAAGCAATTGCTCTTGCGTCAGCCGATCGAATCGTGTTCAAGGCGGGACGCCAGGTCTGGCCTCAAACCAATGGTTCTGCGTGATGACTCAGATCTCGTCCACCCAGCCAGTTCGCTAGATGAATCGGAAGTCGGCGATCTCGGCGAAGGCCGCACACAGGTCAGCCACGGCGCGGTCCATCAGTTCGGCTCCGTGCTCGGGTGTTGATCCTGTTGGATCCCCGATATGGCCGTCCGGTCCAAAGTCATGGGCCAGCCAGCCGAAGCTGACGCTGCCCCCAAACTTCACGTGCTCGTTGTTGGCCAAGTGTTCGGGCACGTTTCGGCTACCCCGCTCCAGGCGGACAAGTTCGGGCCGTAGGTGCAGCATCATGGACGTTTCGGCGATCCCGCCGTGGATGCCCATGCCGAGTTCGCCTTCGGTTGACTCGCCACCCTGGTCAGGTGGTAACGAAGGATGCAACAAGAACGTTTCCAGCCCGTGGTTGATTCGTAGCTCACGACAGGCCACGTTCAATAGTGAGGAGTTGCCGCCGTGCCCATTGAGGAAGGCCAGCTTCTTCGCTGGGGTGGCCGCAACCGATCGTCCAATGTCGTCCAGCACTCGCAGAAGGGTTTCTGGTCCAAGCCAAATTGTGCCCGGTGTTCCGACATGCTCGTTGGACTTGGAGAAGGCCAGGGACTCCAACAGCCAGAGGTCAAGCTCGTCACCGACCTGGTCTACCACAGCCTCGGCGCAGGCATTGGCGACAACAAGGTCAGTATTGAATGGGAGGTGGGGGCCGTGTTGCTCCACTGCACCAATGGGAAGAACCAGGATGGATGTGTCGCTCAAATGTTCGGCCAGATCCGAAGCTCGAAGTTCACTGAGGCGACGAGATGTTGAAACCATGAGCCAGAATCTACTCCTACCCGCTGAGGACTCATAACTGTGGCTGACTATGACGTGATTATTGTTGGTGGAGGACACAACGGATTGGTGGCTGCCGCCTACCTGGCGCGTGCAGGCAAGCAGGTGGTTGTGCTCGAAGCCCGCGGACAGGTCGGCGGTTGTGCGGGAACCGAGAGTGTCATTGGCGCCAAGGTCAACTTATGCAATTGCGACCATGGACTTGTCCGTTCCGTTCCCCTCATGGATGAGTTGGATCTGGCGAGCCACGGCTTGGAATACCTGGACCTTGACCCTGGTCAGATCGCTCTTGGCTGGGATTCACCCGGTGCTGCCCCCATCTTCCATAGCGTCGAGCAGACCTTGGACGCCATGGCCGTCATTTTCCCGGGCGAAGTCGACAACTACCGAAACTTCACCAAAATCGCTTTACCGGCGGCTGAGCTTCTGGTGAATATGGCCAGCGAGCCACCATCAACCCGATCCTTGCTCAGCAAGGCCATTGGTCGCCAAACCCCGGCCGCACTAACCCTTTTGAGATGGTCACGAATGACCGTTGGTCAGGTGCTGCGAAGCTACTTCAGCGATGAAGGGATCATGGGGCCAGCCATGTGCACCGGACCAGCGGTCTGGGGGCTATCACCAGAGACGCCCGGCACTGGGTTAGGGGCATTGGCCATTGCTTTCAAACATGTGGTCGGACTTGGTCGTCCGATCGGCGGTTCGGGCCAGCTCACCGAAGCTTTGGCCGGTTCGATCCGGGCGGCCGGTGGCGAAGTTCGAACGGGAGCGACGGTTCGTGCCATTGGTTGTGAGGGAGCCGGGGTCCGCATGGTTGAACTAGAAGACGGCACGGTGTTAGAAACCGAGACCGTCATTGTTGCCTGTGACCCGCGAGAAGCCTTGGTCAAATATCTGAGCAACCCTCCGTCATCAGCCAAGAAACTGGTTGATCGCTGGCGTCACCAGATACCGGATGAGGGCTTTGAGTCCAAGGTTGATGCCCGACTGAGTGAGCCGCCTCGTTGGCGTTACTACCACGAGGGCAATAACGCCGAGCGTTATGCCAGCGTTGGTTTCACTGACCCATTGTCGGCCTCGACTCTGGTTGCTCCGGACCTGGCCACCATCCACCAGGCTTATGAGATGAAGTCTCGAGGAGAGATTCTTGAGCGGCCAATGCTGTTCATCAACATGCCATCGATCCGGGACTCAACCTTGGCTCCGGAGGGGGAGCATGTCTTTAGCCTGGAAGTCTTGTTCACGCCTTATGGCCTCAAGGGTGGCTGGAAAAACTCGGGTGAACCGGAGCGTTGGCTTGATGTTGCCGCCACCGTGTTCGAGCCAGGATTCAAGGACTCCATTCTGGACTGGCGGTCGATGACGCCAGACTTGCTGGAATCGAAGTTGAGGCTGCCCAAAGGACACGCCACGGCTTTTGCTGGCGGCCCGTTGGATGCCATTCTTGGGCGCCGTCGAGAACTGACGCGATACACCACCCCAATTGACGGCTTGTACATGACTGGTGCGGCCACCTTCCCCGGAGCCGGAGTGTGGGGAGCAAGCGGCCGCAATGTGGCTGACGTTGTGTTGCGCGACCTGGCCTAGGCCGCCACTAGCCGGACACGGCCCAAGCAGGTGGACACGGCCCGAGCAGGTGGACACGGACCAAGTAGCCGGACACGGCCCAAGTAGGTGGACCTCTATGCAGCGAACTACTCGTGAAGGTAGCGACCGCAATAGGGCCAAGGAGATGTGCCCCGAGTTTCGTACAGGATCTTGGCCAGTCGATCTTGTTCGGTCGGGTCTGCTGCTGCTGGGTCACCGGACCCACCGACGCTTTCCCAGGTTGCGACATCGAACTGGTAGGCACCGCGATACTTGCCGGAGAAGTTGGCGGCCTCGTAGTTGCCGCTGGATTCACACCAACGAAGAGCGGCCCACTGCTCGGGAGTTGGGCCCGACTGGGTGATGGGATGTGCCTTTCGACCGGCGGCTTGGAGGAGTTCGTAGGGAACTTCGCTGGTTGTGGTCTCTGGATCTGGCAGGGCTGATCCCTCGGGTAGTGCTTCTTCGCTGGCGGAGATGAGCGGGTGGTAGAAGCCTTCGGGCAGTGGCTTGATTGGCTTGCCGGGGACGGTGAAGATCTGATTGATTCGAGCCAGATGGGTTTTGGGTTCTGGCCGGTTGTCCTCGTCGGTGGCCACCGATACGAAGCCGGCGATGGATGGGCCACTCACCATGAAGCGGATGGCTGGGCCGGGAGGTGGCGCGGCTAGAGCCATTGGTGGGGCATCGGCCAGATCGGCGGCGAAGCTCAGGACACTCGGGTCAGCGCTGGAGACGGTGACTGGCAGGGTGATTGCACCAGCAGATTGAACCGGTGGGGGGTCGGGTATCAGGGTGAGCGCGCCAAGCCCTGCCCCTACGGCAAGCCAGGGGGCCAGCAAGCCGGATCGTGGTTGCGTTGATGTTGGTAAAGGGCGATTGGTCACGTTTGGGTCGGAAATACTCGACGGCGAATTTGGAAGGGTCAGACTAGCGAAAAACCCGGCACCATGTGTGGTACCGGGTCTTTCGATCAGGAGCGGAGAGGGTGGGATTTGAACCCACGGTGGGCGTGAACCCACACCTCCTTAGCAGGGAGGCACATTCGACCGGACTCTGTCACCTCTCCATCTTGAGTGGGGAAGTGTAGCGATTCTCCGCCCTGACGGCGCTCTTTATGATGGCTGTTCATTCATGGCGATGAGCTGGAACATTGCGCCGGTCGGATCGGAGATGACGGCCATCCGACCAATGGGTGTATCAAAGGGCTCCATGATGGCCGTTCCACCGGACTGGCTGGCAGTAACCACTGCGGCGTCGCAGTCATCTACGGCAAGAACGGTGCTCCAATGAGGCGGCACACCTGCTTGGGGCATGCCGGGGGTTCCGCCAATACCGTCTTCGCCCAAGGTGAAGACGGTATAGGTCCCCTGGTCGCCCATTTCCATGGTTTGGGTGCCCCAACCGAACAGTGCGTTGTAGAAGGCCGTTGCTGTTGGGACGTCGGGGGTGACGACCTCGTTCCATCGGGTCGGATCTTGATGGCGAGACTACAGAAGTGGTGTGACGGTGATCTGGGGCGTTGCCTCTTTGTGATCTTGGCGGTCGTGGTGAGCTGGATACGAGATGGACACGGGGACCGATGAGGACGCAGGAGAAATGATGACCGGTCCTGTGCTGGGAGCCGCTATTGTCGACCCCGGAGAGATGGCAGAGCGGACGATTGCGTCGGTCTTGAAAACCGTTGAGCCCGCAAGGGTTCCGGGGGTTCGAATCCCCCTCTCTCCGCCAAAAATCCCTGGGCTGGTCGGGATCTCTTTGCATCCCGGTCGTGTCCGAAGATAATGGACTTGGCAACCCACTACTGGGTCGCCAAGTCTATTAAGTATGCGGCTCGGTTTTGATGACCTTCGTCAGTGGATTGTCTTGTACGGGCGAGTGGCGGGAGTGTGAGCGCGAGACGGGTCCGAGCAAGTCCTCAGCGATGGCCGGGTTTCGAGCTATTACTCATGCGTGGCGGATTGTGGAGTTTGAAGTCAGCAAATAATGTAGTTAGAGGTCCGCAAAAGATGGAGTACTGCCTGGTAGGTTGTTCGGAATGAGTGTTGATCTGTACCCGCGAGCATTGGATCACCTGGTGGCGGAGCTACTGCCGGTGTTTCCTGCAGTGATGGTGGTTGGGCCGCGTGGGACGGGGAAATCAACATCGTTGTCTCAGTATTCAGACACGACTATTGATTTGTCGATTCCGGCTATTCGAGCCGCTGTTGCTGAGGATCCCGATGGGGCTATCGGTAGCGCGGAAGGCACAGTCTTTGTTGATGAGTGGCAGGAACTTCCAGAAATTTTGGGTGCGATTAAGCGATCGATTGATCGAGTTGATGGGGGACAGGTAGGGAGCTTTGTCATCTCGGGTTCGGTTCGTGCCCGCAGCCAGGCGGCAACGTGGCCGGGCACAGGTCGGTTCATCCGTCTCAGGATGTATGGGCTAACCCAAGCTGAACTTGAGCGAGATAGTCGGTCGAATCCGATCGATACGTTCTTCGCTGACATGGCACCATCTTTCGGGCACTCGGATCTGGTGCGGAATGACTATCTGGAGAGAATCACGGCGGGACGCTTTCCCGCGGTTGTAGAACTATCTGGCCGGAACCGGTCCCGTTGGTACTCGGCCTACATCGAGCAGCTCATAGACCGCGACGCCAGGCAGGTTTCCGAGAGAACCACTCAGTCAGCGAAGCTGCGAGCGGTGTTGATTTCGTGCGTCGCC
>JAJRQY010000157.1 GCA_024280015.1 Actinomycetes bacterium
ACAGGTCGTTGAGGGTGGCAACCGCAGCGGCGGTGACCGCCGGGGGGCGGGTGTAACCGTTGGTGACGGGTCCGATCTTGATCCGCTCCGTCTCGCGGGCGGTGGCCCCAAGGCAGGCATAGATATCGGGATGGAAACCCTCATCAGCCACCAGCACATAGTCGTAGCCAACGCGTTCGGCTTCAACCGCGATGGTGATGACGTCACTGGCTGACATCAGTGGGACAATATGGATGCCGGCCTTCACCATCAGCGTGTCCTAGCCTGCTTCGGCTTGGCGGTGGCCATAGCGCTGACCACCGTCGATGACCAGGGTTTCACCGTTGACATAGTCGGCCTCGATCAGGTACTTCACCCCGTGGGACATTTCTTCGGGGGTTCCCCAGCGGTGCACGAGCGTGTTGGCTGCGGTCCGTTCGTACTTACCATCGTCATAGTCGTTGGGCCGAAGGGCCGGCCCGAAGACAACAGCATTGGCCCGAACGGTTGGAGCTAATTCCAGTGCGAACTGACGAGTCATGGCAATGATGGCTGACTTGCCAACCGAGTGAGCGATATAGCCAGGCCACGCCTCGATTGATGAGAGATCACTCACACTCACAATGGCCCCGCCGCCACGCTTCAGCATGGAGGGGGCTGCCAGATTGGTGCAGTAGAAGGGGCCGTTAACCAGGGTGCTGATGGTCTTCTCCCAGACACTCAGATCGGTGGTCGGGAACGGATCGTTGTGAAAGGACGAGGCATTGTTGACCAGGATGTCAACCCCACCAAACTTATCGGTTGCCGCCTGCACCATGGCTTCGACCTGGCCGTAGTTGCCAACGTCAGCCTGAACCGCCAGTGCACCGACTCCGAGTGCTTCGGCCTCGGCCGCGGTTGCGTTGGCTTCGTCCTCGGAATGGTTGTAGTTGATGATGACATTGGCGCCGGCTTCAGCCAGAGTCAGAGCAATCACTCGGCCGACCCGCTTGGCGCTTCCGGTGACGATGGCAGTTTTGCCAGCAATATCCATAGTGATTGTCCTCTGTGATTCGGTCCGGCAATGGCGAGCGGCGCGTGTTTGGTATGACTTACTCACGAACCGTATTGGTAAACCCAGCATGATGTCCAGTGTCGTGTCCACTGTTGATCAGAACGACGCGAAGATCGGGCTCTCTCGTGTGCAGTACATCCGCCAGCTCCTCGGCCAATGAACGCGTGGAATCATCAACCTTGGTCACAACAATCACATACTCTGCGCCATCGGGACGAGCCCGGCGCGGTCCGTTCGGGTGAAGCAAGACACGGGCCGCGTGGACAGGATCAAGCCGCTGGTACGGATGACAGCGGGCCAAGGCTGCTACCCGCAACGGTCGGTGACACTGGTCGGAAATGACCCGACCCAGGGCATCCGCACCAATAACCGAAAGTAGCTTGGTGGCCGATGTTGGCACCACCGGCTCAAACGGGGCCGGTGCTTTGAACGGCAACTGTCGTGAGCCGTCGGCCTCAACAATGAGATGGTCCACCAGTTGAGCAAGCTGGTCGCAGACCTCAGGCGATACACCGCCAACCTTGGGGCCAACAGCTGCCCGCTCCGTAGTCCTGCTGATGACTGTCGTGTCGCTCATGTTCCAAACCAGAACAGGTTCCTCTCTGGCTTGGATAGCCGGGTCATCCTCCGGCCTCACCACTCGGAATCCACCGTGCTGGTGCGAACCCATTCGGGTCGTCGTTGTCATGATTACCGATCCGTCAAGCTGGCGCCCGAGGGTATGAAGCAAGGTTGTCTTTCCCCCTCCACCAACCAAAGCGATGTGCTCGTGATCACCAAAGTCCAGGCTGTTGCTCAGGTCCGCCAGGTCAATGCTCACGGGCTGGTCAATGCTCACGGGTTCGGTTGTCCCGTTCTATGACCATTCGGTTCTGCCAGGTGAGCACTGCCTCAAGCACTCCGCCACCAATGGCTAAGGCTTTGTCGGAAATCTGGTCGTAGGTGGCATCCAACCGTGGATCGACGTCACCGATCTTGTACTCGGCCGGCACAACCTGACCATCTCGGATCAGACCTCGGACAAGGCCATCGAAGGGGGCAAGGACGTCACTATCGCTAACTCGTCCGAGAACCTGATGCTCCTTCACCCCTTCTCCAATGGCGCAGTTCCAGTGGACTTGCCCCTCCACGGGTGCTCGAAGTACTCGTTCAGACCCCCAGCCATCGACAATGCCAGGCACACCGGTATTGGGGGCAGCCGACCCAATCCAAAGGGCACGGCCCAGTCGAGAACCTCGCTTGGTTTCCACAACGACGTGACAGTCTTGGCCTACTTCGAACCCCGGTCCCAAAGCAATCACCAGCTCCGCATCATCAGGAGAGGTATCGATATTGCGCTTGGCTAGCCGAGCATCAATCACCACTGAAGCCCGATCCCCTGGAGTTTCGCCGCCGGGTAGATCAGCCGAAACCAGGACCGCCACCGCTCCCCCAGCAGCAACCTCAACCGCTTCGTCGTAGGAGGGCGCCAATCGACCGACGAGCCCTTCAATATCGACCGCACCGTCATCCACCGCGCTGGAAAGACTCACGGTTCGTCGAACCGCCAGTGGCTCAGCCAACTCCGTGACGATGACCGGGAAGCCGCTTCGAGACAATCGCCACGCCACACCGGTGGCCAGATCTCCTCCACCTCGAATGAGACAGAGCGGCCTGGCCGGAAGCTCACTCATTCTGTTGAGGCTCGTTGACTGGCAATGACCTCGGCCAGGATCGATACCGCAATCTCGGTCGGAGTTTCCGCTTCGATGTCCAGACCAATGGGCGAGTGGACGCGATCAAGATTGGCTGCTGTCTCACCGGCATCAGACAGCTTCTGGCGCGTGATTTCCCAGCGACGTGTACTGCCCATGATCCCGATGAAGGATGCCGAGCTGGCCAACAGTGGCGGCAGGATCTCAACATCGAGACCAACATTGCGAGTGGTCATGACCACGAGGGTTTGCTCATCAATTGGTGCAGCTTCTAAAGCGCTTGTGATCGGACCGGTCAAGACCTCGACCCCGGCAATTGAGGAATCAATCGAGGAGGCAAGCTCTTCTCGATCATCCCAAGCGACCACCCGGTAGCCAAGCCAGCGAGCCAACTCGACCACAGCCTGGCCAACGTGACCAATACCAATGACGTACACGGTTGCTTGTGGCATATGAGGCTCCAAGAAGATCTCGACCGAGCCACCGCACACGCCAGGATCACCAGCAGCGGCATCGACCAGTGAATAGTTCAGTCGTCGTGGCCGCCCATCGGACAAGGCCTCGCTGGCCTCAGCCACAATCCTGGCTTCCATCTCGCCACCGCCAACGGTTCCCGATGTTGTCCCATCGGCGTACACCAGCATCTTGGAACCAGGGCCGCGTGGGACGGACCGATCGGTGTCAACAATGGTGGCTAGGGCAATCGGTCGGCGAGCAGCGATTGCTGCCCGCAACTCATCCAGCAAGGCGACACCAGCGGCGCCACTGGGTACAGGAACAAGGGGTTCAACCATCAGTCACCCCACAATCGCCGGGCTTGCTCGTGAGTCTTGGCTCGCATCTGGTCAATGTCGGCTCCCAAAAGCTCACCCTTGCGGACCCGCCATTGGCCAGCAACCATGACCGAATCAACATCACGATGGTTACGCCACAACACCAGTTGCTCAAACAAATTGTGGGCGGTCACCGGTGTCGGAAAGTGTGCATCCACCAGCTGCAAGTCTGCACTCCATCCAACATCCAGTCGACTGATCTTGTCCAGGCCGAGTGCCTTTGCTCCACCTTCGGTCGCCAACCCAAGGACGGTGTTTGCCGGCATCACCCCAGGGTCAAGCCGGCGAGCCTTAGCCAGCAGGAATGACCCTCGCATGACCTCATAGAAGTCATTGATGTAGCCATCGGTACCCAACCCAACAGTCACGCCGGCTTCCAACAGCTCCGGGATCGGAGCAATGCCTCCACCAACCTCGCAGTTGGACAAGGGCATATGACTAACCCTCACGCCGCGCTCAGCGATGATTGCTCGATCCGAGTCGGTGAGTTGCACACACTGGCTAGCCAGGAAGCCCGGCCCGGCAACACCAAGCTCGTCGTAGTACTCAAAAGTCGACTTGCCGTACTCGGTTTGGCACCAGTTTCCTTCAAAATGACTTTCGTTGGCGTGGGCGTGAGTAAGGACTCCCAGTTCAGATCCAAGCTCAAAGGCCGTGCGGATGAAGTCGGCCGAGCAGGTAAAGGTGGTGTGGAAACACATCAGACCTGAGACCAGGCCGTCGGGTTGGCAGGCCTTGATCAGATCGACGTTTTCTTGCAGGCTGATGGTGGCCGTTTCTGATCCGGCCCGTTCGGTTGCCTCAAAACTCAGCAAGGCTCGAATGCCTCGTTGTTCAACCACTTCCTTCTCTACCAACAGCGCACCAGGCAGAGAACTCGGGGCTTCAAGAATGTCGTAGAAGGTTGTCGTTCCCGACCGCAGCATTTCGGCGCAGGCCCAATCGGTAGCTGCTTCGATCATTGGTTTGTCCAGGGCATCTTCGACCTGGGGCCACCAGTAGTCCTCCAGAAAGCTGCCGAAGCCGTCGGGCGGTGAATGCACATCGATGCCGTGGGCCAACACGCCATACATGTGCACATGGGCATTGACGAAGCCGGGCAGACACACCTGATCGGGAACCTTGATGCATTCGTCCTCGGGGTAACCAGAAACAAGGTCAGCGGCGGATGCAACCTCGACGATCTGGTCGTCGAGGACCCGAAGCCCCCACCCCTGGCGGGGAGGAGTGTCAGCACTGACGATGAGCCAGCCAGGCAAGATCAACATGAGAACTTCACCATGCCAGGGTCAGCACGAGATCAGGATTCCTTGCCCGCATCAAGAGCTTGCCAGACCCGCTCGGGAGTGAAGGGCAAATCATTGATGGCAACCCCCGTTGCGTTGAGGATGGCATTTCGCAACGCGGGGGCCACACCGTCCTTGGGGATCTCGGCTACCGCCTTGGCGCCAAAGGGTCCGCTGTCTTCCATTGTTTGGACCAGGAAAACCTCGGTCGAGGGCATCTCGTCGGCCCGGTAGATCTTGTAAGGGCCGAAGGCAGCGTTGACCATGCGGCCATCATCGTCGAAGGCATATTCTTCACAATGGGCATAACCAAGGGCTTGCATCATGCCGCCCTCGACCTGGCCAGAAGCGGTGATCGGGTTGATAGCGACCCCACAGTCAACGGCCATGACCAACTTGATGACGGTGATCTGCCCGGTATCGACGTCGAGCTCGATCTCGACGAACTGGGCGGCGAAGGGTGGTGGGCAATCGGGTGAGACGTAGGAGGCAGTATCCATGATCTGTTCCTGGTCTTGCCAATGGAGTGAGTCCAAGGCGATTTCTTCCAGGGTGACCGAGCGCCCGTCGGGACTCCAAGCTTTGCGGTCTCGCAATTCGATGGTGCAGGGGATCTCGATATCCAGCAGCATGGCTGCGCGTTCCTTGATGCGCTTGCGTACCTTCTCTGCGGTCAGCTTGGCCGCGGTTCCGGAGATGTAGGTGGTGGAGGATGCATAGGCCCCAGTGTCAAACGGGGTGATGTCGGTGTCAGAGGAATAGACCTTGATGTCATCCAGCGGCACGCCAAGCACTTCGGCGGCAATCTGGCCAATGACCGTGTCCGCACCTGTGCCAAGGTCGGTGGCCCCGATCAGCATGTTGAACGAGCCGTCATCGTTCATCTTGATACTGCAACCGCCCATATCCAGGAACGGGATGGACGTGCCGTGCATGCAGAAGGCAAAGCCGAGGCCGCGACGAATGTTTGGCCGATCGGCCGGATTGGTCCACTGTGGATCATTACGACGATGCCACCCAATGGCGCGCTCAGCTTGGGCGACACATTCGTCGGTACCGCTGGTGACGACCTTGGGGTACTCGTCCATCTCGCCCTCTTCGACCGCCCGCTCACCCAGGTGGGGAGCAATGTCCAGCTCGTCCCCGACCTTGACCCAGTTCTGGCGTTTGAACTCCAGAGGGTCCCGACCGAGGTCATGGGCGATGTCTTCCATATGGGCTTCGAGTGCGAACTCGGCCTGGGGAGCGCCATAGCCGCGATAGGCACCAGGAACAGGAATATTGGTGTAGACAACGTCGCAATCAAACCGCTTACTCTTGGAATTGTACGACGTCAGCCCTCGCAGCCCGGCAACGGTTTGCACCGTGCTGGCGTGGGTTCCAAACGGACCAGTATTGCCAATCATGCGCATGTCTTGAGCGAGAAGGCTCCCGTCGTCGTCCACTCCGGTGCGGAAGGTTATGGTCTGGGGGTGGCGGGTCCGAGAAGACATGAACTCTTCTTCCCGTGTGAGTTCCAACTTGACCGGTCGCCTGGTCTTGATGGCCAGGTGAGCAACAATGTCCTCGATCAGCATCTCCTGCTTAGCGCCGAAACCGCCACCGATCCGGGGTTTGATGATCCGGATGTTCTTGATTTCCATTCCGACAACCGGGGCCAACATGCGGCGAACGTGGAAGGGCACCTGGGTAGCAGTCCGAACAACGAGGCGCTCGTCCTCGTCAAGCCACGCCACCGAAATATGGTTCTCGATTGGGCAGGGCTGAACCTGATGGACCCGGAAGGTCTGCTCATACGTCTTGGGAGCGTTGGCTAGCTCTTGGTCAACGTCACCTCGCATCGCTCCGATATGGACGACAATATTGTGGTCGCGGTCGTGGATGCCTTCGGTGTCGGCCTCATCGTGGATGTTCGGTGCCCCATCGAGGATGGCTTCGCGTTCATCAAATACCGCGGGCAACACCTCGTACTCGACCTTGATCAGTTGCAGCGCCTCTTCAGCAATCTCCAGTGTTTCGGCGGCAACAGCAGCGACCCGGTCACCGACATGGCGGACCTTGTCGTCAAAGCTGACCTGGTCATAAGGGTGGGGGTTGGGCCAGCTCTGGCCGCCAGAGGCGTACTTCACTCGGGGCAGATTCTGGTAATGGATAACCGCGTGCACTCCTTGGAGGGCAACGGCGGCGGAGTCATCGATGTCAAGGATTCGAGCGTGGGCGTGGGGACTGCGAAGCACCTTGGCGATCAGCTGGCCCCGTGCTTCAAAATCGTCGGTGAAGGCAGCGTTTCCCTTGACCAAGCGGATGGCATCCACCTTGATCTCCGACTTGCCAACAACGGACATCTCGGGAACGTCATCGGAAGGAATCAGCCGCGGAACCGCGTCCAGGGCGGCGGGAGCAACATCATTGGGGTCAACAACAACCGGGCTCTTGCCG
This sequence comes from Actinomycetes bacterium, assembly GCA_024280015.1. Taxonomy (GTDB): domain Bacteria; phylum Actinomycetota; class Acidimicrobiia; order Acidimicrobiales; family SZUA-35; genus JAJRQY01. The sequence continues at coordinate 7,286 of JAJRQY010000157.1, forward strand.
TCAGTCATTGGCTGCACGGTTAAAGCTTCGAAGGCTTCCAAGGTTTCGCCCCGCATCGAGGCCGCAGCGCGAAGCACTGCGTTGACCGGCTTCACATAGGCAGTCTCGCGGTCCAAGATCCCCGAAAGCATGTCGCGCACATCGGCTTCGGTTGGATTGGGATTCTCGGCGATGAGGGCGTAGGAGCCCAGGATCATGGCCGGGGCCGAGTAGCCGGACTGGAGGGCGCCGGAGGTGACGAACGCTTCCTGGATGGGATGCATGTCAACCGCGTTGAGGGCCTCAAGGGTCATCACGTCGTGGCCGTCAGCCTGGGCGGCTAGCAGGCAGTCGGTGTTGATGAGCTTGCCGTCGATCAGGACGGCACTGGCCCCGGTTTCACCGGTGTCGGATCCATAGCGAACACTAACCATGCCTTCTCGTCGCAGAGCGACAAGGAGAGTGTCGAAGGGTTCGACGTCGAGAGTGGTTGGTGCTCCGTTGAGGGTAAGTGAGATTTCCATGGGTCTAGTTCCCCGCCTTGGCGTCTTGTATGGCCCGAGCCGACAGCACTTCAACAAGGTGGGCTCGATAGGAGCTGGATCCACGGAAGTCGCCGGGCGGATCGAGTTTTGGTGGCGAGGCAGAGTCAACCTCGATGGGGGTGCTGGCGACACCGGTCAAGGCCAGGCGCATACCCGAGTCAGTGGCGCAAGCAACGGCGGCGACGATAGGAACATCAGCCGGAGTCCGGCCAGTGGCGGCAATGGAACCGTGACCGCTTGGGTCAACGGAGATGCTCACAATCAAACCCTCGCGACCTCCGGTCAGATAGTCACCGAGACTGACATCATCTGCACCCTGACCGCCTGCACCCTGATGGAGGGTGACCTTGGCGTCGTGAACCAGCAAGGCGGCCAGAAGAAGGCTGTCCGGGTCGGCTTCGGCCACGGTGCCACCAATCGTTGCCTGGTTCCGCAACGCCGAAGGAAGTTCACGCTTGCATGCTTCACGAATCGTTGCCGACAGGCGACCGTCAGTATTCATGTCGCCTAGTCGAACCATTGCCCCCAACTGCACTCGGGAATCGACCGTTTCGATACTGTCCAGGCCAAGAGATTGGAGGTCGACAACCTCAACACCCTCCGGCTTGACCTTGCGCGCTTCGGGAACCACAACAGTGCCTCCGGCTAGAGCGGTCCGATTGGGCTGAGAAAGCAGTTCCGCTGCCTCATCAAGATTGGTGGGCCGGTGATAGGCCAAGACGCTGGGCACGGTAATATCTCCGTCTGAAAAACTTGATCGATTGTTTGGTGAAAGTTACCAGAGTTTAGTTCTACTAGGCAGCCGGAATCAATGTCGAAAGACCCATTGCCCTATGCTTTGGCGGTGACTGATATCCAGGTGGGCAGCGAATTGAGGCGACGACGCAATGAGCTGGGGTTGACGCTTCGCCAAGTAGCGGTCCAGACCGACCTCACCAGCGGGTTCCTGTCCCAGGTCGAGAATGACCGAGTCTCACCCTCACTCAAATCGCTTGGGCGAATAGCGGAAGTTCTGCACACTCCCCTCTTTCATCTGCTCAGTGTCAGCGAAGGCGACCCTGTCGTCCGTGCCACTGAACGGCCGACGGTGGCCTTCTCCAAAATGGGAGTGGATGTCCAGCTGCTCACCCCGTTTCGAGACTGGCAGATGCTGCCCTTCCAGCGAAGCTTCAAGCCTGGCGAAGAATTCACCGCCATTCGCCTAGAACGAGCGAGGGAAGAATGGATCATGATCCAATCGGGCGTCTTGGAAATCATGCTCGATCCTGATGAGGTGTACGTCTTGGAAGAGGGCGACACCATACATTTTGAGAGCAGTCGGCTGCTTAACATCAAGAACAGCGGTGACAAGATCGCAACCTACATCTGCATGATGACACCGCCCGCGATCTAGAACCTCCCGACTGTCCAGCTAGTTCTCTAGTAGGAAATCCAGACATTCGGCCATCTTGTCGACGAGGTCTTCCTTGTCTTTCTCAAGAAGGTCTTTGGGACTGACCGGTCCGAGTATTTCGACGTGGCCGCCAATCACAACTCTCTCATTGCTCACATCTAGATTGATCCGATAGCCATCCAAGCTGTAGTTCAGTCTCTCGTATCGGATGACCACTCGGCTGGGTGAAGAGGTCGAGATCTCATCACATCCCACTCCTTCAAGCTGCGCCCCCTTAGCGACAAGCATGGAGTGAAGTTCACCAACCTCGGCTTCGGGGCTTCGGCCACCAGCGCGTTGGATAGCAGTCTCGACCCGACCCCAGTTCGCAGTGACCGTACGGTCGCCAGTACCTTCCTCGGTCTGGTAGTTCGAAGGGACGAGCGAATGGAGGAAGCGCTCGAGTTCATCGACTCGGACACCGGTTACTTCCAGGGCAGACGCATGAGCACGATCCTGTGATCGCTTGTCCAAGTACGCATCACCGAGTCGTTGAACCGGAACCACAAGAGCGATGGCCGTACCAACCAGGATCAGGCGACGCATCCAACGACTCGACAACCACTTCGTTTGCCACCTCAGAACTGGAAGGCGGGTATGAACTGCGTCGAGAACGAAACCAACCATGAGAACGGCTGTGACACCGGCCATCCGCAGGTAGATCATCGATTCAATGGAGTCCGGAGGTTGCGGGCCCATGAACCGCATGTCGACCAGGTAGCTCGCCGCGAGAAGCACAAACGTCAGCGCGAAAAGAAGCAATGCCACAAGGGACGAACCCCATTCAGGCCAGTGAGACTTGATCAGAGGTTTACTTCGATCCGTGGCCCGAGGTGGCGGGGGGAGAGGCGCCGCTGGTTCTCTCACTCGTTCCTATCGGCTTCCAGCCGGTCAAAGATGAGATCCATCAGCCACGAGCAAGTGATCCACCAGACAAGACCGCCGCAGTTTCCTAGATGACAGTCTCTAGATATCGAGGGCGAGGTAGAGCGTTTCTTCAATCGGTGACTCCACGTACGGCTCACATGTTGTGAAACCCAGTTCGACGTACAGGCCTCGGGCCGCAACCATGGTCGGCAGCGTGTTCAGGACAAGACGACCAAACCCCGCGCCCTTCGAGCGATTGATCAGGTCCTGAAGCAGTGACCGACCCAAGCCCGCGGTTCGGCCGGACTCACGCACAAAGAGGCGACGAATCTCACCAGTCGCCTGCCCATTGACCGCTCCCAAATTCTTCAGGCCAACACAACCCAAGCGCTGATCCGAGTCGTCAACCGCCAGGAGAAGAAAGCCCGGCGAGCCGTACACGTCGACGAGCTGCACGAGCTCATCTGCCATGTCACCAAATCAAGGACAGATCTCTGACCCATCAATCAGCTGCTCAACCCCACGTTGATACTCGCCAAAGAGTCGCTTGATCACGAGATGGTCGGCATCCTGGGTTACGACATCGATCTTGGCCATCTACGCAGGCTACGTCAATTGGTGAGGTCAGCCTGTGTCACGTTAGGGAAGACGCTTTTGAGCGACAGTCAGATCGAATGACCCAGGACGAAAGTCACCAGCCCACGTGGCCATCTTCTCATACTCGGGGTCTGAAGGATTTTTGAGGACTTCGACCAGGTGCCGAAAGCCCGATACTCCCCCGCAGTCCTCGGGCGGTGCATCGCCTTCTCCGTCCAGTAGTTCATTGCTGGGCTTTCGACGCCCAGTCTCGCTCAGTTCGGTGACGTCAATCCGAACCTCCCAGTTGTCCCCAAAGTCATAGATATAGGCAAGATCCTGTCCTGGTCGAACCAACTCGTCCAGGCGGATTTTGGTGTCATCACACTCTTCGTCTCCCTCAATCACAAAGTCAGGATCAGGATCAGTCGAGAAGCGTTGGGACCCGACCTCGAACATGTGAAGGTGATACCCCTCCCATCCAAAAACGGCCTGGAGAACCGCATGCAGTTCACGCAAGGTGCTTGAAGCTGGCACCCGGACGACTCGCCACACGGGGAGATCGACAAGTTCGCATCGGAGGGTAAAGGTCGACTCCGGGCTCAGCCGGTCATGAAGCTTGATGGGGTCCGGTGGCTGGTAGTCGTCGTAGCTGTCGTAGCCTCCGGCCGAATCAAGCCATGAGGGATCATACCCTGAGGAGCCGTGCTGGTAGCGAGGATTACTGCTCCATAACCCTTCACCAATTGCTTCTCGGATTGAAGCAGCCTTGGATGAGATGGTTCCCGATGCTCCGGCCAGTCGGCCTGTGAGATGTTCGGCGGAAACTGCCATCGCCCCCCAACCGCTAAACAAGCCGTTGAGCTGGGCAACAGCATAAATGACTCCCGAAGCCCAGATATCTACCTTTCCTCGGGCAAAGAGCCCCGGGTTGGAGCGCGCCGCATCGGCAGTGAGTCGCCGAACGAGGGTCACATACTCATCGTCGAAGATGGCGCGTGCCGCCACCGAAGCTATCTCGGCCACCGAGGCCACTCGCTCACTGCCACTACCCAGATCAGCGTCATCGAATGGTTCAGGGTGAGAACCACCAAGCGGAGGAGCAGTTCCCCCCGAGCTCAACCCGAGCCCAGCGTTGTACGCATTCATGGCCGCATCGATGGCGGCGGGGTCGGTTAAATCGACCCCATCCAGCGCCTGTCCAAGGATCTGTTGGGTCAAGCTTTTCGAACCAGGATCAGCAATAGTTTCTTCAAAGATTGGAAGGAAATCTTCGATTGCTTGGAGTGATCGATCGAGGTGGATTGTCCCCCAGCCAGCTTTCTCATGAGCCCACGGAACGAAAACTCGCATCATCTCCGGAATCTGGAGCATCTCTTCCGTGCTGGCCATGACCTTCCTGGTCGACCAATCGAGAAAAGCGATTGTTGCATTGGGCCCCCACTTGGTTGGGTCACCATGGCCGTAGTCGATGGCGAAGTCGATTGGCAGACTGGCCCATGACAGCAGATCATCGGAGATCGATGGGTCCTCGCTTCGTGCCCACTGGTTGAATTCTTCGGCAAGGGAGCTGCGGGCTTCGGACTCGATAGCCTTTTCCGGAATGCTTCCTCGCTGATGCTGAGCCAGGATCATTTCAAGCATCGGTCGCAGGCCAATGGCCTCATCGCTGATCACCTCTTCTATGTCGACCGTCATGTCGTTGATGGCGAACGCGTCCTCGGTGGCCGCTTTAGCCTCACCAATTGGGACTGAGCAATAACTAAGTTCGGGGGTGTCGTCGATGGCATCGGTGAACGAGACAATGTCTGGCAGCACCATGATGTCCTTGACGATGCTGCCCATCAGCCGGTCAATGAGAACAGCGAGTATTCCCTCGCTGCCATCGGGGTAGCGAAGGTCCAATGCGTATTGAATTGCTTCGCCGAAGATGTCCTCGATTCGCAGTGCAGAGACAACGGTGGCCTGTCCGATCATGGCTACCTTCTCGGACGGTGTTCCTTTGAAGGAGCGCAGGATCTTTCGGGCAAGAGACGAGCTACTGTTGCCGTAGATCACGAACGCGGCAACAGCGTCGATTATCCGCTGCGAAGGACGGGATCCGAACTCGCTCAGAATCTGAAGGAAGTCTTCGGCCGAAGGAACTCCGTGGCCAGCCCGTTCCTCAGCGGCACCTCGAAAACTAAATCTCGGTTGTTGATTTGCGGGAGCGAAGATCGACACGAATGACGAAGCTTGTGCATCGCGTATGACGGCGAACGCATCGTCAAAGGTGGGGAGCAGTTCATCCAGCCCAGGCGGCACCTCGGGAACCAGTGAAAGATGGCTCGGGCCTGAGGAACCATCGTTCCAGTTTCTCGGGCGAGTATTTTTGGGCGTCGTTCGCCCACCCTTACCCTTGCGTTTTCTCGTCATGTGGCGGCTCCCGTTTCGATGGGGACACAATAGGCTGGGACAAGGCTCAGGGCTAGCAGAGCAGCTTTATAGCTGAGTTCCTAGTCAACCATCGGCTTCACTGGGCCATAGATCGAGGGCTCGCCGGTGATTCCTGACCAGCGGCGAGTGCCGTATTCGAAGTGCCACCACTCACCGACGAAGACCACGAAGCCGGCGTCACGCATGGTCCAGTACAACAGCCTTCGAATCTCGCGATCGGGCCCGGGCTCGTCTTCAATCGAGCGGGCGAACGCTCGGGTTGTTGTGTCATCGAAATCAGTGCCGGGGGCTATGGCAGCGCCATCAACCGTCAGGGTCAAGTCAACGGCTCCTCCGCTTTCATGCGGAGCAGGTCTGGTTTCATCCTGGGAAGGCTCGGACATGAAGTCCTGCGGGAGGGCCGGGTCGGCGATCGCGGTGTAGTACAACTCGGCTTGTAGCTCTCGTGGCCGCCAGCCGTCATAAACGGCGAAGCCGTACGGCTTCGGTAGGGATTCAACTGCCTGATACAGCCGCTTGGCCACACCGGAGCGGAGCCAACACTGGGAAATGGCATGCTCCCAGCCACCGAGTTCGTAAAACGGAACCACCTTGATCCGGGGGTGATCGACCAGAACAAGCGGCTCATCAACGGGAGCATCAACCGTCGGCATAGTCGGCTCCACCAGTTCCGGCAGGGCCGGTTGCTCCTCCAGAGTGACTCCAGCAGCAGCCAGAGCCTGAGTCGCTGGAATACCAAGACGGGGGAAGCCAAGTTGTCGATAGTTGGTTTCTGTCATCGGGTTAGACGGGACTCGACCCCGGCTTTGCGGAACAAGTGGCGGGCAGACTCGGTGGCCTCTTTCAACAACGCCTCCTCATCAATGGCAGTCAGCCGCCGGTCATCAATGGTCAGGTGCCCGTCGACCATGACGTGGGTGATGTCGACGGGACTATTGCAGAACACCAACGAACTCACTGGCCGGTGAACCGGAGAGGCGAACACGGTCTGCTGGTCAACCACCACCAGGTCAGCCTTGGCTCCAACTTCAAGTCGGCCAAGCTCGTCATCGGTACCGACCTCTTGAGGAGTGCCGAAGGCGCGGGCGCCGCCACGACAAGCCATCTTGATCACATCTTCTGGTTGCAAGGCAACCGCGTCCAGGTGATGCACCTTCTGCAATAGCACGGTCGTCTTCAGAACTTCGAACATGTCCTGGCGGTTATTGCTGCCAGGACCGTCTGAAGCCAGGGCCACGGTAATCCCCCGCTTTTTCATGTCCAGGATTCGGGCAACACCCGAAGCCAGATACATGTTGGACACCGGGCAATGGACAACAATGGCACCACTCTTGGCGATCAGATCCAACTCCTCATCATCCAGCCAAACACTGTGCGCAAGCTGCAAGTCTGGTCCAAGAGCACCAAGCGAGTCCAGCCAGTGGATATGGCGAACCCCCCGCTCCTCCAAGCTCATATCCACTTCGACCTGGGTTTCCGCACAGTGGATATGGGTGCCGACACCCCATTCCCGAGCCTTGTCGATGGTCAATCGCATGGCTTCATCGGAGCATCCCCAAGGGATTAGCGGGGCGAGTTCAATCCGGACCCGAGGGTGATCATTCCAACGATCACGAAGCCGGGTGGTGCGCTCAATCACGACCTCACCGGACTCACTCAAGTCCGGGTGATAGTTGCGGTCGGCCCAGCCCCGCGCCAGTCGCAGGCGGATGCCAAGCTCATCTGCCGCCTCACACACAGCCTGGTCGATTTGCTCGTCAATATGGACATATTGATGATCGACGACCGATGTGGCTCCGGTCCGCAGATTCTCGGCCAGTCCAACCAGGGCAGCCAGTCGAGCACTGTCTCGATCCAGGTGAACGGCTCCCGGCCAGATGCACTGCTTGAGCCATTCCAACAGGGGCTTATCGTCGGCCAGTCCTCGAAAGAAGGTTTGGAAGAGATGGGTGTGGGCGTTGGTCATGCCGGGCATGACCAGCGAGCCCGTAGCGTCAATGGTTCGATCGGCAGAACTACGAACCAGGTCGGGAGCCCGGCCCGAGCCAAGGCCAACAATGCGATCACCAGCAATGTGGACCCAGCCTGGATCATGAACGGTGAAGTCATCATCGACGGTGACGACGACGCCACCCTCGATCAAGGTGCCGCCAGACGGATTCCCGGCAGGCTGTATCCCGGCAGGCGACTGTGTCACGAAGGATCCCAGTCAGCAAAGGCGTCGACCACTGGCTTCACGTCGGGCATCATGGGGAACAGGATCGGGCAGGTCACGCCAGCATCAATGAACTCGGCAACCTTGTCTCGACACTGGGCCGACGTACCGACGGCCATCAGCTTGCGGACCAGCTCATCGGGAATCAGGTGAGCGGCTTTGCGATAGTCGTCCTCGGTTGCTGGCCAACCAACAACCTCCTTGACCCGCTCCACCAACTCGGGATCCGCACCCGATGCCTCCATGATGTGAGGCTCAGTTCCCAAGTAGTAGGCAGCCAACGACTTGCCGGTCATCACGGCCTCATCTGGATCGGTGTCAGACAGCGAGCAAACAAGAAGCTCTGGACGGTCGATGTCCTCAATGGATTTGCCAACCTTGGCTGCACCGGCGGCCACCTTGTCGACCGCTCCGCGAATGTAGTCAGGCGAAACCACATAGTTGAGGACGACACCGTCAGCGATCTCGCCGGTCAGCTCTAACATCTTGGGACCAGTGGCGCCGACATACATGGGGATGTCGCGAGGGCCCACCTCGCCATAGGCCACATCGAGCCGGACCCGATCCAGCTGGACAAACTCACCCTCATAGGTGACCTCTTCCATGGTGAACAACTGCCGGATGGCTTCAATATTCTCGCGCATGGCCTTGAGTGGTTTGCGTCGATCGGCCCCAACCCGACTAGCGATCGGCTCCCACCAGGCTCCGAGACCACACATGACACGGCTCTCGCCTTCGGGAGTGAGACCACCCAATTCCCACATGGTGCTCCATGTTGCGGCAATGACTGCAGGGTTCCGGGTGTAGATCGGCAGCACCCCGGAGCCGATTTTCAGCTTGCTGGTCTTGGTTAACAAGGCACTCATCATGACGATGCAATCACGGGCGAGTCTCGTGTCGGCCTGCCAGATTTCGGAGAAACCCTTCTCCTCGGCGTACTGAGCGATCTCCAGCTCGTACGCCATATTGTGCTTGTCTTGGAGGTAAAGAGCCATGCGGTGTGCCATGGCGCCACCCTAACGAACCCTGTTAGGTAATAGCGAATATTGCATGGTGCTACTGAGCAAGACTATGGTTCGACCTGTTGCCCTGACCCGACGGCACTTCTCCAGTCAGAAGACGCCGAGTGCGACACCGCCATCGGTCCCACGAGACATAGGCGTGTACTCACAGAGATGGAGCCACACTTCCTTGCTCCGTCCTTGTTCCGACGATTTTACGAATGAACGGTGACGGCAACCCACTGATGGCTACAGGACTACTGGACGATCGCCCAATTCTGGTAACCGGTGCGGCCAGAGGAATCGGCTGCTCCATCGCCGAACGACTCTGCCAAGAAGGTGCCAACGTCATCATGTTGGACCGCGACCCCGAAGTGAAGGATTCGGCGGCCACCATCAGCTCTGCTTGTGAAAGCATCGTTGTCGATCTCTGTGATGAAGAATCGACCAAGTCCGCCATCCAAGCCGCTGCGGAGAAGATGGGTGGCCTCTGGGGTGTGGTGAACAATGCCGGCATCTTCGCCAAGACACCATTGTTGGAAATGCCAATTGCCGAATGGGACCGAATGATGGAGGTCAATGTTCGCAGCATGGTGCTCGTCATCCAAGCCGCCGCTCCGTTCATGATCCAGGCCGGAGCTGGCAGGATCATCAACCAATCATCAATGGCGGCCAAGCTTGGCACCCCAGGCGAGGGCCACTACGCCGCATCCAAAGCAGCAGTGGGTGCCCTCACTCGAATCGCCGCCCAAGAGTTAGGTCCCCACAAAATCACCGTCAACTCCATCTGCCCCGGCTATGTGCTGACGGAGATGGGTGCGGATACCCGTGACCCGGTTCAGGTGGCTGAGTGGACAGCCAAATCGCCGTTGGGTCGCCTGGCCACTCCCGATGATGTCGCCAATGCCGTGGTCTTCTTGATGTCGGATCAGGCCTCCTACATCACTGGTGAGGCCCTCAATGTCAGCGGCGGGATGTGTACTTCATGAGTGCCGGGTCCCATGATCATGGACCCGCACTTGGCATTGACCTCATCGATGTCAGCAAAACCTTCCAGCTCCAAAGCGAAGAAGTAGTGGCTCTGGAAGGGGTCAACTTGCAGATCAAGGATGGGGCATTCGTTTCACTCATCGGACCATCCGGTTGTGGCAAGTCAACCATCTTGAGGATCCTGGCCGACCTTGAAACACCTAGCGGCGGTCAGGTGCAAGCCCACGGAGAAGACCCAGCGGTCATTCGCAAAACTGGTCGCCTTGGCATTGCCTTCCAGGACAGTGCCCTGCTCCCCTGGCGCAGCGTCGTCGACAATATCCGGCTGCCCTTGCAAGTCTCAGGCCGGTCGGTCAATGACACCGCGGTCCAGGATCTGGTCAAGCTTGTTGGACTCAGTGGGTTCGAGGAGGCCAGGCCATCTCAACTCTCCGGGGGTATGCGCCAGCGAGTGGCGATCGCACGTGCCCTCGTTGTCGAGCCCGATCTGCTCTTATTGGATGAGCCCTTCGGTGCCTTGGACGAGATGACCCGCACCAGATTGAACGGCGAGCTGCAACGCATCTGGACCGAACGGGCCTGCACCACCCTGATGGTGACCCACTCCATCACCGAAGCCGCGTACTTGTCGGACCAAGTTGCCGTCATGACCGCTCGACCTGGGCAGATTCTTGACACCGTCACCATTGACTTACCGCGGCCACGACTTCCCGAGGTACTGCGCAGCAACAAGATGCACGAGATCGAAGATCATCTGGCCTCACTGCTGTACTCAGGACAGGATGACTGATGATACAAGCACCTGCTGGCAGATTTGATTCATCGGTTTGGCTAGCCCGACTGGCTGGCCTCGGTGCGCTACTGACAGTGTGGATCTTGACCAGTGAAGTCTTCCTCCGAGAACACTCATCGGTCCCTGCTCCGTGGGTTCTAGCGGCAAAGATGCTCGACGACTTCAGCTTCTACGGCCCCCATATCAAGCAAACAATGTATGAAGCATCCCTTGGCTACTTGTGGGGAAACCTGATGGCCTTTGCTGTCGGCATTGTCTTTGTTTTCGTCCCAGCGATTGAGCGGATCGCTTTTCGCCTCGTCGTTGCCGTCTATTGCCTGCCCTTGATTGCCACCGCTCCAATTCTCAAGATCATCTTCAGCGGCGACCAAGCCAAGATTGCGGTTGCCGCCCAAGCTGTTCTGTTCACCACCGTGGTTGGGGTAACCATTGGTCTCCGCTCCGCTCATCCAGTCCATCTGGACCTGGTCCGGGCGGCCGGCGGCGGATCGTGGGCCGAACTCACCAAGGTTCGTCTACGCAGTGCCATCCCCGGCATCACCTCTGGTCTCAAAATTGCCGCGCCAGCCGCCCTTCTTGGTGCCGTCATTGGTGAATTCCTCGGTGGCACTCGTGGACTTGGCGTCGCCATGATCGCCAGCCAACAGTCCTTTGACGTTGCCCGAACCTGGGGCCTGGCCATGGTATTGACCGCCTTGTCGGCCATTGTCTATGTCGGCACCGGCCTGATTGGAGATTGGCTCACCCCGTGGCGAGCGACCACCACCGACCTTGGTGACATTGTGACCCCGACATCAAGAGGTTCGTTGTGGCAACGTGCTCTAACCACTACCGCCTATTTCGTCGGCTCGGTCGTTCTGATCATTGGCTTGTGGGCACTTCTCATCAAGGTCTTTGACCTCAACAACTTCTTCGCCAAGACCCCCCTTGATGTATGGCGCTATGTATCTGGGCCCGAGGGACCCGAGGTCCGCCAGAGTATGGGCGCTGACCTGCTCATCACCCTCCGCAATGCTGGCTTAGGGTATGCGGTCGGCACGATCGGGGCTCTTGTTCTTGCCATCGCCGTCACGTCTAACAAGGCCATCGAGCAAGCCGTGATGCCCATTGCCATCGGGGTCCGTGCCGTCCCCCTCGTCGCCATGACTCCCCTTGTTGCCCTCATCTTTGGCCGGGGTCTCTTGTGCGTCCTGGTAATCGCTGGCATTGTGACCTTTTTCCCCAGTCTGGTTCAGATCGTTGATGGTTTGCGGTCTACGCCCGAACCAGCCCTGGAGGCCGTTAGCGCGTTTGGCGGGAGCAGTCGCCACCAACTGTTTGCCGTACGACTTCCCTATGCCCTGCCGTCGGTGTTCGCATCGGCCCGAGTTGCCGGACCCTTGGCCATTATTGGAGCCACGTTGGCCGAATGGTTGGCCACCGGTAAGGGCATCGGCAACCGGATGGTCCTCGCTCTTGCTCACTCAGACTTTGTCGATCTCTGGACGGTCGTCGTGGTGATTACTGCTTCGGCCGTAGCGGTCTACAGCCTGGCTTCCATGTTAGAGGGCCTGGTTCTTCGCCGATTCCACGGCATGTCCTGAATTGATCTGTCATGCTGCATTAATAAACAAGGCTAGTTAATGACTCCACCTATCTATTGAACTAGCAATTAGAGATATCGTTTAACACTAAAATATGGGGAGAAATTATGAATACACCTATTCACACTCGGAGAACCGTTCTTGGTCGAGGAGCTGCCCTCGCTGGCGGACTCACCTTCGCAGGGTCATTCTCATCCTTCTTGGCAGCCTGTGGCGGCAGTGATTCTGCTGGCGGAGCATCGGGTGAGCCGTTCGCCCTCCCCTACCAATTATCTTGGCTGCCGAACGTGGAACACTCGGGCACCTACATTTCCATCGAAGACGGCACCTTCGCTGACATGGGCCTCGACGTCCAGGTAGTTCCCGGCGGGCCAAGTGCAGCAACGGTGGCCACCGTGGTCGGTGGTGATGCACTGGTTGGCGGCGACGGAGCAGACAATATTGGTCGAGGTCGATTGGAAGGAGCCAAGATCAAGATCTTCGGCGTCCGCCTCCAGAAGAATCCTCTTTGCATCATGAGTCTGGCCGACAATGCAATCAAGACTCCTGATGACTTGCACGGCAAGAACATCGGTGTCGCCCAGGGCAACCAAACCCCGTGGGAAGTCTTCCTTGCGGCGGCAGGCGTTGACGCATCCGACATCGATATCGTCCCCGTCCAGTACGACCCAGCACCGACAGCCGAAGGTGAAGTTGACGGCCAAGTTGTCTTCGCCATCAATGAACCGGCCCAGCTGAAAGCCCTTGGTATTGAAACCAACACCATGTTGTTTGCCGACTACGGCTTCTCGATCTTTGCCGGCTGCTACTTCGCCACTGAAGACACCATCAAGAATCACAAGGACGAGTTGGTCAGCTTCTTGAAGGGCGAGAGGGCGGGCTATGAGAAGAATCTGGCCGACCCATCACTCGGGGTCAAGCACACGTTGGAAAAGTACGGCAAGGATCTGGATCTCAACCCAGACCAGCAGCAATTCCAAAGTGAACTGTTGGAGAGTGTGATGGTCACCGACTCCACCAAGGCCAACGGCCTGCTTTCAATGTCTGCCGACGACATCGCCGCCAACATCGCCACCCTCAAGCTGGCCGACATCGACATCAGCGCCGACGATCTCTTTACCGACGAGATCTTGTCGGCCATGTAGCAACAAGCACGATGCTCACACAATCTGTCTAGTGGAAACTGAGCATCGGGTTGGGCCGGGTCCTTGACCCGGCCCAACCCTTCCCTCCAAAACTGATGCACTGCTGGAATCAAAGACACCAGTCTCAGCATCAGCTGGCCGTGGCCAACCGTTTCTGGCAGTGGTATCTAGGAGTCGGAGCTGCCGTAGGAACCATCGCCTGAACTGCCGGCTGAATCATCCGCCGAACCGGCTCCACCAAGGAGTGAGCCATCCGGTGCAGCCAGGAACCAGACATCACCCGAGCCTTGCCCGTTAGTGTCTCCCGGGGCAGCGTCTCCAGCGAATCGGTACAGCGGCCAAGCTCCAGCGCGAAGTTGGAACGACCCGTCTGACCGTTGCACGACCGAGAACACGGTGGGGTCAAGGTCGGCGGGAAGGTCAGCAGTGGCAATGACTAGCGGCGGCCAAGCATCGGCGCAAGCTTCCTCACAACTGGGGACACCATCGACGTCCTCCTTGAACCCGTAGAGCGAGAGTCCGACTTGATCAGTCAGAACGTCGCCAAGACTGCTCTGACCAACCAGGACTCCTACCGCGTCCCCGCCCTCTTGTGCCGTGGCGGCGTCAGTGACAAGGATGCCGTCAGTGCCAACGACGAACCAGACGTCACCTGAGCCCTGGCCGTTCGCGTCACCGGGAGCAATATCGCCAGCGAAGTAGTAGAGCGGCCACTTACCGGCAACGAGCTGGAGCTGCCCATCGTCTCGGACGGTCGTAGCAAAGATTCCAAGATCTAGACCAGGGGCGACTGACCAATCCTCGCTGACAACGAGGGGTGGCCAAGCATCCGCACACGCGCCGGTGCAGGTTGAAGCCGCCGCATTGTCGTTGGTAAACCCATAGACCGTGAGACCACGCTCACCAACCAAGATCGATCCCAAGGATGATTCCGAGCCGGTTACCGATGCCCCGCTTGCTGTCGGAACTGCCGCGGGTACCACCGCGGTAGATGCGGGAGCCGCCGGGGCAGTGAGGGGCGCATCTGACCCACACGCAGTTGCAGCTAGTCCGATGGCCAATAGGCCGGTGATGAATGGACGATTCATTGTCTCTCTCCTGTTCTGTGATGATTGTTGACAGCTCTTGTCCGATGCTCAGACACCGGGGAATCCACTATTGGTAAAGAACCAGAGCGACGAAGTAAGCCACAGTCCCGTCAAGATGGTGACGAGAAACCCGCCGACGGCTGGCAGCATCCACCCGGCAAGACGACGGGAGCGAAGGACCAGCATCTTGGTGGTGAAGACGCCGTAGAAGGCGCAACCAAGGAGCGAGTGGAGTAGCACTCGCGGGCTGGTGGTCCGGAAACCTAGGGCCCACAGGCAGTGATAGGCCACCGGAAGAGTGAGAAGGAATGCTGCTGTTCCCAACCATCGATGAGTCGGCCCGATCCACCCTGGCGCCTTCCCGAAGGGCAGCTTGCCCCACATCCAGAGGGCCGATGTCAATTGACCAAGACCCAATGCCGCGGCACCGGTAGCAAACCAGGCCTTCATTGGAAGCACAGCCGGGAAACCGAAGGTTGCGATTCCTTTGCCGGTTGGCGCATGCACATTGCCATAGGTTCCGAGAGCGAGCGACACCGCTGCTCCAATGCTGACCAGTATCAAAAAGGGAATCATTGTGGTCGCCGCCACTGTGTCTGGCAACGCCTCTGTCGTGTCTGGCAGCGCCCGTGCTGTGGCGCGGCTCTCAGTGCGAACGTCTCCCATACCAGTCCCTCCGTTTGGGCCAACCGATCTAGGAATGCCGGTTGGCCACGATCTCAACCACCTGTACGAGCGAGAGACACGAACAGTTCGCGCCTCGCTCAAGGTTTCTCAAAAAGGTTGGACCAAGGTCAGGGTGTTGCTGCTAGATCAAGACGTCACTGAGGGACCGAGCCAAGAATTGCCCGTGGCCGGCACGGCCCTGGTAGACCCGGTTGTCCAGAACAACCGAACCTCGCGACAAGACGGTTCGGACCTGACCGGTGACTTCCATGCCTTCCCACACTGAATGGTCCACGTTCATGTGGTGAGTGGCCACCCCCAAGGTGTGCTGAACGGCCGGGTCATAGATGACAATGTCGGCATCTGCCCCTGGGGCAAGCACACCCTTGCGGGGATACATGCCAAACAGTCGAGCCGGAGTGGTTGAACACGTATCAACCCACCGAGCCAGACTTAGTTCACCCGCGACCACACCCTGATAGATCAGGTCCATCCGATGCTCCAGCGAACCGAGACCGTTTGGAGTGGGACGAAAATCGTCAATTCCAAGTCGCTTCTCCGCATCACAGAACGGACAATGATCGGTCGACACCACTGCCAGGTCATTTATTCGCAAGCCCTTCCAGAGATGGTCATGGGTCGAAGCTGGCCGGAGCGGAGGGGAACAAATATGACGCAGGCCGGCCTGACCGGTCTGATCCAGGTGCTCCTCAAAGGACAGGTACAGGTAC
Organism: Actinomycetes bacterium; assembly: GCA_024280015.1. Taxonomy (GTDB): domain Bacteria; phylum Actinomycetota; class Acidimicrobiia; order Acidimicrobiales; family SZUA-35; genus JAJRQY01. The sequence goes on from JAJRQY010000157.1 coordinate 23,333, forward strand.
TGAGGACAGGTTTCAGCAAACACGTTCTGGCCTGCATCACGGGCCCAAGCCACTTGCTCCAATGCTTCAACCGAAGTCAGGTGCACGATGTACAACGGGGCCTCGGCCACTTCGGCTAACGCACCAGCACGGTGAACAGCTTCGGCCTCGAGTCGGGCTGGTCTGGTGCGACCGTGCCAAACCGGATCAATGTCGCCGCGTTTCACTGCCTGATCCCGCAGCACATCGATAGCGATGCCGTTCTCAGCGTGCATCATTGACAACGCACCCAATCCACCAGCCCGCTGCATGGCCTGCAACAACTGGCCATCATCGGAGTAGTTCGCACCGGGGTAAGCCATGAAGAACTTGAAGCTGCTGATCCCCTCATCAACGACGTTCTTCATCTCACCCAGCGAGTCCTCGTTGATGTCACCCATCGAAAGGTGGAAGCCATAGTCGATGGCACACTGACCTTGAGCCTCGGCAAGTCGCTCCTCGATGACGTCGCGAACCTGGAAGCCCTGCATCTGGCCAGCGAAATCGATGATGGTGGTCGTTCCACCCCATGCCGCGGCCGCTGTTCCCGATTCAAAGGAATCGCTGGACGTTGCCTCCGGACTCATCGGCAATTGAAGATGGGTATGGACGTCAACCCCACCAGGAACGACATAACAACCGCTGGCATCGATGATCTTGGCTGACGATGCTGCGGCTGAGTGGGCCAGGTCCGACGCAGGGTCCAAGACCGCAGCAATCGTCTCCCCATCCACGATCAGGTCAGCTGGCGTCGCTCCGGACGAAGAAACGACTTGGCCGCCCTTGATCAGGATGCTCATTCTTACTCCGTTCGCGAATGCTTTAGGTCGGGGGTTGTGATTGAGTGCTGGCCAGTCGGGTGGCCACGGTCTGAAGCAGTTTCCAACCCAGCCCTGGAACCGAGTCCAGCGCTTTTTGCAAAGACTCCTGATCCAGTACCAATAATTCCAGTGACGTCTTGGCTGTCACCGTTGCACTTCGAGGCTCACCCAGGATGACGCCGAGCTCACCGAGCGCCTCGCCTCGTTCGATGACTCCAACCTTCAGTCCGCCACGAGTCACCTCCGCCGTGCCAGCCAGAATCACATAGAGATTCGGAGAAGGTGAGCCTTCAGAAATCACGACGTGTCCGGCGTCAATCTGCTCGACGCGAGATGCCTTGGCCAAGCTGGTCACATCCCGCTTGCTGCAGCCAGCAAAGAGGGAGACGTTCAGGAGCTGTTCAGCTCGTGTGTGGTAAGTCATCCTGCGATATTACTCACCGGTGAGCAGCCACAACTCAGTTGGTCCACGGAACTCAAATCCCGAGACGATCATCGGGCGTTCGGGATCAAGGGTCAGCATCGGGAATCGGGCCAGAAGTTGCTCGACTCCTTGGCGAAGGACCTGTCGTCCCAACCACTCACCAAGGCAACGGTGAGCACCTAGGGCAAAGGCCGCGTGAGGGCCTTGCCGCCGATCAAGGTCAATCTCCATCGGATTGTCCCAATGGGACTCGTCATGGTTGATGGACCGAAGCACCCCAGACACCAGCGCGCCCTTGGGGATGGCTACCCCCGCAAGTTCCAGATCTTGTGTTGCCTGGCGAGTCACTGTTCCCACCGGACAATGAAGTCGTAGGACCTCTTCGACCAGCCGACCCATCTTCTGAGGCTCAGTCTGGATTCTCTTTCGCAAATCGGGCCTGTCCAGGAGGGTGAAAGCGACAAGGCCAATTCCCTCACAAGGTTCGTTGATCCCGCCTGAAATCATCAGTCGGACATTGTTGATGATCTCCTCAGAGGTCGCGCCACCAAGGATGAACGCATCAATAGCGCTCCGTCCAACCTGCCCAGGACCGCCTTCGCCCTCAAGTGCCGCCGTACTGGCTCGGCTCTTGGCAAGAAAGGGTTCCAATGCTTCACTGATTTCGGCCTTCGTCTTGTCGCCGATTGCCTGTAGCTCAGGATCATCTTCAAAGTTGGAGATATCGGCAACCAAGCCACAACACCAATCCCACATCTGATCAAAACTGTGGTGATCAAGCCCAAGGACCTTGGCCAAGGACCCCGCAGCCAGAGGTTGGGCATACCGCTCAATCAGATCAAAACTGCTGTCGCCCGACTCGACAATCATGTCCAGGATGCCATCAGCCATCTTGCGCAATTCACCCTTGGCGAACTCGCCGCTTCGTCCACCGGCCTTGAAAGACGGCAACATGATCGAGCGAATCCGATCCAACTTGGGCGGATCGAGAGTGAGCATGCTCTCACCAAGCGTTCGGGCCAAGAACGACGGTTCGGTTGCCGCGGTGAAGAGCTCTGGATGGTCCTCGACATAGGCGACGTCGTCCCATTTGGTGACGAAGTACATCTGGACCGAAGGCACCCAGCAAACCGGCTCTTCGGCTCGCATTCTGGCCAAGTACGGGTCCGGATCATCATTCAACTGGGCGAGGGTGAGCGTGTCTCCGAGCATGCCGAGATAGTAGCGAGCTGCCAGCCTCTGGGCCATTTTGAGTTGGACCACCCCTAAATGCGTTGTTACCGCGGAGTAGCGGAGAGGAGATCGGCCACTAGCCTTACAACGTCAACCTGTCGGAACCCCAAAAGACTCCGACATCGTTCCTCCCGGGACACGTGCAAGCTTGAAGGTTATGAATGTCGTCCAATCCAGCCACCTCTAGTCCCGCTTCTTCAACGACGGCGGCCCCGTCCCAAGATCGGCCGCTGCGCCTGGCCTATCTTTCGTACCGATCCAAGCCAACGGTCGGAGGGCAGGGCATCTACACCCGCCACCTGACGAAGGCCCTGGTCGACCTTGGACACTCCGTCGAGGTGTTCTCCGGCCAGCCCTACCCCGTGCTCGATGACCGAATCGGCTTGACCACGCTACCGAGCCTCGACATTTTCAACGATCAGTACCCCGGCCGCTTTCCCGCCTATTGGGAAATCAAGTCCAAGGCCGACATCCTGGAACTGGCAACCTTTTCAACTGGTCAGTTCCCCGAGCCACTGGCATTCAGCTACCGGGCACTGCAAACCATGAAGACCCGTGCACCAGATTTCGACCTGGTGCACGACAACCAATGCCTTGGCTATGGAATCTTGGGAATCGACAAGCTCATTCCAACCCTGGTAACTCTCCATCATCCAATCACCGTTGACCGTCGACTGGAGATGGAAGCCGCACCAAACTGGCGCAAGCGCATGAGCATTGGTCGCTGGTACGGCTTTGTGAAAATGCAGGGCCGAGTGGCCCAGCGGATGCCCCGCATCCTGGTGGTATCGGACAACTCCATCCAGGACATCCACAATGACATGGGTGTTGATCTTGACCGGATGCGTCTGGTCCATGTCGGTGTTGATCCCGACCTGTTCAAACCAATACCCGAGGTCACCCGGACCCCGGGGCGCCTCATTACCACCGCCAGCGCCGACGTCGAACTCAAGGGACTCAAGTTCTTGCTGGAAGCCATGGCCAAATTGCGCACCGAGCGAGACATCACCTTGACCGTGATTGGCCGATCCAAGCCTGGTGGTACCACGGCCACCCTTATCGACAAGCTCGGCTTGACACCTCACATCACCTTCGTAACCGGAGTTCCCGACGAGCGAATCGTTGAGCTCTACGCCGAGTCTGAAATCGCTGTTGTGCCATCCCTCTACGAGGGCTTCTCGCTACCGGCGGTTGAGGCCATGGGCTCAGCAACACCACTTGTTGCCTCCGACGGTGGGGCCCTTCCCGAAGTGACCGGTGTTGACGGTGAAACCGTCCTGCGCTGCAAGGCTGGCGACTCAGAAGACCTGGCCCGAGTCTTGACTCTTGCCCTGGACGATCCTGAGCTGCGGGCCCGGATGGGTGCAGCAGGCCGTGAGCGAGTAAGCAAGTTGTACACCTGGCGTCAGACGGCAATCAATACCGTTACCCAATATCGTGAAGTCATTGCCCTGCACGAAGAGAAACGAGCAGCCGGGGCCCACGACGCCAGAATCGGGAGTGACCGCTAATGCTGACTGTTGACTACACCAAGCTCAGACTCGAACCCGGCATGCTCGTGCTGGATCTGGGTGCGGGCTTTGGCCGCCATGCTTTTGAGACTGCCCGACGTGGCGCCTCGGTTGTCGCCGCCGATCTGGCCTACGACGAGATGAAAAGCACGAAGGACACCTTCGCCGCCATGTATCTGGAAGGTGAGCTACCCAAGAACATCACCACGGTTTCGGTACAAGCCAATGGGGTGACGTTACCGTTTGCTGATCACACTTTTGATCGGATCATTGCTTCAGAAATCCTCGAACACGTTCCCGATGATCAGGGAGTCATGGCCGAGCTGTTCCGGGTGCTCAAACCCGGAGGCTGCCTAGCAGCCACTGTTCCTGCTGCACTTCCCGAACAGATCTGCTGGTGGCTGAGCGATGACTACCATGCGCCGGCCGCAGAAGGTGGCCACGTCCGAATCTATGGACTACCGGAGCTACGAACCAAACTTGCCTCGGTCGGGTTCGAGCCAGGCGAGAGCCATCGGGCCCATGCTCTTCACAGTCCCTATTGGTGGCTGAAGTGTGCTGTTGGTATCGACAACGAAGACAACCCCATGGTCCAGGCTTACCTGAAGATGCTGACCTGGGACATTGTCAAGGCACCGGCCGTGACGCGAACAGCTGAGCGCGTACTCAACCCGGTCCTGGGTAAGTCTCGGGTGGTCTACGCCGATCGTCCTGGTGCCACGGAGCAGCCAACTAATAGGGAAGCCGGACCGACGTTCATCGCCGACAACATGATCGGTGCCGAGCGGATCGTCTCAACAGGCAGCGTCCCGTCAAGCAATGCTGGAGCCAAGGCGTGAAGATCCCGTCCGTTGACGGCGTACTCAGCTCCGATGACCTTCGTCTCTCCGCAGAAACCATTGCTGAGTGGCAGCTGCCGTCGGGAATGATCCCCTGGTTTCCCGGCGGCCATGCCGACCCGTGGAACCATATTGAAGCCGCCATGGCCCTTGCCACCTGCGGCTTTATTGACCAAGCGGAACACGCCTATCAATGGCTGCGGGACCTCCAACGACCCGATGGCAGCTGGCACAACTACTACCTGGCCAATGGGATCGAAGACGCCAAACTCGATGTGAACTGCATTGCCTACATTGCTGCTGGTATCTGGCATCAATACCTGGTCACCGATGACCAAGGCTTCCTCGAGTCCTACTGGCCGGTGGTCGATTCAGCCATGGAGTTTGTGCTGGACATGCAAACCAAACGTGGTGAGGTGATCTGGGCCCGCCACTCCGACGGGCGCCCTTGGAGCTACGCCCTGCTCACCGGGTCCTCCTCCATCTGTCATAGCTTGCAATGCGCTATCGATATCGCGGGCACGCTCGGTCACGATCGAGCCCATTGGACTGAAGGTCGAGCACGGTTGGTCAATGTGATTGCCAACCATCCCGAAGCGTTCGAGCCCAAAGAACGGTGGGCCATGGACTGGTACTACCCGGTAATGACGGGTGCCATTGTTGGCGATGATGCTCGGAAACACATGGCCAATGGTTGGGAAACGTTTGCCATGCCAGGAAAGGGCATCCGCTGCGTGTCGGATCGGCCATGGGTTACTGCAGCTGAAACCTGTGAATGCGTAATTGCCCACTTGGCGGCAGGCGAACGCTCGACCGCGTTGACCTTATTCACCTGGGCCCAGGCACTGCGTGATCGAGACGGTCGCTACTTCACTGGCTTGGTATTTCCCGAGCTCGTGTACTTCCCTGACAATGAACGCAGCACCTATACCTCGGCCGCCGTCATCTTGGCTGCTGATGCTCTGGACGGCTCAAACCCAACCTCAGGCCTGTTCACCGACCACTAGTCGCTTTTTACACTCTCGTGCCATGCGGCAAGCAGCGCCTTCTTGTCGACCTTGCCGATTGGCAGCATTGGCAACGCTTCAAGGACGATGATTTCCTTGGGTACCTTGTAGTTGGCCAGCTTGTCAGAAGCGGCGGCTCCCACCTCGTCTGGGTCAAGTCCGTCGGCCCCCATCACATAAGCGATACCAATTTCTTGGAAGACCGGATCGGGCACGCTGATAACGGCCGCCAGGCTCACACCAGGATACTCTTGGAGAGCCAGCTCGACCTCACGGGGGTACACGTTGTAGCCACCACTCTTGAACATCTCACTCATGCGGCCAACGATCTGCACATAGCCATCGTCGCGGCGAATAGCTAGGTCGCCGGTGCGAAACCAGCCATCGTCAGTGAACGCGTTGGCCGATGCTTCGGGCAATCGCCAGTAGCCAGCCATGGTGTAGTCGCCGTGAACCTGAATCTCCCCTGCCTCCTCTCCGACAGCCTCACGATCTTCGGCATGCCAGATCCGAAGCGGTTGCCGCTCATCGGGCGTACCAACCGTGGTTGCCAACAAGTCGACCGAGTCAAACAGGCCGCTATAGGTCACGCCACCGGTTGTTTCGGTCATGCCATAACCCATGGTGCAACGGGTGCAATCGGTCTTGTCCATCAAGGTCTGCAGTAACTCCGCAGGCATAGCAGCGCCGCCCCAGGCCAACAAGTCAACCGAGGTCAGGTCACAGTCGCCAAACTTAGGGTGGCTGACACACATCTGGAGCATGGTTGGCACACCACCAAAGGTGTTGAGCTTTTCCTTCTCGGTCAGCTCCATCACTGCTGAGGGCGAGAATTTCTCCTGGAAGAAGATGGTGCCACCGCCGGTCATGGTTCTCCCACAGACGTCCCCAATAGCGGCGACATGGTTGATCGGGAAGTTGCAGATCATGGTTCGGTCCGACAGGGCTTTGCGTTCCACCGCGATGACATTGCAGAAGTTCGAGCCACGATGGGTGAGCAGAGCGCCTTTCGGGCGACCTGAGGTTCCCGAGGTGTAGACAAGGAAGGCTGGGTCCAGGGTGTCGACCGAGGCCCGACGCTCCAGGAGTTGCTCGTGGCTGACCTGGGTCGCTCCTTGCACGAAGTCGTGCCAGCCTATTGCCCCCGCATGATCGGTGTCGTCCAGCAGAACTAGTTCATTGATCGACTGGTGGGTGGCGACAAGGCCGTCCAGCTTCTCCAGCTGATCCTCACCGGTGACATCGGCGAAGCCGAACAGCAGGCGTGGCTCGGCGTCGCCAACGACATGGTCGAGTTCGCCTGAGGTGTACTTGGGGTTGAGCCCCAGCCAGATGGCACCAACGCTGGTGGTGGCCAGAAAATGGATGAAGAACTCAGGCCTTGGCCCACTCAAAAGGGCAACCCGGTCACCGACCTCCACACCAGCGTTCAGCAGCGCTCGTGCCACCTCATCGACGCGATCCTTGGTTTGGGCATAGGTCAAGCGTTCGTCATCCAGGACGAGGAAGTCCTGATCGGGACGATCGTTGGCCTGACGATCCAGATGGTCGCTGATAAGTTTCAACGGTGGGATCATCGTGTCGAACGTTTCGCTCATGATGCTTCCTTCTGCCCAAGCTGGAGGTAGGCCAGCCAGTCGGCGACAAGGGCCGGAGTTTCGGACCCGTCGATCTCGATGGTGGCATCAAAGGTCATCAGGGCGGCATTATCGCCCCGAGCAACCAGATCTTTCATTTTGAACCGTCCACGGACTCTGCTGTTGACGGGGACGGGGGCAATCAGGCGAACTCGATCAAAACCGTAGTTCAAGCGGAAGACGATGCCGTCCTGGGGCAGGTGAAGATTCTTGGCGAAGCCCGTGAGGCAAGCGAGGAGCATGAACCCTTGCACAATGGTCCCACCAAAGGGAGCAATACGGGCCGCCTCTTCCGGGTCATTGTGGATGGGGCCACCGTCGCCAACCAGGGCGGTGAACTGATCAATCTCGCTCTGATCAATCTGCTTCCATTCGCTGACGCCAACCTCTTGGCCACGCAGTGCGGCCAGCGTTGGCAGGGAGGAATCGACATCAAGCACGGTCATGGTTGCTCTCTTTGGATCGGCTACTTCGTGTACGAGGGTACGGCGCAGACCTCCGGTCACTAAGCAGAACATAGACGTCCCGCTGACCTAGAGTCGAACCATGAGTCGAGCCGAACCATGAGTCCTGGGGAAATCACAACCGATTCCTGGATGACGGGTCATCCACCAGCGCCGGACAAGGTCATTCGGTTTGGTGACGGCTCCTTCTACCAATGGCCTCAGCTTCGCTGGAGCTTCAACCACATGGAGCAGCTGGTACCTACAAAGGCGGCATGGCGTGGACCCGGTGCCAGTCGACCCCTGGAACGGGATGGGGCCCGTCTCGTTGAGTCCGACATCACTCTGGCTGACGGAACCAGATTGTCCTGGGAAGAGATGCTGTCCACCAGCCATACCGATGCGTTGGCCATTCTCCATCACGGGAAGCTGGTCTATGAGAAGTACCGGGGCGAGGCCGGGCCACATACTCCCCACACCTTGATGTCGTGCAATAAGTCTCTGGTTGGCACCATTGCTGAATTGTTGATCGAGCAGGAAGTCCTCGACGCCAACGCTCTGGTCACCTCGGTGCTTGGCGAACTCCAAGGTTCAGCCTGGGCAGACGCCACCATTCGACAAGTGATGGACATGGTTGTCGGCATGTCTTTAGACGAGAACTATCTGGATCCAACTTCTGATGTCTGGACCTTCATCCGGTCAACGGGGATGATCCCCGCAGACCAAGACAATCTGATCACCCTGGCTGACTTCTTGCCCACGATCGCCAAGGAAGGACAACACGGCCAAGTCTTTGCCTACCGGGAACCCAACATCTTTGTGCTCGGCTGGATTCTGCGCAGGGTCACTGGCCGGGGCCTCAACGACCTGGCTTCAGATCTCATCTGGCAACACATTGGGGCAGAGCATGACTACCTCTTCATGGTTGATTCGGTCGGAGGCGAGACAACGGCTTCGGCAACGCTGCGGGACTTCCTTCGCTTCGGCCTTCTCTTCACCAACCAAGGACGAGTCGGTACCAAGCAAGTACTTCCGACGCGGGTTGTTGAGTCAATCCTGGCTGGCGGGGACCAAGAAGTCTTTGCCCAAGGCGACTACGGAAATCTGCATGACTGGTCGTACCGATCCCAATGGTGGTATCGCCACGTCGCGGGACGTTGCTGTCCAGTGGCTCGGGGTGCTCACGGCCAGACACTCTACATAGACCCGGAGCGAGATCTAGTCATCGCCAGATTCGGATCTTCGCCCGAGGCCCCGTCATCACTGCTGGACCCCATCATCTGGCCCCTAGTCGACACAATCACCGAGCAACTGGCTTGAGGCCTACAACCGTCTCAAAGTCAAGCCGTTTCTGAGCCACAACGCCATTGCGCTCTGGTGGGTTAGCCCGCGCGTCACCGGTTCGCTAGTGTCCGGACATGAAGATCGGTATCAACGGTTCCAACAATCTCGCCACCCCAGACCTCCAGGTGCTCCTGGATGACATGGCCGCGGCCGAGTCAGCTGGCTTCGCCACCTACTGGGTGGCCCAGATCGGCCATGTCGACGCGCTGACTGCTCTGGCCTTGGCTGGCAATGTTACCTCGAAGATCGAACTGGGCACGGCGGTTGTCCCGACCTGGACTCGCCACCCCCAGGTCATGGCCTCCCAAGCTCTCACCGCGCAGGCAGCAACCAACGGGCGAGTCATTCTCGGCATTGGCCTGGCCCACCGGCCATCGGTCGAGGACCGCTGGATGATGAATTGGGACAAACCCATCCGCCACATGCTGGACTATGTCAGTATCGTCGAAAGCTTGTTGGCGACAGGCAAGGCTGACTACAAGGGTGAAGCCTGGAGTCTTGAAGCTGACAATCCACTCCTGGTCGGGACCCCTCCAAAGCTGATGCTCGCCGCGCTGGGCGATCAGATGCTCAAGATCGCCGGTAGTCGCACGGACGGAACCATCCTGTGGTGCGTCGGACCAAAGACTTTGGAGCAACAAATCGTGCCCAAGATCAGCGAAGCCGCTACGGCCGCCGATCGGCCAGCGCCCGCGGTGATCTGCAGTCTTCCGGTATGGGTTACTGATCATGACGACATTGCTCGCGACATGGTGGCCAGTTTCTTGACCGGCTACGGCGATTTGCCGTCGTATCGTTCGATGTTGGATGTCGAGGGAGTCGAAGGTCCAGCAGATATTTCACTGATTGGAACCGAAGACAAGGTCCGCGAGGGCTTAGAAGCTCTACGAGCTGCTGGTGCGACCGAGTTTAGTGGGGTTGTCTCTGCCCTCGATCCTGATGAACGTCAGCGTACGATTGCTGTCTTGGCCGAAGCGAACCACTAGCTCGTCTTGTCTGTAAGCCCTGAGCCAGACACTGGCAAGGCACCATAGAGACGCTCAACCGCCAGATTCTCGCGGACTTCTGCCGCAAGTTCGGCCAGGAACGTTTCGCGATAGGCCTGGTCGGTGAGGGCGGAGACAGCTGCATTCAAGCCAGACAGGGCACCTACTAGACCGGCCACCCGCAAATGCTCGCGGGTAATAAGCAGATTGAGGCCTCCGACTCGGTGCGAGGCCAGGGCGACCACATCAGTAGCTTCGGTCCAGAGCTGCAGGACTTCGCGGTTGATGAAGATCGCTCCAAGTACTAGATAAAATCCGACAACGAGTAAACCGACGAGAACAACTTGGGTGGTCAAGCTGACCAGAACCAGGATGCGCAGATTCAGTCGGCCGCTACGGGTCAACTTCGAACTGGTAAGTTCGCTACTGGGTCGCGAGGCGCCCCGGAGCGGAGAATCACTCACCATCGAGAGCACATCGTTCCAGCTCTCGAACTCATCAATCTCATCGATTACCTCATCAGATGACAGCCACAAGAATCCCAGTCCAATCAAGACAACCAGGCCACCAACAATGGCGAATGCCGGAGGGCCCACCAGGTGGGCAACCTGCCAGATCTCGGCATTGATGAACATGAAGACAGTGAGAACCAACAAGACCGGCAGGGTTCGAGCAAAGAGGCGAAAGACGGCTTGGAGGTGGTGAACCATGTTGCCGATGGACCAACGGATCATCGGTAACAGCCCGAAACCGACGACGAGATAGACCAGGAAGAGAAGCCCCAGATTGGCGGCCACGTATCGAAGGGCGGGGGCAATCCGGGCAGTATCGAGAATGAACACAATGGCAGCGGGCGCGAATGCAAAGAACGCCAGCTCAGGAAGCTCTACCTCATCGAGCGCGTCGAACATTCGTCGGCCACGGAGTCGGTTGAAGGTCAGGACCGCAGCCAACATCATCCCAACTGAAGCCACAAATACCAGGCCCTGGGAAGCACCAGTGTAGCGATCGCTAAACGGCAACATTGCCTCCAAGACCAGCACCCCAACAAGGAACGGCTTGGCCCTCGTCCAGACACGAGTTGATGGTTCATAGTCCGCGATCAGATGGGGCACACCCCGCTTGACAAACCATCGCTCCGTCGCGGGACGGAGATCATTGGAGGGATTCATCAGGGCACGACCCTAGCCGGAAGTTCCTCCTCGCCGACCTGAACACCAACGAGCCTCGCCAACGCTACAGGTCGTGTGGCTCTTTCCAATCCCGCTGATCTGAGCCATAGTGTTGCACTGCCTTCCACCGGAGAACCCGAATGAAACAGCTCACCGGACTCGACCTCAGCTTCCTACTTATGGATACCGACCACACCTACGGGCACGTGAACGGTCTCAGTATCTATGACCGGCCGAGCGAAGACTTCGATCCGTTCACCGCCGTTCGGGAACGGATGGAAATCATGGTCAGCCACCTGGAGCCTCTACGTCGCAAGGTAGTTGAGGTTCCGCTAGCTCTGGATCGTCCTTACTGGATCGAGGACGCCGACTTTGACCTTGACTACCACGTACGCCATATCGGCGTTGCTCCTCCGGGTGCAGCTGATCAGCTGGCAGAACAGGTGGCTCGAATTGTTGGCCGCAAGATGGATCGGGCAAGACCCTTATGGGAGGCCTATGTCATTGAAGGTCTGGCTGATGGACGTTGGGCTCTGTTGCAGAAGACTCACCATGCCACCATCGATGGCGCGGCCGGCGTGATCATGCTCAAGCTATTCACTGACGAATCTCGCGATTCCAAGACCAGTTTCGAGGCCCAACCGTGGGAAGGCGAAGAACCGCCGACTGACAGCTACATGCTCCAGCACGCAGTCAAGAACATCGCGGTTAACCCAGTACGAGGCGCACGCCTTGGGCTCAAGATCATGCGAGACTTGGCCGAGTCCGCAGGATTGACCGACCTCAGTTCAGTGGCCAGTCAAACTCGAGATGCGCTCGGCTCGCTCACTCATCGTCCCGACTCCCAATCCGAAGCCCGATCCCGAGTCAGCTTGCCAATCACTCCCGCACCCCCGACTCCCTGGAACAAGACGGTGAGTCCCCATCGACGCTTTGCCATGCGCTCCACATCCCTCTCGAACTTGAAGCAACTCAAGAACGCAACCGGAGGCACTCTCAACGATGTTGTCATGGCAGTGTGCGCCGGTGCCCTTCGTCAGTACTTGATCGAACATGACGCTCTTCCCGATGCCCCATTGCGGGCCATGGTCCCTGTTTCAATCCGCACCGGTAAGGAGGAGGACCCCTGGACTAACCGAGTCTCGGCCCTGGTTGCCGAGCTACCAACCGACTGTGATGACCCAATTGAACGAGTCACCTGGTGTCGTGAGGCCATGATCGCTGGCAAGAATCAATTCGATCTGATTCCGGCCGAGGCTCTCGGTCAGTCAGTCGACTATGCATCTCCCGTGGTAGCCACCGCCGCTATCAGACTGGTATCGCAGCTCAAGCTGGCTGATCGGATGAACTCTCCCATCAATGTGGTGATCTCCAACGTTCCCGGTCCGCGAGAATCGCTGTATTTCGCTGGGGCCAAGCTGGATGCTTACATACCGGTGTCGACCATCTCCGATGGGATTGGCCTGAACATCACCGTCCATAGCTATGGCGACCGAATGGACTTCGGCTTGATCTCCGATCGTGACCTGGTTCCGGATCTGTGGCACCTGGCCGATCTTCACATTGCTGAGGTTGAGCGCTTGTTCGAGGCCACTGGCGCAGAGTGGGCTGTGCCGCAGCCTCCTCCTCCCATGCGCAAGGGCGGAGATGGGGTCGACCCTATTGCTCCCAGTAACGAGGAGGTCAGGGATCGGATCGAAGCGAGGCACTCGGTTGCCGAGGCACCTTCAGTTCGAGCCAAGAAAGCAAGCAAGAAGAAGACGAGCCCAAAGAAGCCGACTCCCAAGAAAGCAGCACTCAAGAAAGCGTCACCAAAGAAACGTGGACCTAAAACGAAGGCTGCGGCCGTCGCCAAGCCGCGACCTTCAAGAAAAAGGAAAGAGAAGGCGTGAGCAACACCATTGAAGCTCCTCCCCTTTGGATGATGGCTATGGAGTCACGAGCACCGCTGGAGCGGGCGGCGATGGCATTGGCCTCTCCGTTTCGTCGATTGCTACCCCAGGGAGATGGCCATCACGTCATTGTTCTCCCCGGCTTCACTGCTGATGATCGATCGACCCGGCCGCTCCGTGAGCTGTTGGATGGGATTGGCTATCAAAGCCATGGATGGAGCCTTGGCGCCAACCTCGGTCCAACGGAGACAGTCCTAGCCGGAATAGTCGACCTCTTGGAAAGTGTGTACGCCCAGTCGAAGCAAGAGGGGCTGGGAACCGTGTCGATTATCGGATGGAGCCTCGGGGGGCTGTACGCCCGCGAGCTGGCTCGGGCCACACCAGAGCAACTACGCCAAGTCATCACTCTTGGCGCACCAATCCAGATGGTCGAAGAGGACTCATCGTCCGCCCAGGGTCTCTGGGATGCACTCAAACATCTTCATGACCCCAGCTTCAAACGCAAAACCCGCGCCGCTCATCGGCCCCTGCTGGAGGTCCCGGCCACCTCCATCTACTCTCGCACCGACGGTGTGGTGCATTGGCACATGTCCCTCATCCGAGAAACCGACCACAGCGAGAACATCCGAGTGTACGGCAGCCATTGTGGACTTGGTTTTAACAACTCGGCCATCTTCGCCATCGCCGACCGCTTGGCACAGCCCGCAGATCAGTGGAAGCCCTTTCGCGTACCGCTTCTTTTGCGGGGGTACTACCCGCGGTCGCACGGGTTCGATCTCGACCGACTTCCCCTCATCGCTTGACCCTTCTGGCCGCTTGTCGCTAACGGCCGAGGGACCGCAACTGTGTGATCCGGTCCGGACCGCCCGGCAGTTTTGATGCCAGCGAGCTGGTCGGCTCAACTACCTTCCAGAAGGGAACAACCTCGCCACCAAACTCCCCTGACACCGCGGGGTCATGCCCAGCATCGATGGCTTCCAACCCCAGGTCGGCGACGATTCGCAGATTCATGCCCGTCATCACCGGGCATGACCCGTCGGCACCATGTCGTTGAGCCAGACGTTGGCGAAGCTGGCTGAGGGTCAACGTCTCAGCCGGGTCCAGATCATCAATGACCTGCTCAATGTCTTGTGGGCTGGGAATGAGCACAGAAGTGCCAGCTTCCAGGTCAGCGAATCGTTTCTCATTCACCTTGGTGTAGCTCGGCCGAGCCGAGTCGTACCGTTCCTGTGGACTGCGACTCTTGCCTGTTTTGCGCTTGAAACTGGCCGGTCTCATGGCGTTTCTCCGGCGCCGGTTTCATGGCTGTCAGCATCAATTGGCCATTGGATCTCGGTGAGGAGATCTTCCTCCGCGACGTCGCCTGGATTGTTCATATAGATCTCTCGGCCCGGGCCGGTTGGGGTATGTCCATGCTCATGGATCCAGGCGCTGACTGAGGCATAGGTATCACCCATGGACGCGTAGGACCCACGGTGGATGATGGATGCGACTGGCCCTCCCTCAACAGTCAGGACTTCGATCTGGTTGGCAGCAGCCTGGCCGGCCAGATAATCAAGTGAACCCATCACAGGCACAACCATGGCCACATCTCCATCAGCATCGGCTTCTGGCGCTTGGTGAAAGATGACAAACGGTGCACCGGCCGGATCGACATCGTTGGCACCAAGGAAACCAAGGACCCGACCGAACCCGGCAGGGATAGTGGTGAACACATCGGTATAGCTGGTGGTGGTTCGAAAGCTGGCAACCTGTTGGGTCCCAACGAGCTTCACCGTAACGGTATTGGACATGGCGATCTCCTTCCGAGATCGAAGGTCTCGCAATTCGCGGACCTTCTTGTCGTAGTCGTCTCGCTGGCGAACAAGCTCAGCAAGGTGTGACTCCAACAACCCATCGGAATCTCCGCCATCAACAATGTCGGCTATCTGGGCTAGGGGCATGTCCAGAATCCGCAGTGAGCGAATCACTTGGGCTCTGGCCAATTGCAGATCCGTTCTGGCACCGGTAGAGCATGCTGGTGCGTGCTCTACCGGTGCCAGAACGCAAAGAGTGAAAGGGTTTAGGCAATTGATTGGAAGAAGCTCCGGAGTGCGTCGTTGACGATCCCGGGGTCGCTCATGTTCGGTGCGTGAGCCGCACCAGGCACCATGACGACACCACGACAATCCTGCACCGCATCGGCAACTGCTTGGGACCGAGCCGGGGCAATTGCTTGATCAGCACTGCCATGGATGACCAGCAAGGGGCATGCGATCTCGCCCATTCGGTCACTGACGTCATCTCGACCGAGCAAGGCCGCACCGGTAATGTCCAATTCCGAAGAACCACGACGGTCTCGCCATATCGGAACCCATTGGGCAATCAGCTCCGGGGTACCGAGAATCAGCCCCGCTACTCCTTCGGCTGTCGCCTCCCAAACAGCATCGTCATCACCAGTCAAGGCAGCGAGCATGCCTTCATAGCCGGCAAGCGTTTCGGCGTCATCGGCATCGGCGGCTGAGTCGATCAGGACAACTCCAGCCACCCGATCTGGGTGAGCTAGTGCAGCGCGAAGTGACAAGAACCCACCCTGACTCATGCCAACAAGAACCGCCTTGTCCACACCGCACGCATCCAAAACACCAATGGCGTCATCGGCTGAATCCCAGTAGGTGAACGGGCCACCTGCCTTGGTCTCACCAAATCCTCGCTCATCCCAGCTGATGCAACGGTAGTCACCGGACAAGGCCGCCACCTGTTCATCAAACATGGTCTGATCCATCATGAAGCCGTGACTGAACAAGACAACGGGCTTATCGCCACCACTGTCTCGATAGTTGATGGAAATGCCGTTGATCTGTGCTGTAGCCATTGGCCGATACTAGACCCGGCGCAACACGCGGAGCGAGCCGCAGCTGGAAACCTCTTCGAACTGGCCACTGGCTAAGGCCGGCAGATAGATCTGTTCATAGGGTGGCCGGCCGCCATCATCAGGATTGGGGAACACGTCATGGATGACGAGCAGTCCACCCTCCTGCACATGCGGTGTCCACAGCGCGAAGTCCTGAGCAGCAGGCTCTTCACCGTGCCCGCCATCAATGAACAGCAGAGCAAGAGGCGTTGTCCAGCTCCTGGCCACGAAGGACGACTGGCCAACGATGGCAACAACACTGTCTTCAAGCCCAGCATCATGCACGGTCTTGCGAAAAATCGGAAGCGTGTCCATCTTGCCAACAGCCGGGTCAACAAGATCTGGTTCATGCCACTCCCACCCGACCTGGTTCTCTTCTGAGCCACGATGGTGATCGACACAAAAAAGTGGAGTCGCCTGATCAAGGGCAACGACTCCGAGGTAGCAAGCGGACTTGCCGCAATAGCTGCCGACCTCAAGCATTGGCCCACGGGGGGCATCCTTGGCTGCTTGCCACAGGGCCATGCCTTCCTCGGGAGGCATGAACCCGCGGGCGGCTTCGGCGTAGGCCTGTTGCTCTGGTGTCATGATCCTGTTCGCCCCGGTGAAGGCGGCTCTGCGCCAGTCTCAGCTCGATCCTGGGCCAACTGTTCAGCTCCCACTCGCAGTTCATCGTTTAGAAAGAGCCGATCCAGGATGAAGAACTTGGCCACCCAGACCAGGAAATAGCCAAACAGGCTGGCCAGATTGACGGCTATGCCCGCGCCGACAACACGATCGGCTAGCTCGGCAAAGAGCGTTGAGACACCCATCCCGACGAAGGCGATGGTCCAGAAAGGTAGGACTTCGGTCCGCCAATTGTGTTTGCCTGACACTTCCCAGACCCACGCCCGGGACAAGAGGTAGGCAGGGATGGCCGCCAAACCAGCGGCAAAAACGTTGGCCCAACCGCCGGTCCAGTCCCAAATACTGTTGGCCAAATACAGCAAACCCTGATGGTTCACGGTGTTGATCACCGAGACGGCGATATATCGGGTCGCGACCTTGCTTCGGCCGTTCCATGTATTTGAGAGGCGGTTTACCATTTCCAGAGCCACGGCGAGATGCTATCTGTCAGGTGACACCACCAGGGGTTGTTGAACCGCCACACTGTGGGGCATGACCCAGGCGGTAGTGGACGACCTAATCCAACTTCTTGACCTCGAGCAAATCGAGGAGAATATCTTTCGCGGCCAGACGGCCGACGAAACCCTGCAGCGCGTCTTCGGTGGCCAGGTCGCTGGCCAGGCGCTTGTCGCCGCCTATCGAACCATCGACGGGTGGGGTGTCCACTCGCTTCACTCGTACTTCTTGCGTCCTGGTGACGCCTCAATTCCGATCATCTACCAGGTGGAGCGGATCCGCGACGGTCGGTCCTTCGCCACTCGCCGGGTGGTTGCCATCCAACATGGTCGACCGATCTTCCACCTCACCGCATCCTTTCACGTCCAAGAGGACGGATTCGAACATCACCTGCCGGCCCCGACCAATGTTCCGGATCCAGAATCACTTCCCGACTTTCGTACTCGCTACGCCAAGGTATTGCCAAAGGCCTACCTGGATCGACCACGGCCAATCGATATCCGAGTCGTGCCTCAGTCAGAAACCACCAGCGCGACGAACGGAACCAGTAATTCTGGCTCCGCCGACAGTCCGTCCATGATGCACCAATTCGTTTGGGTCAAAGCCTCCGGTGAAGTACCCGATGACCCGGTGCTCGATGCCTGCATCCTCACGTATGCGTCAGACATGACCCTACTGGACAGTGTGAATCGTCCGCATGGTGTCTCAGTTTTCGAGCCAGATCTGATGATGGCCAGCCTGGATCATGCCATGTGGTTCCACCGGCCATTCCGCACCGATCACTGGCTGCTCTATGCCCAAGACACCCCCTCGGCCAGCGGCGCCCGAGGACTCGCACGAGGCCTGATCTTCCAAGATGACAAGCTTGTCGTCTCGGTGGTACAAGAAGGCTTGATCCGGAGAAAAACCAAATGAAACCTCGCCTCCTACTCTCCCTCATGGTGGCCACCAGCCTGTTCGCAGCCAGTTGCTCTGGATCCAGCAGTGACGGCAGCTCAAGCTCCTTGCCCGACGAGCAGGCCACCTCGGACCCCAGCAATGACAGCGAGGAAGAGGGCGAGGGCGTGAGTGAGCCCGAAGACTCACCACCGCCAACCAACCCTGAGGTTCCCGAGATTGAGAAACCGCTCTGGATGGACCTTCATCTCGTCCTAACGCCGATCGCTGAGCTGGTCGAGCCAATCGCATTCAGCCCACGTTCGGGAGTGGACGATCTCTACATTGGCGAACGCGCAGGCATAGTTCGTTTGATTGAACGCAGCTTCAAGAAGAACGGTACCGAGAGGATCTCGCTGTCGTCACGGCCGGTTCTCGACCTTACCGAGATGGTGTCAGTCGAGGGGGAAGGTGGCCTACTCGGACTGGCCTTCTCTACCGACGGTCGGTTCATGTTTGTCTCCTATACCGACCTGGGTGGAGACCTTGTTGTTGATGAATACTTGGTTGGCCGCGGCACCCGAGCCGAAGCCGAGACTCGACGGGAGATCCTTCGAGTCCCACAACCGTTCACCAACCACAATGGTGGACAGCTGGCCTTGGGCACTGACGGGTTCCTCTACATCGGCATTGGTGACGGCGGTGGGTCCTATGACCCCGAAAGCAATGGTCAAGATCCGCTGACCCTGCTCGGAACCGTGGTCCGAGTTGACACCTTCACCGCTGGCGACGAGGCCTATGCCATTCCCGCCGGCAACCCATTTTCTGATCAGGACGGCGGTGCGCCCGAGGTCTTCTTGTGGGGGGTTCGCAACCCATGGCGCTTCTCATTTGACCAGGAAACTGGCGATCTCTGGTTGCCAGACATTGGGCAAGACACCACCGAAGAAGTCAACTTCTTGCCCGCCGCTACCGGCGGAGGCAGAGGAACAAACCTTGGCTGGGGAACAGTCGAAGGGCATCTCCCCCTTGATGGCGCAGCCGCTCCGTCCGATCACCATGCGCCGATCTATGTCTATTCGCACGAGAAGGGGCGCTGCTCGATAACTGGCGGATTTGTCTACCGCGGTGATCTGGTTCCTGGCCTAGATGGGGCCTACATTTTTGGCGACTATTGCTCGGGGGAGATTTTCGGACTTCATCAAGTTGATGGTGTCGCCAATGCTTGGCCCCTCTCCATTTCCTCGCCCGGCAACCAGTTGGTTTCCTTTGGCCAAACCTTTGACGGCGAGATCTATGTCCTGCAGCTTGATGGCCAACTGCTGCGCATCGAGCAAGCTCCCGAGGAACGAGAAGACTCCTAGTCCTCCTCTTCTTTCAACCGTTTCACGGAAATCGAACAGATGTTCGATACCGTGTTTGGATGGAACACCTCCAAGCAAGCACCAAGACACAATCGACGCAATCGACCGAACATTGGGAGCAGATCCGTCGCTCAGTCGCCATGCTGCCAACCGGGTCATGGGCGCTGAAACGCGAGCAGGCCCTGGAGGCACTGAGCATGTTGATCACGTCGTTGCGGAACAGCTCATCAGATTCTTAGAACAACAAGAGGCCAAGGCGCACGCTGTAGCCAGTCATCACCGTCCAGAACAATACGGCAAAGGTTCGCTCCCCAGCCCGTTCGTTGAGGATCGACCCACTCCAAGTCCCCATCGCCATCAAGGGGACGGCAGCCAAGGCCAGCAGGATCGAGGAGCGACCGAGCAGCTGGGCGTCAGCAAAGATCGCCGTCTTGGCCGCATCACCAGCAAATGAAGCCAACGAGGCTGCACCGACAAAATGCCTTCGGTCCAGATCAAGGTTGCGGATGGCAACTCCCTTTAGCGGACCCGAGGTTCCTGAAAAGCCACTGGATGACCCCGAAACAAAGGCCAGGAAGGGGGCGAAACCTGTACGCAGCTCCTCCACCTCGAACCTCTCCGCCAACAAGGAGGCAATGAACATGGCCACAATCCCAACCGTGACCCAGATTGCTGGTGCTCTCACCAGCAGGGTCGCTCCCAGGACTGCTCCCGCCACGATCAACACGATGATTCCCGCAGCCGCCCGGAACGGAAGTGTTCTCCGGTAGGCGGCGATCTTCATCACATTATTGCTGGCCAGCAGCAGAGCAGCCAGCGCCACTCCCTCCTTCGGACCAAGGAAGAAGGCCAGCGTTGGCACAAGCAACAACGATCCACCCAACCCGGCCGAAGCCGAGACGGTGAACGAAGCGAAAACCAAGAGCAGGACGCCGACTGTGGTCAGTACTTCCACTGACAGTCCGCGTCACTGGATTGATGGGGCAATGCTGTCATGATGTTCACAACCCGGTCAAACGCCGATAGCACCAACACCAAGCTTTTCTAGCTTGTCGTTGAGCTTCACCAGTTCCTTGCCTTCGAGTGCGGCCAAGGTCGCCAGTTGCTCGTCGGCCTGGCTCACCAACTTCTCATAGACGGCATAGGACTGGCTGGTTGGCCGAGCATCAGCACTGCCGACAACGGGCGGCAGTCCGCTGATCTTCTCGAACAGCATCTCGCGATAGTTCAAGCTGTCACCCTCGGAGGTGAGCTCCCGCTGGACCAGCTTTGCCTCAACAGCTGCCAACTTGTCAACCAGCTCACCGGCCAGCTTGGCGGCAGTAATAGCCCGCTTACCCTTGACCGAACCAAGGCGAGTATCCCAGGCAGCGAGCTGCTTGCTCAGACTGCGGATGGTATTCACCGCGGTGGCGATCTCGGAAAGCTTGTCTTGAATCTGTCGCAGGAAGTCAAACTGTTCAGCCAGATCCTCATCACTGGTGGTGACTCGCGGGTCCTTCAACAGATCGAAATCTTGACTCATCGACCAGTCACCAACGGTCAGGGTGGCGGTATAGGTGCCAGGTTTGGCCACCGGTCCACCCGGACGGCCGTGATACTCAGTGTCCATCATCTTTACCCCACTGGGGTAAACCATGGGCCACTGGAAGCTGTTCATCCCCGCTTCAGCGGTGATGTAGAGCCCACTCCGATCAGCCTTGTCCGCTGGAATGATGCTGGAGAACGTATCGACTTCTTTCCCGTCGGGACTGGTGATGGTCAGGGTGGCTTCGCCTTCGGGGGCTTCACCCAGGAAGTAGGTAATGCGCACGCCGCGTTTCAGGTCCTCGCCAGCGTCGAGCACACGCGTTTCCACGTGACCGGTTTCGGAATGGTCGAAGTAGTAAGTGGCGTTCTGACCGATGGTGACGTGGTAGTTCTTGCCACCAGGCGCCCCCCAGAACCCCGCGAATAGGTCTTCGGGCGTCCGAACCGCGTCACGCGGCTTGAGTAGATGGTTGTCGGCCTCAAACAAGTCGTCTTGCATCTGGTGGAGCTGGGTGAGGTCGTCCAGGATCCAGATGGAACGGCCGTGAGTGGCAACCACCAGGTCGGTGTCCTTGATCAAAATGTCATAGACCGGGGTGACAGGAAGGTTGGCTTGCAACGACTGCCACCTGGTGCCGTTGTTGAAGGAGACAAACAAGCCAAGCTCGGTTCCGACATAGAGCAGGCCTGGACGATTTGGGTCTTCTCGGATCACTCGACAGAAGTCGTTAGCCGGCAGGCCCTTATCGATCCGCCTCCACGTCTTGCCAAAGTTTGTTGTCTTGTACACGTAAGGCGCGTAGTCGCCCATCTTGTGCCTGGCCACCGTCATGTAGACGGTGCCGGACTTGTGAGGCGACTCGGCCAGCATGGTGACTTGGGAGAACTTCGGCAGGTCTTCCGGCGTCACATCAGTCCAGGTTTCGCCATCATCATGAGTGACATGCACCAGCCCATCGTCAGAGCCAGCCATGAGCGTTCCGGCCTTGTGAGCCGAGGCAACAAAGGAGAAGATGGTGGCGTACATCTCCGCACCGGCGGTATCCATGGTTAGCGGACCGGAAACCCCCATGGTGTCGGGGTCGGCATAGGTCAGGTCGGGGCTGATTGCCTCCCAGCTGTGACCCTCATCCGTGGTGCGGAACACCTTATTGCCACAGGCGTAGAGCACATTGGAGTCTTGGGGTGAGAAGACGATCGGGTAGGTCCACTGGAAGCGGACCTCAGCTGTATTGCCGTCGTGGTAGGCCTCGGGCCAAACACTGATGAGCTGGATCTGCTTGGACTTGTGGTCATAGCGTTGCAGGGCATCACCCCCACCCGGTGAACTACCGATAGCACCGACATACACGATGTTGGGGTCCCCTGGCTTTGGGGCTACATAGCCGCTCTCCGCCGTACCAGGTGGGTAACAATCTCCCCAGTTGATTGCACCCTTACCCAGCGAGCTTGGCACGGCGATGCTGGAGTTGTCCTGCTGTGACCCATAGACAAGATAGGGATACTGATCATCGGTGGCAATGTGGTAGAACTGGGCCGTTAGCTGGTTGTAGATGGATGACCAGGACCTTCCGGCGTTGAACGACACGAAGGCTCCGCCGTCATCACTGCCGATCATGCGGTCCGGATTGTTCGGGTCGATCCACAGGTCGTGGTTGTCGCCGTGCGGAGTGGCAAACTCTTCGAAGTTCTTGCCTCCGTCGATAGAAACCCAAGCTTTCATATTGAAGACATAGACGGTGTCGGCGTCGGTTGGATGGGCGAAAACATGCTCGTAGTACCAGGGACGCCAGCCGAGCTCGGGCTTGGAGGAAACCTTCTGCCAGCTCTCTCCCGTGTCATCGGACCGATACAGGCCGCGGGTGCGGCCCTCAGCTTCGATCATGGCGAAGACGCGGCCAGACTTGGCTTGGGAAACCGAGACGCCGATCTTGCCCAGCGTGCCTTCGGGCATGCCCTTGTTGGTGCTGATGTTCTCCCAGGTGTCGCCGCCGTCGCGTGAGCGCCACAGTCCACAGTCTGGGCCGCCACTGTCGATGGACCAGAAGGTGCGTCGGGTTTGCCACATGGTGGCGAACAGGATGCGAGGATTATTTGGATCGAGCGAGACGTCAACCGCTCCGGCGGCATCACTGACGTGCAGGATCAGTTCCCAGTTTTCACCGCCGTCGGTTGAGCGGTACAGGCCCCGTTCGGGGTTGTTCTTCGACATGTGTCCAAGAGCGGCAACATAGACAATGTCAGGATTGTCAGGATGAACGCGGATCTCACCAATATGTCGTGATTCCTCCAGGCCCATATGTTTCCAAGTAGCGCCAGCATCAGTTGACTTGTAGACGCCGTCTCCGTGACTGACATCAATACGAATAGTTGACTCACCGGTACCGGCATAAATGACGTTGCCATCGGATGGGGCAACAGCCAGGGCACCGATGGAGGAGGCAGTAAAGAAACCGTCGCTGACGTTCTCCCAGTACTGACCGGCATCATCAGTTTTCCAAACTCCACCAGCGCAGGCGCCAAAATAGAAGACCGACTGCTTTTTGGGGTCGGCGGCAACGGCGACAACGCGGCCGCCCCGGGTTGGGCCGATGCAGCGATACCGGATCTTGCTCAAGAACTTCGGATCGATGCTGGTGGTGCGCTTCGTTGCCATCGGTATACCTTCTTGCCTCAGTTGAGCGGACCCCACGATTGTGCCCCATCTAGCCGACCGCGTGTAAATCTTGGGCCAACTCAAAGAGATCAGATCCGGTTCAGTGCGTCCAGGTTTGGTTGTCACGTTGAGTTCGGAGCGTCAGGATGTTGAAGGCCGCGTCAATAGATGGGTGATGCCCTCGATCTCGACAGGCTCAAAACCCAGGCTTTCCCAGAACGGGATCGCTGCATCTGACGCTCCAGCGTTGCACGTCAGGGTATTGCTTTGCTCAAGACCAGTATCGATGAGCTGCGCAGCCAGAGATCGGGCGACTCCATGGCGGCGCCAAACACTCGAGACAAAGAAGCGTCGGACGCGCATCGCCCCAGGAACATGCGGACACTCTGTCAGACCGCCAACTCCAACAATTCCCGTACCGCTGCGAGCCACAAGCACCGACTCCCCCGGCTGCTCGTAGCGCTCGCTCTGGTCAGCCCATCTCGACACCAGCACGGACACATTCCGGATGCCCTCGGCGCTGGCTTCCTCAGCTAAGGCAACCAACCCCTCAGGCTGGTGGGGTGCACCATCTTCGATGACAAACGAATCCATGACAGGAACCTACATCAAACACATTGGCTCATCGCCAGAACCAAAGCTTCGGCGTAGACCGAAAGGTGCTCGGTCTAGGATCTGGACAATGGCAACAGTGTCGACGGCCTCAGAACTAGCGAAGTTCGGATCCTTGTTGTCCGTCCCGTCTCGAGCGGAGATTCTGTGCGCGTTGATGGATGGTCGGGCCTATACCGGCAATGAGCTAGCGCGCCATGTCGGTGTCGCACCATCGACAGTTAGCGAGCACCTGTCCAAACTCTTGGACGGTGGAATCGTCACCATGCAAGCCCAGGGCCGCCACCGTTACTGGCGTCTGGCCAACGCCGAGACAGCCAAGCTACTTGAGGCTCTTGGAGCAGCGGTTTCGGTGCCGGACCCGCCAAAAGCGCCGACCGAGCTCACCTACGCCCGCACCTGCTACAACCACTTGGCTGGTGAACTTGCTGTCGCGCTGTATCAAGAGCTGATCACCCAAGGCCATCTGGTTCAAGAAGAGGGGGGTGTCAACATCACCGGCTCGGGACTCAACTTCTTTGGGTCCATCGGCATGGATACCGACATGATTTCCACCAACCGTGTGACGGCCCGTCCTTGCCTGGACTGGACCCAGCGCCAGCATCATCTTGCCGGGGCGGCAGGAACAGAACTTCTCAATGCTCTCTTCGCCAATGACTGGATCCAGCGAGGGCAACGACCACGGAGCATTCGAGTTACCGAAACCGGTCGAAGCGCACTCAGCAAGACGTTCCATTTATCGCAACCGGAGCGCGCAGCAATGCTCTCCTGACACACACCCCGCCAAGCTCTACCGAGCTAGCTGTCGGAGCGGCCCTTCCACAGGTCTGATGCCCGGGACTTGAGGTGGGGCATCATGCCGTTCAGGTCAGTCACCCCGTGCTCAGCGGCGGCTCGGATAACAGCGAGCCTCAGATTTAGCCGGCGGTCGCTCCGAGCCATATTGACCGCGGTGGTTGCTGCCGCACCCAACTTCTTCGGGGAATTATCGACCCGAGGGCGTCCACTACCAGCCGATGTTGGCGAAACGAACGATCCCTTGTGCCAGCCATGACGGCGAGCGATGGCAGAGATACTCAACCAAGGCCGCTCACTGGACAATCCCAGCGGGTTGCCTGGCCATTCGTCCAAGAATGAACCCGAGTACTCCTTCAGGCTTTGCGTCCCGGTCGCACCCTCATAGCCAGCACGCAAGGCGGTTTCTGCCTCTGACTTGGCCGCCAGCGAACCTAGTGAGTCGGGTGACACCTTGAGGATCTCGGCCACCTCATCTAAGCCAATACCCCGCCCCAAGAGTTGTTCGGCCAGCATGAGGTCAGTGTCGGTAATAGCCATTCGGTCACCCTAGCTGACGAACCAGTTGGGGCATAGGCGGCACTTAGGGGCTATATGCCCTAATAACTCGTCCATTAACCCAGATCGAAGCGATAGACGTTGGTTTCTCGCTGTACAAAGCCAATTCTTCGGTACAGCCGATTAGCGGCCTCCCGGCTCGGACGAGAAGTTAAATCGACGGTCTTGGCCCCAGCGTCTCGAGCCCGGTCCAAGGCAACCTCGTTCAACAGTCGACCAACACCCTTACCGCGGGCTTCGCCATCAACAACAACATCCTCAATCCATGCCCGAATCCCAGTCGGTATGGGAAAAACTACCAACGTCAAGCTGCCATAGAGATAGTCGTCCTCTTCAGCAACCAGCAAGGCGCAGGCTGGCGAGTCAACGATCGATTGGAGCTTTTCCGCAGTCGGCGGCGGGTTCGACGACGACAATTGTGGGATCAACCGGGCGAAGGATTCAACCAACTCCGGAGTTACGGCGGTGACCTCAGAAATCTGCACTCTGACAGTATGGTCCCATCTCATCAACGACGAAACGCACCCCCAGATAGTGTGACCCCAATGGATCACCTTCAGTGGACCGACGAACGACCAACTCTGCGCAATCCCATCCTCGTTGTTGCCTTCGAGGGGTGGAACGATGCTGGCGATGCAGCCTCAATTTCGGCACGCCAAATTGCCGAGCACTACCACACAAGCGAGTTCGCAACCATCGACCCCGAGTCGTTCTACGACTTCTCAAGCAGTCGTCCTCTGATACGACTCAACGAAGACGGTGAACGCTATGTGCAATGGCCGACCAATAGCTTCTCTGCGGCCGTCATCCCCGACGCTGACCGAGATCTCATCGTCCTCAACGGTGTTGAACCCGAGTTGCGCTGGCGAACATTCAGCGAGCAGGTCACCAAGCTTGCCCTTGAATTCAATGTTGACATTGCGGTTACCGTTGGTGCGCTCATCGCCGACGTCACCCACACTCGCCCAACCACGGTATACGGCACCAGTTCCGACACCGATCTTTGCAAACGTCTCAGCCTTGAGCCATCCAGCTATGAAGGCCCAACCGGCATTGTCGGTGTACTGAACGAAGCCCTGCAGCAGTCTGGTATTACCTCAATGTCGTTGTGGGCCACCGTCCCCAGCTATGTCCCCCACGCCCCGGCACCTCGGGCCGCTCTCGCGCTGCTTGACCGGCTTAGCCAGGTTCTCGACGCACCAATCCTTCGACCAGACCTGGTTGAGCAGGCTGCGGAGTACGACTCCCAACTCAATGAGCTGATCTCTCAAGATGACGAGACCCGCCGCTATGTCACTGATCTCGAAGAGCGCTACGACACAGCCCTGCGGTCTGACTCCAGCGTCGGGATGATTGAGGATCTGGAGAACTTCCTCCGCGACCAGTAGCTGGATCGGGGTAGATGCTGACAAGCAACTGGCTTTGTCGATCTATTCTTCGTCGCCCATGGCGTCCTGAAGAGCCAGTTCCAGCTCTTCTAACAAGCCCTCATCCGCAATCTTCTCACCGTGAACATCACGAAGATAGAAGCAATCAACTGCTTCGGGCCCAAGGGTCTGGACCTTGGCGCTACGAATCGTCAGTTCCAACTCATTAATCGCTCGCGTCAACCGGAACAGCAATCCAATGGTGTCGGGCGCGTGCACATCAACAACAGTGGCCCCTTCGGAGATGGTGTTATCAACATTGACCAGCCGACGAGCAGGCTCCGCTGCCAACCGTCTGCGGTATCGACGATAGGCATGGGCACGCTTGGCCACCCGCGCCGTCAGGGCCAACTGACTGTCCAGAGCGAGCTCGACCAGGCCAGTGACCTTGTCCCAGTCAACGGGCCCACTGTGTGGTTCTTGCACGATGAACTGACAAACCGCCATACCGTCATCGTCGCTAAACGCTGCGGCGTCCAACACCTCAAGACCACTCAAGGCAACGACTCCAGCCACCCGACCAAAGAGCCAGTCAACGTCCTTGGCAATGACCGTGAGCTTGGTCCGCTTGCCGACGATCGACTGCTCACCAAGAGCCATCATGGTCAGCAGTTTCTCTCCGGGAAAATCTGGTGTTACCTCGTCTACTTCTCCGCCAGCCAATACATGGCTGGTTCGGGTAACCAGATCTTGGAGGAGCCCGGCCTTCCAGGATCCCCAGGCCGACGGACCAGTGGCAATCGAGTCAGCCTGGGTCAACGCGGCCAAGAGAAACAAGAAGTCCTCGGTTCGCACCGCGGCAGCAACGGCACGAATCGTCCCGGCATCAGAAATATCGCGTCGGGTGGCGACATCAGGTAAGAGCAGGTGATGACGACATAGGTCGATCAGCACACCGACGTCGCTTGGCGGATATCCCATCCTGGTGCCGATCGTGGCGATCAGCTCCATCCCAACCTCAGTGTGGTCACCGGGCAGCCCCTTACCAATGTCATGCAGCAGCGCTCCGACAACGAGAAGGTCCGGGCGGGCAACATCTTCAATCAACTCAGCCGCGTTGGCCGCTGCTTCGACCAGGTGCCGATCAACGCTGTAGGTGTGCAGCACATTGCGCTGAGGCTTCGCCTGCACATTCGCCCATTCTGGGATGAGTCGGATCATCAATCCGAAGTGATCCAGGTCCTCAACAACTGGAATAGCACTGTGACCAGCCATGAACAGGCCTGCGAACAGATCTCTGGCCTTCTCCGGCCAAGGCACTGGTAGATCCAGGGCGTAGTCGCGCAGATGACGCAGCGTGCGTCGCCCAATGGCGTTGCCTGTTCGAGCTGCCGCTTCGGCAACTCGCAGTATCAACAACTCATCCGAATCAGGGGAGATCTCTGGACGAAGCTCAACTTGCGCATCGACCAATTCGAGTTGCGCGCTGATTGGTACGGGATGGCTTCTTCGCTGAGGAAGGATGCGCTCGCGAGACCAGCGACGCCACGCCTCATCGCTATACCAGGCAATACGTCTGGCACCTTGAGCCAGTCGATACATCAAGACTTGGCCGTCGCTGTCGCCAAGGGCTTCGGCGACACCATCTTGGTCATCGAGCGACAGTACATCACCAGCCCGCCCGCGGAGCCGGTGAAGCTCGACCCGCACCTCAGTCAGCACGCGGGCTTCGTTGTGAAGCTCACTCAATGAGACACTGGCGAATCCAGGGCAAGCCCGTTCGGCCCAAGCCAAAGTATGCAAGTCGCGGAGACCTCCTCGACCTTCCTTCAGCTCAGGTTCGATGGTGAAGGCAACGTCGCTTACCTGGAAGTGGCGACTCACGACTCGTTCACTTAGTCGTTCCATCATCTCATCGACATGCTCGCTCCACAGCGTCTCCGTCGCCTCCTGCATCTCACGAAACAAGGCAAAGTCACCGGCTATGTAGCGGCAGCTCATCAGGGCTGTTGCGTGATCAAGCTCCTTCATCGCCAGTTCGATCGACTCCTCGATCATGAAGAGGCCATGCCCGAGCTTGATCCCTCGATCCCAGACCGGATACCAAAGCTTCTCTGCTACTTCGCCAATACCGTCTTGCCCACGATGCATCAGCATCACGTCAAGGTCGCTGTATGGCCACAGCTCACCCCGTCCGTACCCACCGATAGCGATGAGGGCAACATCGTTTTCACCCAGGTCCGACCCAAGCAATGCCTGAGCGAACAGCTCACGAAACCACTCATCGGCGGCAGCACGATGCGCGTGCACGTACTCCCAACCCTTTAGTTCAGGGTCCTCGAAAAGGATTGTTTTCTTGTCCACTATTCGCCCCTGTTCATCACATTATTCGGCCCTTCGGCGCTGAATATGGATGTGTGCTTTTGCCGCCCCCCAAAGGAGGGACGCCTGTTGAACCTCATCTCCGAAGTCACCATAACTAGCGGGAGTCAGGTCGTACCAGTCCTCGGGGTGGAGCCGGGCTGCATCTCGATCTCGATTGACGGAGGGCACACCGGCTTGATGCAGGATCTTTGTCACCAGAGGAACAGTCTGGCGGAGGATGGCCAGCGGGGTCGTTCGTTGCTGATCGATGTCTTGATCAAGGAAGCTGCGGAGCTGGATCATCACATGGGTTGAGGCCTCACGTTCTGCGGCCTCAGTTTCTGATTGCAGCTCGAGGAGTTGGTCGGGGTCCAGGAATTTTCCAAGCGACTCCCGGATCCATCGTGGCAACCCAATATCGATCTGATTGGCCAGATCTTCGGCAAAGGCTAGCAACCGTTCTTGGTCCGATGCAGTTGCTGCTTGAGGGTCCGAGTGAGGGGAGGATGATTTTGAAGGGTCTGTCACTGATCCCAAGTCCCTAGCCGTACTCACTACTTACCGCCTGGCGAATGGAGAGCTCAATTCGACGACGCTTCCGATCCACCGATAACACCTTTACCCGAATCTCCTCACCCGGGGTCACGACTTCTTCGGGAGCCGATACTCGATACTCGCTCATCTCTGAGAGGTGAACAAGACCTTCGACACCACCAACATCGACGAATGCGCCGAAGTCGACGAGCCTGGTGACCGGACCGGTCACAACCTCGCCGACAGGAACCGCGGCGAAGGGATCCTCCGTGAGCTGTCGAATAGACAACGACACTCGTCGTTTCTTCACCTTCACATCAAGGATCTTGACCAAGACTTCGTCGCCAACACTCAAGGCGTGCTTTGGGTGCCCGACTCTCTTCCAGGACAGCTCCGACAAATGGACAAGACCGGTGACGCCACCGAGATCGACGAAGGCCCCATAGTCAACCAAGGAAGCCACCGTTCCCTGTCGTTCTTCCCCGACCGCTAAGCCAGTGAGGAGGTCATGGACAGCCTTGCGCTGTTCCTTCAACAAGAGCGATCGGCGAGACAAGACCAGCCGCTCCTTTGCGACGTCAAGTTCCAAAACCTTGAGCTGGATGGTCTGGTCCTTGAAGCTAGCCAGGTCCGTTGTTGGCTCAAGGCTCAGGTGTGAAGACGGCACGAATCCTCGCACTCCAACGTCAACGACTAGACCGTTCTTGCTGACACCGGTCACCTTTGCTGACACCGGTTCATGGGCTTCGGCAGCAGCCACAATCTTGTCCCAAGCCTGTTTCTTCAGGGCCCAGGAACGGGATAGGACTACCCGTTGCTGAGGGTCCTCTCTGGCCAGAATGGCACCTTCAGCCCGGTCACCGACGTTGAAGATCGTGGTTGGGTCTGAGCCTGCCTCATCGATATTGCGGCGATTGATGACCGCCGGGCGGCCGTCGTCGAGCTTGAGCACAACTTCATCGACCGAAACCGCCCCGATGAGGCCGCCTACAATCTTTCCCGAATCACCAGTGATGACCTTGGCGCCATCGGGGGTCGCTGCGGGCGGTGGAACTGAAGAGGCCGTGTCACCAATGGACGGGGCCGTGTCACCAACCGACGGGGCCGTGTCACCAACCGACGGGGCCGTGTCACCAACCGACGGGGCCGTGTCACCAACCGACGGGGCCGTGTCACCAACCGACGGAACTGATTCCGTCTTGGTTGAGGAGGGAGAATCGGCCATCGCCTCAGACTCAACAGGAGCTTCCGGTTCTGCCATCCCTGTTGGCTCGGCCTCGGCTCCTGGGTCTTGGGTTGCACCGTCGGAAAGCTCAGTCACACAAAGGAGAGTAGGCCGCGCTCGGGCCCCGCGTCACCTCAATCCCGGATCAGTCCCACCAGGCGGCCATGGGACTGTCAGCCAAGATGGTCTCAATCTCGTCAATCTCATCAGTCGAGAGAGACTGTTTCCAGGCCGAAGCGACCTGTTTCGGGTCAAGCTTGCCCCACACGGACTGTTCCAATCCTTGCTCAACCAGTGCCGAGACGTCCGGTGTCCACTCGAGCCCGAACAGCTCATACGCCGCCTTGGCGTGAGGCATTGGATTGCTCGTCATTTCTTCAAAGATGATCCGCATGAACTTCGGATTGTCCGCTCCGGCCTCCTCGATCGATTCATTGACAAAGCGCCACATCCATGTCTGGCTGGCCGCCTGACTCATCTCGTCGATCGACCCGAATCGCTCCCTCCAAACTGCATCATCAGCAGCGATTAGGCGCAGGTGGTCACGAGTCAAAGCGAGCTCACGCTCTGGGTCGGACTTCGCTAGGAAACGTTTGGCGAACGAGGCGTAGCGGCCACACGGATGCCGCACGATATTGATGACTGGAACGTCCTGACGCTCTCCCAGTATCCACCGGACCAGAAGTGGAACCTGGTTGACCTTGATAATCGTGTACGCCTTCGCCAACTCTTCCGAACTTCCAAGAATTGACGGCAGGCTCCAGATATGGCCGTCCAACTCACGCAAGATCGTCTTTCCCAACAGACTCCGGACCTTTGGCCGGGCCATGAGTGGCGGCAGTCCGGCCTTGTGTGCCCAGTCGTGCAGGTAATGCTTGTTGACAGTGAGTCGGTGGTCGCGCTCACCGGTTGTCATACAGGTCTCGCTGGCAACGGAGTCCCAAGACTTGCTCAGCTTGTCACTATCAGTCAGCCTCCACAATGGGGGAAGTCGCTCAAATGGAGAACCGGGGATGACATTGGGTTCGTTGCGACAAAAGGTCTCTTGGGACGCATCAAGGACGTCCAACACCCAGTTCGTTCCGGACCGCCCTTGACCCGTGACAATTGCGTACCGACTCAACACCCAGCTCCATTCATTTCACTTTCCTCCACAGAAAGGACTCCTCCAAGTCATCCACAACCATAGGACTAGCGCGATCGTGGTATGTGGGGCAAAACACCCAGATACTAGGTCCAAAGACCTAGTGGGCCGGATGGACTGTCGTCTCCGCTTCGCTAATCGACGGGGCTGTACAAGGTCGAGCTATCCCCGCGGGCGAAACCCAGCATCGTCAGACGAGCCCGCCTGGCGGTTGCGACCGACAGCGATGATCCTCCTGACACCGCAACCAGGGCACTGAAACCGGCAGCCCATGCCTTCTGCACCATCTCAAAAGACGCTCGGCCGGTCACAAAGAGCGCTAGATCCAGGGCGGGCAACTCGCCGTCCAGTAGGTGCCGCCCGATGACCTTGTCGACAGCATTGTGCCTACCAATGTCCTCCCGAATGCTCAACATGTTTCCCGCTCGGTCAAAACTGGCCGCAGCATGGGAGGCCCCGGTTGTCTCGAACAGCTTCTGATGAGGCGCTGCTCGCTCCGGAAGTGACTGGAGCATTCCGATATCCCACGGCTCATAGGGAGGGAGAACTCGAAGTCGTTCCGTTAATTCGCCAATGGCCTCGACTCCGCAAATGCCGCAAGAGGACGAGATGGATCCGAGTCGAGGGGTTGGCTCAGGGGCCTTGC
This sequence comes from Actinomycetes bacterium, assembly GCA_024280015.1. Lineage (GTDB taxonomy): Bacteria > Actinomycetota > Acidimicrobiia > Acidimicrobiales > SZUA-35 > JAJRQY01. The sequence goes on from JAJRQY010000157.1 coordinate 56,346, forward strand.
CGCCCGTTTCGACGGTGACAACGTTGAAATCGGAATCTACCGGCGCGCTCGTGCCGCAATAGCGAATCCCGGTGACTGCTGCACCGCCAAGAACCCCTTCAGTTAGGCAGAACCCGGCTGCAAGCTCAAAGTCGTTGCCGGGGGTTCGCATGGTTGAACTGATCTGAGTTCCGTCCAGTTGGATGACCATGGGCTCTTCGACCAGAAGATTGTCCGGGATTCGACGAATGCCTGACTGATCAACTCGTTGGCTAATCAGCGACTGGGTTCGGGATCTCACCATGGTTGAGGATTCTAGAGGAAACAAAAATGGACCGGCCGACGGGGGTAAACCCGTCGGCCGATATTTCCCGGTTCCCGCCAAGAATTGTCCTTTGCGTGGGGAGGAGTCATACACCCTCACCACGACACAAGTAGTTTCGGCAGCATCTGCCCAATTCCTAAGCCAAATAGTCCAAACGACCGCCAGGATGAGTCAGTCGTATCACTTGCCGACCCAGATCCGCCCGCACTTCGATGACGAAAGGCACACTAAGGGGACTGGCTAGCGACGGCCTAGCCGCTCGGTAACCACGTCACCAACCAGCTCAACAGTCCTGGTCATTGCCGCATCATGGCCGAATTGCTCTGTGAGTGACACGACATCTATCCCGTCTGGGATCTCGACCGACGGATCTCGATCACCAACAATGGCCAGGGTCTCGCATCCTTCATTTCTAGCCCAGCGGGCAACGCCACCAATAACCTTGCCGGTGAAGGATTCGGCATCCAAATAGCCCTCACCGGTCACAACCAGATCTGCGTCCGCGCACAGCAGATCAAAGTCCAATGACTCGGCCAAGACATCAAAGCCCGACTGCATCCGTCCCCCAACAGCAAGCAATCCACCGGCTAGGCCTCCCGCAGCCCCAGCCCCAGCAATGGTCGAAACATCGAAGTCATAGTCTCGCTGGTAGGCCATCGCCAGTTGTTCCAGTCGCCGGGTCAGCAGCCTTACCTGAGCTGGGCTGGCCCCCTTCTGTGGGCCAAACACTTTGGCTGCATCGACAAACTGGGTGGATACGTCGGCGGCAACAACGAGATCCACCCGCTTCAGTGCAGCCTTGGACGGCAAGGCTCGAAGCGCTCCCCCGCCACCATCGGTGGTGGCCGAGCCGCCCATCAGTATGTGAATAGTCGTTGCTCCCAGCGACATCGCCCGATCAATCAACTCGCCGGTTCCAAACGTATCCGCCCGTAGTGGATCGTTTCCTTCCTTGCCGCCGGCCAGCAGCAATCCGGAGGCTTGGGCCATCTCGATATAGGCCACCGGCCCGTCAAGCCGCCATCCTGCATCGACTGGATCCCCGAGGGGGCCAGCGACGGTGGCAGTCTTATTTGCTCCTCCGAGCACGGCAAGTGAGCCTTCACCCCCATCAGCTAGGGGAGCCTTCGTAGACATCCAACCATTTGATAACGCCGCGGCAGCTGCCCCGTCCACCAGGTCCTGGGCGGTGGCAGTGCCACGGAACTTGTCAAAGGCGAAAAGCGCGCGGGGCATGTCAGCGACTAGTTCGGGCTAGATATTGATTACGCCGTCATTGCCGACCCGCACAATTACGTTTGCGCCCTGTGTGTCCGCGATGGGGGAATCGTTGGGATCAAAGGCGAACACGGTTGTCTCGACCGGGACACCAAAAGCAGCGGCGACAGCTTGGGCCTCGACTTCAAATCCTTCGGTGTAGAGAATCACCGACTTAGCAGGACTCTTGGCATTGTCGGGGGTAGCCGTTGCATAGCCCAACCCAGACAACATGTCACTACCGCGACCCGCTACTCCATTCAGGCCAGCTCCGTTGAGGACAAGAACCAATACTTCAGCCGGAGCCCGGGGCCCTGTTGACTCGGCCACAGTGGTCTCGGAGGTTCCAGAATCGTCTTCGCCATCAACTGTTGTGACCACTCCAACCGCAGAATCCTCAGCTTGGGTCGTTGTGGTCGTTGTGTCACCGTTGCCAAGAGGAGCAACCGCATCGTTGGAATCCAGCCCCTTGGTCATCAGGAGGGCCCCAACAATGACAGCCAAGACGACTACCGCGATACCGCGACCAGCATTCGCTCCAGCTGACTTTCCGAAACCGCCACCCGCCTCGTGCGCCCCTACTGCCATGTGTTCTCTCCACTCCGTGTTCGAAGATAAATCGTGTTCGAAGACAAATCGTCCCACTCATCGAGCGAGGTCACGACCGAATCTGGCCGAGATATACCCCAGACAATAGCCGTTGAAATGGTGAGAGATGAATATGTGTCGGTCGGAGACTCTGAAGGTTCTACACTGCTGTCTCCAGCCCGAATAGCTCAGTTGGCCAGAGCGCTGCTCTTGTAAAGCAGATGTCGTCGGTTCGAATCCGACTTCGGGCCCTACTCCGAGGCCTTGATATAGACCGCTCCCTGAGCGGCAACGACCTCGACAATAAGTTTCATCCCAGCAATATCGCCGGCAGGCGCCATCCAGCAGACGTTTCCTTCAACCACGCCACCGGGGAACAACTCCGTTGCATGATCAATACCATCGGGTACTGATCCGCAACTATCGCCAGACTCGGTCAGAACCCGTGCTGAAGGTCCCAAGCCTTTGAATTGGAGATCCGAGATTCGAACGGGTGCTGGCCCTGACTTATAGGTGAGGCGGATGGGGATAGTGATGTAGATGGAACCTTCATCGGGAACCTGATTCGACGTGCTTTCGGCCAGGACCGCATTGGTGCTGTCAACCGCTGGTCCTGTTACCTGAACCACCCAGCGAGCTTGCTCGCCACCATTGTCCAGGTCGTCATAGAAGACGCCGACCGGGTCATTGATTGCCCACGGTTCGTTAAGACTCCCAGGTCCCACTCCTGCCGGAGGTAGAACTTCGGTCGTTGTGGTTGAATCCAGGTCAGCAGACGCCGGAAGCGTGGTCGCTACTGCTCCGCTGTCATCGGAACGTCCCAACGCGAGGTAGAGGGGAACGGCAACGAGTACGGCACCGACAAGCAACCCAAGAACGACCAACAGGCCCTTGCGACTTGACTTGGCCTTGGCTCCCGGTGCTGGTTCCATTCCAGGTGCTCCAAGGGCTGGAGCGGGCGCAGGAACGGGTTCTGGCGCTCCAGGGGCTGGCTGCGGGGCACCAGGGGCGGGGGCGACCGTTGGCGGAGCGACCGAAACGGGAGGGACATAGGACCCAGCGGCTGGCGTTGGTCTGGCCGGTGGTACTTCAACTGCCGGGATCTGCATTGTTGGCTGCTCGGCCGCGGGAGCGTCGATTGCTTCGGTGGGGGCTGGCCCTGGTCCATAGCCCTCTGGCCACCAAAGCCCGCCAGGGGCCTGGTACCAACCTTCCGGTGGCGGCCAGGGATATTCATTGTTGTCCCAAGCCTGATAGCTCTCACTCACGGTTCAATCCTTCAGTTCTTCGTTAGCTCTTCTTCACGTTGCTCGTCAGGTTGCGTCATCAACTTGAGTCGTTCGCATTCGAACAACTTCGAAACAGGCAACTGCTCCTGCCATTGCCACGTTCAGACTGTTGAGTCGACCGGCCAACGGTATTGCTGCAACCGTATCGACCCGTTCACTCACAAGCCGGGACAGTCCCGAACCTTCTGCACCTAACACCAGAGCAATTGGTCGGCTGTCTCGTATCGGAAGCTGGAATATGGAGCTCTCTCCACCGGCATCAAGGCCAATGGTGTAGATACCAAGCTCCTGCAATCGGGTAAGTGCCGCCGGAATGCCACCAACGAGTGCCATTGGCAGATGCTCGACCGCACCAGCAGCCGTCTTGGTAACCGTCGGAGAAATATGAACCGAACGGTGGCGGGGTAGAACTACGCCTGTCACCCCAGCACACTCCGCGGTTCGCAAGATAGCCCCGAGGTTGCCAGGGTCAGTGATGCCATCCAGAACCAGAAGAAAGGCATTCTTCTTCTTGGCTAGATCATCCAGGTCCTTCTCCGGGACCGGCTGGGCCCGAGCAATCACTCCCTGATGTGAATCGGTTAACGCTTCCTGACTCATCCGTTTCCGGTTGATTGGCCGGAACGGCACCTTCATTTCAAAGGCCAGCTCCCTGATGTCATCAAGCACATCGGCAGAGTCCATGTCATCAATCATCAGGATCTCATGGATCCGGCGATTTCCGGCAAGCAAGAGCTCACGAACAGCCTGGCGACCTTCGATCTGATCTCCCCCAAGTCCCTTCTTCTTCGTCGGGCGGCGCTCGCTGCCACCCGCACCGCGCCGAGGACCGCCACTCTTTGCGCCTCGGGCTCCGCCACCAGGCCCACTGGACCCGCTGGACCGCTGGAAACCTCCGCCACCATCATCTCGTCGGCTGGAGCCGCCTTTGGATCCAGGAGAACCGCCCTTCTTTCCCGACCCCGCACCGCTCCCGCGTCCGCTTGTGCGACCAGAGCCGGAGCCAGACCGACCCTCGCTACCTCGACCGCCCCCACTGCCGCGGCTGCTACTGCCGCCCCGGCCGCTGCCACCTTGGCTGCCACGACCTCGTCCGCCTCCACCAGCGCTTCTGCCGCCTCCACCGCTACCTCGGCCCCCGCCGCCAGGCTGGCCCGAGCGGCTCATCGTGCGACCACCAAGGCCACGGCATGACACTGGACGCCGCCAGCCAAGCCGGCGACACCTTCGGTACGTTTTCCCTTAATACTCACGGGAGCTCCTACTGCTTCAGAAAGATTGTCCTGCATCTGTATCCGATGAGGCGCCAGTTTTGGCGAATCAAGGATCACTGTGCAATCGATATTGCTTACGGACCACCCCGCGTCAGCAAGAAGATCAGAGGCACGGGCCAAAAGGGCAAGACTGTCTGCCCCTTCAAGGTCGGGATCAGTATCGGGGAAGAGTTGGCCAATGTCACCAAGGCCTGTTGCCCCCAAGATGGCGTCAACACAAGCATGGGCGGCAACATCAGCATCGCTGTGGCCAACCAAGCCTTGTGCTTGAGGAAAGCTCACGCCGCCAAGAACGAAGATGCGGTCCGGATCCTCGGAGAAGGGGTGAACATCGAACCCTTGGCCCACCCGAATGGTGCCCGAGTTTGGCCCACCGACTGGTGCTGGCGTGGCTTCGACTGGTGCTGGCGTGGCTTCGACTGGTGCTGGCGTGGCTTCGCCATTGTTGTCGCTCATCGGATCTGTTCTCGTCCCACTATGTCCACGTTTCTACTGGTCACATCAGTCTCGCTCACGGAGAAGAGCCTCAGCCACCAAGAGATCTGATGGGACCGTGACCTTGATATTGGTTGGGTCACCCTCGACGTGAACAACAACACCGCCAGCTGCGGTAACAAGCCCGGCATCATCGGTGGCGTCATTGCCGCTGGCATGGGCGGTCTGCAAGATCGAAACGGAGAACCCCTGGGGGGTCTGTACTGCGACCAGCTCACCCCGGTCCACCGGACTTCCATCGTGACGACGAAGGGTGTCGGTAACGGGAATGACCGGAATGACACCATCGGCGGTCTTCATTGCTTGGACCACCCGGGCAATAACTGCGGGCGACACGAGTGGGCGGGCCCCGTCGTGAATCAATACATGGCTGGCCGAAGAAGGGAGCGCGGCAAGACCGGCGCGAACCGAGGCCGATCGGGTTGCTCCTCCGGCGACCACCGTCTGGTCAGGCAGGTTGATTGTCTCGATCTGATTGACGGGGACAACAACAATGGTTCGCTGAGGGCTCGGCATGGCGTCAACTGACCAGTCCAGGACACGTTTTGGCCCCAGCGGATCCAGCTGCTTGAGACGCCCAAAGCGAGTACCGCTACCGGCGGCTACAACAATTGCCCATACCTCCATAGCAGTCGACGCTATCGCGATCATCTTCTCGGTTGACTGGCTCAATCGTGGCGCTGGCCAACGACGCGACATCGGACACCCTCCACGGGCTACGGTGACCGGATGGTCTCGACAGAACTCCTACGTGAAATTGATCTGTTTGCGGACTTCGACGACAACACGGTCGAAGCTCTCGCCGAATCTGCTGAGGTTCGCACTCTCAAGCGCGGCGATATGCTTTTCGCCGAGAACGACGCTCCCGCCGACCTCTTTGTCACCATCAGTGGCCGAATCGCCATGGTCAACCGTTCGATCGATGGGCGCGAGTCCGTTGTCGCCCTGATGGAAGACGGTGACCTGTTTGGGGAGATGCCGCTTTTTGATGGCCAAAACCGCTCCACCGACGGACGAGCACTTGAGCCTTCAGAGGTTCTGGTCATCCCCTATGAACCACTCAAGGCCATCTACTCCGGTGATCCGTCCCAGCTTTGGAGGGTGGTTGAACTCCTGGCTAGCCGCCTCCGCACCATGGACGGGGTGCTCGCCGACTCGGTTTTCCTCGACGTCACCGGACGAACGGCGAAACGCCTGCTGGAAATCGCCGGTGATGCCGACGACTTCTCCCTGCCAGTGACCCAAGAAGAGCTTGCTGGCATGGTTGGAGCCAGCCGAGAACGCGTGAACAAGGCAATTGCGAGTTTCGTCCGGCTTGGTTGGATTGACCAGCGCGACCGCCGCTACCACATCCTGAATCGACCACAGCTCGAGCTGCGGTCGCGCTAGAAGAGCCCTAGTCCTCAATCAGACGACGGATGCAATCCTGAATATTCTTTGCCTTGCGGACCCCAATGCCCTCGACCTCAGTGAGGTCACTGGTTGAGGCCGAAACCACAGCATTGAGGTTGCCGAAATGGTCAACAACATTGTTGACCGCTGACTCACTCACGCGCGGGAGGTGGGTCAATAGCCGGTAGCCCCGTGACGACAAGTGTGAGCCGTCCTCGGTGGCGGGCAGGCGGACTGTCTTAGCCAGGATTGTGGTGTCGAACAGGGCCTCGTCATCCAGACTCGCTAGACCCGACATCGCTTCCTCGATCTGGAAGGTGGTGTCGGCGTGGTAGTAGTCGCGGATAAGCAAGGCTCGGTCATCGGCGACCCCGGCCATCAGTTCGTCCAACTGGAGGCGAACAAGTCTTCCATCGGTGCCCAAGCCAACCAGATTGTGTTCGATCTCGGTGGCAATGCGAACCACCATTTCGGACCGCTGCAAGACCTCGATCACGTGATGAAGCGAAACCAGATCTTCCAGCTCAAGAGTAGAGAGTTCCTTGGTAACACTGTCCAAGCGAATTCGATAGCGCTCCAGAGTCTGTAAGGCCTGATTTGAGCGTTCGAGAAGCCGACTGACAGATTCGATTGAGTGGCGAGAGTCGCCGGTGTAGACCTGGATCTCTTTGCGCGACTCAGAGACGGCGATGACGGGAACGTTGAGGGAGCGAGCCACTCGTTCGGCCGTGCGGTGCCGGGTTCCGGTTTCTGATGTTGGCACGTTTGGGTTTGGCACTAGGTGCACGTTGGCCCGTGCGATCCGGCTGGCGTCTTCGGCCAGAATGATGGCGCCATCCATTTTTGCTAGTTCAGAGAGACGCTGTGGCGTATAGGCAGCATCAAGGAGAAAGCCTCCAGAACAAATGTTCAGAACATCTGGGCCATCGCCAACAATGATCAGCCCGCCGCGTCCAGATTGCAGGACGCGGTCAATTCCGTCGCGGAGCGGGGATCCGGGCGCGACTTCAGCCAACGCGCGGAGCATTGATCTGTCGGAGCGGGTTCCCATGGCGTCACCTTAGTGCAGATCAGGCAAACCCTCGGCCCTCATCGGGGGTTTCACGGGTTTGCTAGACGGGTTGTTAGACAGAAACTGGTTCGACCGCACTGACGGCCTCGGCCAGGGTTGATACTCGGATGAGCTTGAGTCCAGTAGGCCCGTCGGGGGCGGAGGCCGGCACAATCGCTCGCCGAAACCCAAGCCGGTGGGCTTCTTGCAGGCGGCGATCCAGCTGCGCGACTGAGCGAATTTCTCCAGCCAAGCCAATCTCACCGCATGCCACCACATCGGGCGGATAGGGCCGGCCAGTCACTGCTGATCGGATGGCTAGAGCCAAGCCAAGGTCGGCCCCGGGGTCCTTCACCTCGGCACCGCCTGCGGCCGAAGCGAAGATGTCGTTGCCCCACAGTTTGACCCCGGCCCTCTGCTCCAAGACTGCAGCCACCAGTTTCAGTCGGCCAGAACCGACGCCCTGGCTAGTCAGTTGGGGAGGGCGGTCTCCATTGGGAGAAGTCAAGGCTTGAATCTCGGCCAGTACTGGCCGCCGCTCATCCAGCGCAGGAACCACAATTGATCCGGGCGCCCCAACGCAGCGGTCGGCTAAGAACCGTGCGCTTGGGTCTTCGACGCCACTTAATCCAGCTCCCGTCATCTCAAACAGGCCAACGTCATTGGTTGGTCCGAACCGATGCTTTGATGTGCGCAAGAACCGTAAATCGTGGTGACGATCGCCGCTGAAGGAGACAACGGTGTCAACAACATGTTCCAACAGCCGAGGCCCGGCCAGGGTGCCGTCCTTGGTGACATGGCCAATCAAGATGACCGAGATATCTGTCGATTTGGCTAGTTCGGTCAAGCGGTGAGCGGCCGCACGAACCTGGACAACGGACCCCGGGGTTCCGTCGACTTCAGGAACAACGAGAGTCTGGATTGAGTCAATAACCGCAAGCTGGGGGCGGGTCAATCGCAGCGTGGCTTCAATGACATCAACCGAGGTGTCGTCGATGACGCTAAGCGATGGCGGGATCTCCCCCAAACGACTGGCACGAGCAGCAACCTGACCGGGGGCTTCCTCGCCGGTTACCACCACAACCGACGCCCCGGTTGAAGCGACTGACAAGGCAATTTGCAAGCTCAGGGTTGACTTACCGATACCGGGTTCGCCGCTCAGCAATGTGACCGAACCAGGCACCAATCCACCACCAAGAACCCGGTCACACTCACCGATGCCGGTTGGTACGGGTACCGCCTGGGTCCCGTCGAAAGAACCGAGCGAGACCAGATCGGTTGCTTTGGCGGCAGAAACAACCGATCCCACCTCTTCAACCGTCCCCCAAACCCCACAGCGCCCGCAGTTCCCTGTCCACTTCACACTGGGAGCACCACAGTCCTTGCAACGAAATGCTGTTGTTTTCTTGGCCATCGGAGAAACCTAGTCAGGGGGTATGACACTGGCCGTCAGCAGTCCCGATCAACCCGGTGTCTGGCAGCGATGAATTGGCGGCAGACTGTCGGACCCTGATCCCTTCTCTCTTAAAGGACCGTTCCAATGGCTGAGATCACCCTTCATGGCAACCCCGTAAATACTGGCGGCGACTTGCCAGCAGTTGGCACACCTGCCCCAGATTTCTCCCTCACCAAGGAAGACCTCTCCCCCATCACCAAGGCCGACCTTGCCGGACAACGGGTCGTGCTCAACATCTTCCCTAGCGTCGACACCCCAACATGCGCCAGCAGCGTTCGCTCGTTCAACGAAAAAGCCGCAGCACTGGACAACACCTCGGTGGTCTGTGTTTCCGCCGACCTTCCTTTCGCTTTCAAGCGCTTCTGCGGCTCCGAAGGCATCGAGAACGTCATCACTGCATCCACTTTCAAGAACAGCGAATTCCTCTCCGACTACGGCATTGGCATCATTGATGGCCCACTGGCCAGCCTGTGTGGTCGCGCCGTTGTTGTCCTCGACGAAAAGGGCGAGGTTGTCTACACCGAACTTGTCGGAGAAATCGGTGACGAGCCAAACTACGATGCCGCCCTCGCAGCCCTGTAGCCATTGCCGCCGCAGTAGTTGTTTGGCTGACACCACCCTTCGAGTACGTGTCACCCCGGTTGGGCTAAGAAGCGGGCTCAGGTTCGTTGTTATCTAGCGAGAAGCTACGCAGGATCGCATGGCCTCGAGCACCTGCTTCTTCCCCTGCCGGGGCATACCAAGCGGTACGGAAGCCAAGATCACGAGCGGCATCAAGATTGGCCAGCTCATCATCAATGACCAGGATCAGTGATGCTGGTTCGCCCGTCACTCGCCGCAGCACTTCATAAATCGGTGCATCCGGCTTGCGAACACCAACGGCTCCGCTGACAACCCAGGGATCAATCAGGCCCTCCAGGCTGTGCTTGGTTGACAGCTTGTTGGCCCAGATCGACGAATCGTTGGTCACACATGCGACCCGTACCCCCTGGTCGCGGAGATCTCGTAAAAAATTAACAACTCCAGGGTTCAGGTGATGTCGGGCTAGGTACAGGTCATCAAGCTCATTGGGATCGCCCTCGATCCCAAGCGTCTTCCAGAGATCGACCGGGGCAAGGCGGCCAAGACTCATGGCCCTCGCCTTGGCCGAAATGGCCTCATCGCTCACGGTCGAGCCCATCTCTCGAGCAAAGGGAATCAGGATTTCGGCAATGTCAGATGGTTCCCGGTACAGCACTCCCATGGCATCCAGAGCGACAACCCTTGGCCCCTCCTCCTTGACTGTCCCCGCCTCGCCCTCATCACCGTCGCCATCTTCATCTTCGGACTTCGGGTCTTCGGGATTGATCGGACCACGAGCCGATGGGCGCTTCGCCGAGGCGTTGGAGCGTGCTCGCCGCCCGGATGGGCGCAACACCCGCAAGAGGTGGCCAAGGGCCACCAGGAGGGCCAGTACCGCCGCTACCACGGCTATCCCGCGCCATGCCAGCGCCGCTACCCCCGTCGTGGTCGACCCAACAACCACCATCTCGTCCGCCGCCTTGGACAAATCAGTCTGCCAAACCCGAGCGGGACCATCCCCCTTGAGGTAGACCACCCCGGTCGGGTCGACGGTCTCATCGATATGGCCGGGAAGGTGAACCCGAAGCTCGACTTCGAAATCGGTTGGGCTACCGCCATACTCAGCGACCAGGGACTCCAGCGAACGTTCAAGCGCGCTCGCAAGGTCACCATCACCAAAGGCTTCGATCCCGGACGGATGAAGGGTTCCTCGGACCTCATAGCGAACGCGGGCGAACTCTTTCTTCCTGATCAGCCGGAAATTGGAGAAGAGTTGCGCATCACCGCTCAACTCATTCATGATTTCGGAGAATTGTTCCGGAGTCCCGAATTCCTTGGATGCCCCAACCCGGGTGAAGCCATCATCACCGATAGTTGGTGGAACCGTCTTCCATCCGGCTTCATTCACATCGGTAAGCCAGAGCCCAATCTCACCTTCCAGATCCAGTAGTCCGGCAGCTGCTTGGGGGTCAAGCTCCACCTCAACCACAACAAGGCCCGAGCCATCCTCGTTGACGACAACGTCAACCGCGGTGCTGGCCCGACAACCGGACAGCAGGAGAGCCAAAATGGAGAACACGACCAGGCGCAAGGCCATGGTCGTGTTCTTTGGAAAATCTCGCCGAGGCACTCGCCGAGGTTACAGGGCCTGCAACCTCAACCCCCGGCAGAACCAATTGAGCTTTGGAACCGAATGCCCTCCAAGCCTCTACTCCGAGTCGCCCGCTTCGGCCAACTCGGGGGTTGATGGAGGCTGGAAGCCCTCGTGAGCGGTGAAGGTCAATTCACGATCACCTTCCTCATTGTCGGCAACATCGACCACGATGATCTGTCCGGCACGGAACTCCTTGTAGAGAAGCTTCTCGGACAGGACATCTTCGATCAGACGCTGGATAGCACGACGCAGCGGACGAGCACCCATGGTTGGGTCATAGCCAGAATCAGCCAAGAAGCTCTTGGCTTCATCGGTCAATTCCATACCAATGCCCTGGTCTTCCAGCTGCTCAACAGTGCGAGCAATCAGGAGATCAACAATCTCGGTGACCTCGGAGATGGACAGCTCGTGGAAGACGATTGTCTCATCAATACGGTTCAAGAACTCGGGACGGAAATGCACCTTGAGGGCATCGTCGACCTTTTCCTTCATCCGTTCATAGGTCACGGCCTCGTCGTTCTTGGAGAAACCAAGGGTTGCTTTGCGCAAGTCCTGGGTTCCAAGGTTGGAGGTCATGATGAGCACCGTGTTGCGGAAGTCAACCGAGCGGCCTTGGCTGTCGGTAAGACGACCCTCTTCCAAAATCTGGAGCAGGGTGTTGAAAACGTCGGGGTGAGCCTTTTCGATCTCATCAAAGAGCACGACGGAGAACGGCTTGCGGCGAACAGCTTCGGTAAGTTGGCCGCCCTCTTCGTAACCGACATAGCCGGGAGGCGAACCAACGAGGCGACTGACCGTGTGCTTCTCCATGTACTCAGACATGTCGAGGGTGATCAGAGCCTTGTCTTCACCGAACAGGAATTCGGACAAGGTTTTCGCCAGTTCGGTCTTGCCGACACCGGTTGGGCCGAGGAAGATGAACGAGCCGGAAGGACGCTTCGGGTCTTTGAGGCCCGCTCGGGTACGACGAATGGAACGAGAAACCGCAGCGATGGCATCTTGTTGGCCGATGACCCGCTTGTGCAGCTCGTCTTCCATGCGAAGAAGCTTCTCGGTCTCTTCTTCGGTCAGCTTGTAGACCGGGATACCGGTCCAGATGGAGAGCACTTCGGCGATGGACTCTTCGTCAACCTCGTCGAACAGATCAACGCCAGAAGCCTTGATCTCAGTTTCCATCTCGTCTTTCTTGGCCAAAAGCTCCTTCTCGGAGTCACGCAGGCGACCAGCGTCTTCAAAGTTCTGATTCTCGACAGCTTCCTTCTTCTGACGAACAACTTCGGCTAGCTCGTTCTCGATTTCTTTGAATGCTGGCGGTGTCTTCATCCGCTTGATGCGGAGACGAGAACCAGCTTCATCAATCAGGTCGATGGCCTTGTCGGGAAGGTGACGATCGGCGATGTAGCGATCGGCCAGATTGGCTGCGGCGACCAGGGCTTGATCGGTGATGGTCACCCGGTGGTGACTCTCATAGCGATCGCGCAGCCCCTTGAGAATCTCGATCGTGTGCTCAACCGTTGGTTCTTCCACCTTGATTGGCTGGAAGCGACGCTCGAGAGCGGCATCCTTCTCCAGGTGCTTGCGATACTCATCCAGCGTGGTGGCACCAATGGTCTGGAGCTCGCCACGAGCCAGCATTGGCTTGAGAATGCTGGCGGCATCAATGGCGCCTTCGGCAGCACCGGCACCAACAAGGGTGTGGATCTCATCAATGAACAAGACAATGTCGCCCCTGGTCTTGATCTCCTTGAGGATCTTCTTCAGACGCTCTTCGAAGTCACCGCGATAGCGGCTACCGGCAACCAGTGAGCCAAGGTCAAGGGTGTAGAGCTGCTTGCCCGTGAGAGTCTCGGGAACGTCATCATCGGCAATCATCTGGGCCAGGCCCTCGACAATGGCGGTCTTGCCAACCCCGGGCTCGCCGATAAGAACCGGATTGTTCTTGGTCCGGCGACTCAGAACCTGCATGAGACGCTCGGCTTCACGCTCGCGACCAATGACAGGATCCAACTTTTTGTCGCGGGCGGCTTGGGTCATGTTGGTGCCGAATTGGTCCAGGATGAGGGAACCAGACGCGCTATCGCCCCCGCCCCCTCCACTGGTGGCGCCAGCCTTTCCTGGTTCACCACCGCCAGGCGCTCCTTGTTGTCCGGCTGGGCCGGAGTAGCCACTGAGAAGCTGGATGACCTGCTGGCGAACACGACTGAGGTCAGCACCAAGCTTGACCAGCACTTGGGCGGCAACGCCTTCGCCTTCGCGGATGAGGCCGAGCAGGATGTGCTCGGTCCCGATGTAGTTGTGACCGAGCTGCAAAGCCTCGCGAAGGGATAGTTCCAATACCTTCTTCGCCCGAGGGGTGAATGGGATGTGGCCGCTGGGGGACGAGCCACCCTGGCCAATAATGTCTTCAACCTGGCTTCGAACCGCTTCCAGCGAGATGGAGAGAGACTCCAGCGCCTTGGCTGCAACTCCCTCGCCTTCGTGGATGAGGCCGAGCAGGATGTGCTCGGTTCCGATGTAGTTGTGGTTGAGGAGCCGGGCTTCCTCTTGAGCGAGAACAACAACACGTCGAGCTCGATCGGTAAAGCGTTCAAACATTCTTTGCCTCTCCTGGAGACGGTTGGGTGGGACCGTTTGGTGGACTACCCATGAAAAGTGGAACTAATTGTACAGCTGTCGCCCTCTCAAAGTCGGCGGCACGGTCAAGGACGTGAGGAGTCCGGCAATTCCATTTGCTTGAATTGAGCCTCTGGGGCCCGCCACCCGTAGTCTGTCAGGGTGGCAACAAACCCACTAACTCTTCTGCCCAACGCAGTTTCAGACAAGGAACGGGTCGAGTCGACCCTGCTTGACGTCGTCCATATCGCCGAGGACGACTATCTGACCGAGATCTCCTCCCACCTGATCAAGGCGGGCGGAAAGCGGCTGCGACCCCTCTTCGCCGTTGCCTGTGCAGGGTGCACGCTTCCCGATGGTGAACCAGTCAACAATGACGCGGTTCTTGGCGGTGTTTCGGTTGAACTGGTCCATATCGGCTCGCTCTACCACGACGACGTCATGGACGAAGCGGAGATGCGTCGTCAGGTAATCAGTGTCAACGCACGCTGGGGAAACCTGCGAGCCATCTTGTCTGGTGATTATCTGCTGGCGAAGGCTTCGGAGATTGCTGCCGGTTTGGGCGTGGAGGTCGCTGGGCTTTTGGCGGCAACCATCGCGGAACTTTGCCAGGGGCAGGTTGGCGAGCTGCAAACCATGTACAACGTTGACCGGACCGAAGAACAGTACTTCCCTTCAATCTCCGGCAAGACCGCATCCCTGTATGCCGCCGCTTGTCGAATCGGGGGAATCGTGTCCGGCCAGGAACGCGACGCCATTGACAAGCTCACCGAGTTCGGCCGTTTGTATGGGATGGCCTTCCAGGTCATTGATGACATCCTCGACGTAATCGCCACCGACGAGCAACTGGGTAAGCCAGCTGGCAATGACATGCTGGAAGGCGTGTACAGCCTCCCAGTAATCCACACCCTCGCTTGGCCAGAAGGCAAGTTGCTGCGTGAGCTCCTCACGGACGGTCTTGCTCTCGAAGACCGCCACGCGGCCATTGATATTGTTCGACGTGGCCCCGGCGTTGAATCCTCCATGGCCGTTGCTCGCGATTTTGGAGAACAAGCCAAGGCAATTCTGGCCGAGGTGAGCACCAACGAGGTCGCTACCGCCCTCGCCGGTGCGGTCGATCATCTGTTGGCCAGCGTGGCCGCCACTCAAGCAACAACCTGAGATCCGGCAGCTGGCGAGCGACTACTCGCGCCATCCAACAGCACGGTCTTGGCCCGATGCGAGGACTACTCGCACGCTCTTCGCTATCGGCTAAGTGACCTCCACACTTGCTGGGTGATCTCACCTTTCGGGCAGAATCCACCTGGGCAACGCCCACTGTCTGTGACTATTGTGCACTTTGCGTGGGTTTTTCTGCCTCGATCGATGTCGCCCATCCCGTCTACGCAGCGCGAAAGAGTGATTCATGAGTTCTCCCCAATGGTCAAGCCAGTCAGTCCCGGCCTTTGTGCCCGCCACCCAAACTGACTCATCACCCAAGCCAACAAAGAGAGCGGCCGCCGCGGTCGGTATCGCTGCCCTCGCCCTTGCCGGTGCTGGCTTTGTCGGGATCAGGGGATCTGACAACGGATCTAACGCCAACGAGATTGCGACCCCAGCAGCACCAGCCCAAGCCAATCCCGTCAAGTCCGCTCCAGATCCTGAAACCGAAGCCGCCCCGGCAACGAACAACACGACCACTTCGACCCTTGACTCAGGGGGCACAACCGCTGAGTCCTCCGAGCAGGCCACCGAAACAACCGACGCCAGCAACACCGATACGGACCCAACTCGTCGCGCGGTCATGTCTGGTGGAATTGTCTATCTGCGTGGCGCGGTTCCGAGCCAAGAAATTGCCGACGCCATTCAAGCTAAGGCGGCCGCGGTCCTTGGGGCTGATCGAGTCGTCGTCGAATACGTGATCGATCCGACCGTCGAGCTCTCGCTCTCAGCCCCCCTGGTCGTTGAGGATGTCATCTTGTTCGAGTACGGGTCAGCATCCATCAACCCCCAGTTCTTCCCCCTGCTCGATCTTGGTATTGCGCTCATGTACCAGACCCCCAGCGTCGTGATCACCGTGGTCGGCCATACCGATAGTGACGGCAGCTCTGATTTCAACCAACGACTGTCCGAGAAAAGGGCTGCGGCGGTCATCAGTTACTGGGTAGCAAACGGAGTGGCTGAACACCAGTTCGAAAGCATAAGTCTGGGCGAAACCCAGCCAGCCGCCGACGATTCTTCTGAGGCCGGGGCACAGTCCAACCGTCGAGTTGAATTCATCATTTCCGGACTGCTGGACTGATCTCCCGCTGGAGGAGTTCCGTCACAATGGCGGGACAGCCTTTCGGCCTATGAGCGGCCCAACTTGATAGGTGATCTCACCTTTTGCACTCTCAGGCCTGGCCCCCAACCGCTCTCTGTGGGTATTCTGCACGTTCCGTGGTAGTTGGGCTTGGTTAGCAATCTGATCAAGCCCAGGCATCGGGGAAGTAATGCGATGAGGTGCATCCTGATGCGGAGCACAGGTAGACGTGGAGCAGGTGTAACGGGTGGAGACCAAGAGCGATGCCGGTCGAATTGATGATGACCGCCTAGTGGATGATCGTCCAGAGGAGAGTCCGGGTGACCCGGTGGTCGAGCTGCGCCATGAGGCCGGCCTAAGCGCTGGCCAGACAATGCATCTCAGTATTGGCCGCTATGAGTTTGGGCCTACTGTCGGCGGAGCCGGTGGCCTACAAGCAGGCCAGCCGAGTGTCGTGAGCTTTGAGATTGATGTCCTTGGGGCGGATGAAATCGTCCTGTCCCCACGCGGCATCGAGATCAAGATCGATGGACGACCAACAGTCAGTCCACAGAACGTCGCCCACGGACAGGTCATTCAGGCCGGAGCGGATCACTTCGTTGTCGGCAAGCCAGACGACTTTGTCGCCCTCACACGTCAACCCCAGCCAAAGATCACCATCCCTCGGGTCACCGACCCTGAATTCGGATCGACCGTTCCGTTTATCTGGCTCTGGCTTGGGCTGATCTTGCTTGGAGTGCTGCTCTTCATTCTGGTGGCGAAACCCTGGCTTCTTCTCGCCCTCATCGGCGTTGCGCTAGCCGCCTACTCCTGGCAGAGACGCCGCAAGCAAGACGAAGCCGAACAGCTCGCTCATACGCGGGCCCTTGAGCGTGCCAATAATCAACTGGCAAAGGAACTTACGGAATCTCGAAATCGCATGTCACGACAATGCCGAGCCGCTCACTTCTCGCCAACAAATGTCGTGACCGGCACCGAGGAGATCGGTTCTACTGATGCTCGTTCTGAGCGGACGGGCCGTATCCATATCGCCATCGGCTTCGGCGATGTTTCTTGGCAACCACCCGTTTCTGACCGCCCAAAGGCCGGCTGGGACTACCAAGCCCTCGTCCAGGAGTATTCCAGCTTGAGTGCGGTGCCCTACCTGCTTGATGTCGAAGCCGGTCCGCTGGGATTGGTTGGCCCACCCGAGGCCATTGCTGCAGTCGCTCGCTACCTGAGTCACGCCACCGAATCAGTCTCCGGAAAAACCCTGAGAATCCAGTCACCAACCTCGGCAAAGTCTTTCGCCAACGGACCCGACTCCGGACGAACCCTCTACCTGGCGCAAGATCAGACGGAGATTCCACCCGAGTGCCTACACACCGTCATTGTGGACAATGCAGGCTTTGCCACCGTCAAGACTGGTGCTGGCGAGGTTGTGGCGACTGATCTTGTTCCGCACGGCTTAGCGGACCTAGCCTTGGCACCGACCACGATCTACACCCGGGTTGGCTCCAAGAGAGCCGAAGCATCCACGGCTGTGTCTGACCCTTCCAAGGAATCCGTCGATACTTCTGCCGATGAAATTCTGGCCCTGGCTAGTTCCTCAACCACCACGAGGAAGGCCAAAACAGGCAAGCCGGGTCACTTTGGCGGCGTCCAGCTCTACACCAGCGATAGCCAGATCCGGTCCAAGGAGCTTCTCGCCGGAATTGGTCTTGAACTTGCCTACCGACGGTCCACTGCTCGACTCTCTCTGACGGTTCTCGATTCCGGAGACCGCGGGCTGGTTCGCCTCTCCCAACTCCCTCACTGTGTTGGCTATGCCGCCATCGATGATGAGGAAGACTTCAGTGCCTCCATCGCACGGCTATCAAAGGTGCTTGACCACCCAAGCGAGCAGCTCCAGGTCATCCTGGCCAGCGAGTTCCCTCGACTCATCGCCTTTCTCCAGCTGAGTGGGCGTCAGACAATGGCTGATCATCTGCTGGACCTCGCCCGGCAAACCGAGCAGGACCGCCTTGTTCTCGTCGCCTCGGCCACCACCGGTGAATCAGAAAGCACGCAGCGACTACAGCCCGCGAGTAACATCACCCGGTCAGTCTCTCTCCTCCGAGAAAGCGCGTTGTGATGAACACTCGTCAAACCCCACCTCGCTCAACTCCAGTATTCGTGCCCTCAGCAGCGAAACCCGTTCCCGCGAATGGACCCTCACGAAAAACCCTGGCCTTGATGGGGGTTGGTGTGCTCGTACTGGTCATCGCCGGATACTTCACTCTTGACCGACAACGAGCCGATACATCCCCAGTTTCCACTCTCCCTGGGATCACGATTGAAGAGTCGGGCTAGGCCTCGGCAACCTTGTCTTCGTCCGCAGCCTGAGATTCTGAGGCTGGATCAAATTGCTCTGGTCGTAGAGTCGGGAATAGGACAACGTCGCGAATGGTGTGAGCATCGGCTAACAGCATCACCAGACGGTCCATACCAATGCCAAGCCCACCAGTTGGGGGCAGCCCGTACTCCATGGCCCGTAGATAGTCCTCATCAACAACCATGGCCTCGTCGTCGCCTTCGGCTTTGAGCTTGGCTTGATCCTCGAAGCGTCGTCGTTGCTCGGCAGGATCAATCAGCTCCGAGAAGGCATTGCACAACTCGCGCCCAGCGACGATTCCCTCGAACCGCTCGGTGTAGCCATCAAGACTTCGGTGGTCCCGAGATAGGGGGGATACCTCTTTGGGATAGTCGGTGACAAAAATGGGGTCCCACATCTCGCCTTCGACCATCTTCTCGTAGATCTCCAGGATGATCTTGCCCGTTCCGTAGGACTCGCGAAGCTCAACAGCAAAGCCAGAGGCAAGCGAACGAAGCTCATCCATGTCCATGTCGAGGCTCACCGATTCACCGGTGACTTCCTTAATGAGTTCGACCATTGAGGCCCGGCGCCATGGTGCGCTGAAGTCAAGCTCTCGCTCGCCGTAGGTCAGGACCGTAGTGCCGTGGATCTCCAAGCAGAGATATTCCACCAAGTTCTCGACCAGTTCCATGATGTCGCCATAATCGGCGTACGCCTGGTACAGCTCCAACATGGTGAATTCGGGATTGTGGCGGGTGCTCATCCCCTCATTCCGGAAGACGCGGCCAATCTCGAATACTCGTTCAAAACCACCGGCGGTTAGTCGCTTCAGATACAGCTCGGGAGCAATACGCAAGAACAGTTCGGCATCCAGCGCATTGTGATGGGTCGTGAATGGCTTCGCTAATGCACCCCCTGGGATGGGATGAAGAATAGGAGTCTCAACCTCCATGAAACTCTGATCTTCCAACCAGCGCCGGGTGAGCGAAATGATTTTGGAACGCATGACGAAGTTGTCACGGCTCTTCTCCGTGACCCACAAGTCGACATAGCGTTGACGAAATCGCATGTCCTGGTCGGTGATGCCATGGAACTTGTCGGGGAACTGCCGCTCGGCCTTAGCGAGCACAACCCACTCCTGGACCTTGACTGACAGCTCACCCTTGCGGGTCTTCATGACCTCGCCGCTAACCCCAATCCAGTCACCAAGTCGGAGCCCAGTGAAGTCCTCGAAATTGGGCGTGACCTTGCTGGGAGCGAAAAGTTGGATACGCCCAGAGGAGTCCTGCAGGGTGCCGAATGCCAGCTTGCCTTGCACGCGTCGCAGCATGAGGCGACCAGCAATGGTGGCATTTGTCCCGGTCTCGGTCCCGTCCTCGATCTCACCGAATTCGGCGCGCAGCGAGGCGGCCGAGGCGGTGGGTTCGAAGCGGTATGGAATGCTCATTAGTTGAAGCCTCGCTTGTCTTGCTTTAGGGCAGTGTCGATACTGAGGGCAGAAGCCACAACCATGCTGCGCAGCGGCTCCGTCAAGGGGGCGTGGATGTGCACGACATAGTTGTCAGCCGATGTGAACATCGTCTTGGCTAGACCCTCCCACGTCTTGGTGATCCTGGCGATCTCATTTTCGTTGGCATCACGGATGGAGAAGTTCCAGGCCCGCCAGTTCTCCGCATTGATCGATCCGATCTCCTGACCGCTAACTACCAGGCCGAAGCGAATCTTGCCAATCATGTTCTTCTGGACGATCTGTCCAACGACCCCACCCGAAGGGCCCGTGATTTCGAACTTGGATTTGAAGACCTTTGCCGGTCGCTTGATGTGCAACAGGCGGCGCCCATTGAGGTCAACAATTTCCAGCTGGTGAGTCAAGTACTGGTCGACATCGGCGACGACACGGACGAACTTCTTCAGCTTGCTCTGGCCGACCTGGCGAATACCGCCAATCTGCTGGCCGGCAGAGTTGTAGACCGCGTATTCATTGTTGATCTCGATCAGCTTAGCTTTCTGGTTGACCACCAGAATCTGTTCACTCAACAGATCGTGGCCAGCGGGTGCTGCGGGTGCCCCTTGCTGAGCACCGGCGGCCTTGGCCATCTGGGCCTGGATCTTGCCCGGGTCGGCAGTGCCAACGGGCACATAGCCGGTCTGGTCCGCTGACCCAGGTGCACGCGGTTGGCCGGTGGGGCCAGGCACAACGGGTACGGCTGAATCTGCCGAAATAGTCGCCGGGCCAAGCGGGTCAAGAGGATCTTGCTTGACTTGACCGTCGCTCGAAACCGACTCGGTCCAGTTACTTCCGTCCCACCAGCGGAATTCAAATCTTCCAGCCGGGTCTGGGTGCCAGTCGGCGGCCTCGGTGTTGCTCATGGGGTGGAGCGTACTGGTGTAGCCCTTCTCCCACCTCGCGAGATTGGGCAACCGATGGCGGGAACCTCAGCCCTCGTCAGCTTCAACTGCTGGAACTTCACTGAGCACCGCTGGTTCGAAGACCTGGCCAGCCATGGCTGCCGCCTGGGCGACAAGGGAGCGTCCCTCCGGACCCATCTGACGGCCAAGTATGCGTTCGATCACGATGATGGCCTTGTCGGGCTCACTCACCATGCTGCTCCAAGCAAGGTAGCCACCAACGAACCCAGCTAGGCGATCACTGACCTCGTCCGCATGCATGACTATTTTCTTGCCGGCGTCCATCAGGGTTCGTAGTTCGGGATAGATCTGTAGCAGCGAGATTTCTGGATCAAGCGATGGCGAGAACGGCCAATGCTTCCATGGCATCCCCAACTCGTCGTAGCTATGAAGATTGTGGTCAGAAGGGATGAGTGACACGACAAAAGCGAAGTCGTTCTCTCGGATCCAGATGATTTCCTCTTGCCGGCGGACACGACGATGGTTGGTTCCGTAGCCACCTGGGCGCTCGCAGATTGCCAGCTGCTCACCGATGACCCATTGAAAGTGCCGCGGCTCGATCCCCTGAGCCCACTTACCTTTTGCCATCTGGATGATCCACCTTCTCGAACCCGGACCGCAGATTCGTTGTCGCCATCAACGATCTCGCTCGCTTTGAGCACCGATCTGTCTGAAAGGGTGACCATAGCGACCGATTCGGCTGACCAGAAACTTTTGCCGACCAACAAGCAGAATTGCTACCCCTCACGTGACTACTCGAGTCGGAGAAAACCATCGCTTCGAGCGACTCGTCGTCCACCACTAAGTTCGCAGGCGATTGTTCGGTGATGGACAATCTGGAAGACCCGATCGAGTGCAGCTGAGGATGGGGGATGTCCCTCATCGTCTTGGAGCCAGCGGCGCAGGCACTGGGCAGCTACCGCGTGGGGAACTGTCTGCAAAAGCCGAGTATCCGTCGGGTCCAGATCTCCTGCTAGTTCGTCAATGGCCGTGTGCAGGCCACGGGCGCGATCAGCCGTCCTAGCCAAAAGTGGCGTCACATCACGCTGGCTAATGCTGTTCATGAGCGGTATCAGCTCGTGGCGAACGCGGTTGCGGACAAACCGAGAGTCATCGTTGGAAGGGTCTTGGACTGGATCAAAGCCAGCGAGTCGACAAAGCTCAACCGTGTCCGTCCTTCGGATTCTCAGCAAGGGATGAATCCCCCCCGCCACCATTGCCGCCAACCCAGCCACTCCGGTTCCGCGCAGCAGATTGATCAGGAGGGTCTCGGCCTGGTCATCCGCGGTGTGGCCGGTCAGGGCATCTTGACCACAGGCGATCTTGCGAGCCTTGCGGGCACGAGCTTCCAGGTCAGGACCGTCCTCCAGCTGGACCCGTTCAGCCCGGAAACCAGCACCAAGTTGAGTGGCAGCACTATAAACCACGTCTTTTTCGGCCGCTGACCCTGTCCGGAGGCCATGATCAACATGCACCGCAGTCACCGAGAGGTCAGACAATCGGGCAAGGATTAGCAGGGCGAGTGAGTCAGCACCGCCAGACACCGCACAGACTACTGATTCTCCCGCTTCCGGGAACAGGCAATCGTTGAGCAGTTCAAGGCCCAAGACTTGAGCGGGCTCAGGCAGGTCCAACACCGGTTGGCCTCTTAGAAAGCGGAAGCGACGGGTTTGGCACCAGCGCGGGCGATCCACAAATCGGGTGAGCGAATCTCATCAATACTTGGCAGCATCTCGGGTCCAGTCCAGACCTGATCAAACAGCTCTCGCCCGCCTGCGACTTCGAGAGCGTGCACAAACTTCTCACCCTCTTCGTACTGGGCTAGTTTGGCTTCGAACCCAAGGACGCGCTGGATGACCTTGTTTAATCCCTTGGCCGACTTGCGGCGCTGGCTCATGACTCGAGCAAAGCGGGGTTGGCTGGGGATGAGGCCAGCACCAGCGCGATCCATGGTGATGTCACCGTGACCTTCGAGCAGGCTCATCAGCCCAGTCATCTTGTCCAGGGTTGCTTTCTGTTCTGGGGAGGCCAGAAGCGATGAGATGCCGCCGTCTCGAAGCGAGCCACCACCTCCCGAAGCACTGCCGTCACCACTACTAGACTTCCTATTGTCCAGCAGTCGTTTGAGTGTCTCACCTAACTGCTCGCCATCGGTGTCGACGGTGTCCAGCAGTTCGTTCACCAGGGACAGGAAATGGGGTCGGAGCCAGGGAACACCAGTGAACTGGGCCCGATGGGTGCATTCGTGCAGAGCAATCCAGAGCCGGAACTCCTTGGGCGGGAAGCCATAGCTCTTTTCCAAACCGAGCACATTCGGTCCGACATAATAGACCCAGTCCTGATCTTGGGGATTGTCGTCCTCGGCAATGAGCAGGTCGTATTGGCCGATGACTCGGCCGGACATCCAGCCGAGGAGCGACCCGAGCTGCACACCGGCAGCTCGAGGGCCGACGGCTTGGGCGATGGGGTCGGTCACAGTGTCAACGATGCGGCCGATTCGGCTCGTTGGCCCCTGAGTGGTCCCGTCTTCGATCTTGCCCAACAACGGCCGCATAAGGCGCTCAAAGCTGGCCAGGTTGGCGTCGACCCAGCCGGCGCGATCGGTGACCTTGGCCTTAGCCACACCGGAGAGCGATGGAAGACCGGTTTCGATGGCAACAAGCTCTTCGGCTTGTGCCGTCATTGGCAGGAGGTCTGGCTCTAACGATTCGGCGAGGTGGCTGTCGGCGAAGGGGTCTTTGCCTCCGACCTTGGCCGCTACGCGCCGAGCGAGGTCCCAATCAACCGATGAGGTCACTACGGCTTTCTGGGGTATTTCGGGTTCTGGACCTTCTGTAAATACCCAACGACGAGGGCGAGAATAAGCCCAACGCTGCCGAAGGAGAGGAAGAAACCGATCCACCAATGCCAAATCACTGCGAACATCTCCAGAGTGTAGAGCGTTATCGGACCGCATCGCGATGTTGCGAGCGTTTGCGAGCAACTCGGGAAGCGAGGTTGTGAGCGTTTGCGAGCAACTCGGGAAGCGAGGAGCCCCTAGGGCGACGAACGTCGCTTAGTCAGGGGGGTGCTGGAACTCCAGATCCTTCAGCGCACCCATGACCTTGTCTCTCAAGCCTTCAGGCAGCTCACTTTTGCAGCGACTCTGAACCAGGTCCTGTAGCTCTTGATGAAAGTCGAAGGCACTGAGACAGGGTGAGCATTCATCCAAATGCTCTTCAATGACTTCACGATCTACCTGAGGGCAGTGACCATCCAGGTAGGCATAGAGCTGCTCAATGGCCGAGGTGCAGTCCACACCGACACAGGTCAGGGGTTCACTTTCAGGTGATGGTGTGGTCGCTTCGGTCATGGGGCTATTTCGGTCAGGTCGGTGGCATCTGCAGGATTGACGTCGGACTCGTCGTCGTGAGCTGCGGTTAATCCTCTTGACACCGCAAATTCGTATAACTCCTGTTGCAAGCGTTTTCTTCCCCGGTGCAGACGACTCATGACCGTTCCGATTGGAATCTGCAAGATTTCGGCGATCTCCTTGTAGGCAAAACCTTCAACGTCAGCCAGCAAGACAGCCACTCGGTAATTCTCCGGAAGGGACTCGACGGCCGAGATTACCTCTCCTTCGGAGAACATCTTCATGAGCTCTTCTTCGGCACTCTGGCCCTGATCCGCCCGATCGCGAAGCCGACGATAGAGATAGAACTCTTCAACATCATCCAGATCGGTTTCTTCTGGGCGACGCTGCTTCGAGCGATAGCGATTGATGTGGGTATTGGTCAGAATCCGGAACAGCCAGGCCCGAAGGTTCGTGCCTTCAGAGTAGGTGTGATAACTCCGGAATGCCTTGAGATAGGTTTCCTGTACCAGGTCTTCGGCATCGGCACGATTGCTGGTGAGACGCATCGCCGTGGAAAACAACGAAGCCATGAACGGTTCAGTGTCTTCAACGAACGTCCCTCGATCTGCCACGTTGGCACGCTATCAGCACGCTTGACCGGCACGTCCAGCAAGATCACCAGAGTGGGCACCTGGGACTCATGCTGGTGGTTAGGGCTCTGGGGCCTGCGGACCCGGAGGTTGATGCGGGGCTTCGACCAGGGCGGCACGAAAGCTGAGACAGACTTCGGCAACATCCTGACCGGGGATGGTGGTCCGGATCATGTAGCGACCAGGCTTCGGCAGCGGCACACCGCGCAGGTCCAGAGCGAGCGGAATCTGCCGGGTTTCACCGGGGTCCATTTCCCCGAGACCAACGTGGAGTTGTCCAGCCAACTCGGTGATGACGGCTCCGTCCTCATCCTCAACCCGGACACGAACTTGAAAAGGCGCCTGCGCCTCATGTTCGGAGACCTCGACTGCGAGCGCCAGCATGACACCAATCGGGGCTGGGTAGGTCGTGCGACGAAGCTGGCTGATGCCTCCCGAGGAGACAAAGAGCAGCCCCGTTCGGACTTGAGCGAAATCGCACAACATCGCCACATTGATGTTCATCGAACATGCCCTTCATCAAGCGAACCGATTGACCAGCTCCTGTCCGATGCCCAAAAGACAATCGCTCGACACTTCGGTCTAGTCCTCACCGGTGTCGAATCTGCCCGTGTTGCTCTCATTGCAGTACCTACTACAGTACATCTCAAAGTGAACGTAGAGTTCAGACATCTCGCTATTGGTCAGACTAAAGAAACAATTCTGAGAGATGCTGTAGAGATCTTGCCTAGCTTCGAGCGGCAATGTAGAGAGATCACGGTCCTCTTCTGCCCAAGATCTGACAGTTTTCGAAAGACGGGTCGCTTCGCAGTCTCGACGTTCAAGAACACTGCCTTTCTCTACAGACGACATGATTCCCGTCGTTAGACCCAGCATTGTCCACCAATCGCCTTCTTCTTCGACTAGATATCCATAGTCCTGGTACACGGCAACCTCACCAGTCATGCGATCAGTCTGCTGCAGTGTCAAAATGACAGATTGGAAGGGGACCGGAGACGTTAGTAAGACAAGCACACCAACTATGCCAATACCGGCCAACGCCGCCTGGTCGACCTTGTTCTCAACGGAGAAGGAAAGCATGACGACCCCAACAAGAATCACGACAGTGACGATGGCTAGTGGTCGGGAGGTGTGTGGTCGCGGGGCCAGAACTAGTTGAGCCCACGGCAACGCAAGAATTAGAGTCGTCGAACCGACCACAACGAGCACTCGTCCGAGGTAACCAAGACGAACAGCCCTCGTTGAGCTAAACCCTTCCCAATGGATCTCTGGAGTCTTGGTCACCAGCAAGAACGTCCCTATTGACGCCGCACACAACAGAGCAGCGACCAACAGTGCGTAGACGATCATTCTTTGCAGGTTCGCATGCCCAACGAGAACGACCATCACAGCAGGCTGAAACATGGAAGCTTTGAACAACGTCAGCGAAGCGATCAGAGTCGCTGACAAGGCCAGCACTACACCTGAGTGCTTGAGGACAACAGAGTGCTCGATATCCGCGCGGATCAGTTTCCTGTCGATCAGCATCGCTAACAAGCTAGACCAATCAATCGAGGTAGCCAGCGACACCGCAGAAATCCCGAGCCTGATTCCCTCGCTGCGAGGCGCAAAGGCTTTCTGGGGCCCGGACCGAGAATTGAACTCGGGACCTTCTCATTACGAGTGAGACGCTCTGCCGACTGAGCTATCCGGGCAAGGCTGACTTGATGTCAGGTCCGCAGAGCCTATCGGCGCAGCTGGCAGAGCAGCCCAGTTGGGCGGCTCAGTAGGGCGGCCCGCACGCCAACTACACCCAGGACCAGACTCTCGTTAGTATCCGTGCATGCTTATCCGCGTATTGGGAACAATCGCGGTGGAAGACGACAGCGGCAACACACAGACCGTCACTTCGCCACGAATGCGGCTGGTTCTTGCCATCTTGGCTTCAAGCCACGGTTCGTCCCTCACCGCCAGTCGGTTGTTGGATCTGATCTGGCCAGAGGGCCCACCGGCGTCGGCAGAAACCTCGCTCCAGGTAACCATCTCGCAGATCCGAAAGCTCCTGGAGCCCAACCGTCAACCGCGAGCCAAGAACTCTTACCTCAAGACCACAGCCACTGGCTACTGCCTTGACATTGCTCGCAACCAGCTGGACCTCTTCCAGCTGCAACACCTCATTACCGCTGCCAACAAGTCCTCGACCGATCATGCCCTCAAGTCCCTGCACACTTGGTGGGACCCACTCCCCTTCGCCGAGTTCAACAGTGAGCCATGGGCAACACCTACGGTGCAGGAACTGAACGAAGGACGACTTCGGGCGATCAGCCTTCACGCCATCGGAGCAATTCGCGATGCAAGATCAGAGGTAGTCATCCCGATCCTTACTGAGGAAGCAACAAGGGATCCGCACGAGGAACGGTTCGCCAGCCTCCTCATGCTTGCTCTGTTCCAACAAGGCCGACAGGTCGATGCCCTCAAGGTGTATCGGCAGCTGCAGGCTCGCCTGCGCGACGACTTGGGATTAGAACCGACTGAGCGTCTGCAATCGTTGGAACGAGCAATCCTCCAAGATGACTTGGGCGCCGCCCGCGAGCGCATTGTTGACCATCCCAGAGCAACGAGAGAGACGGGAACGAGACCGGGTGAAGCAGAACTCATCGGACGTAGTAACGACCTCAACCTTGTAGCTGAACTCCTGGCAACACACTCGATCGTGACGATTGTCGGTCCGGCGGGCTCCGGAAAATCTCGACTTGCTCGCGAAGTACAACGAACCGCTGGCGGGCGGCTCACCCACTTCATCGATCTCACACCCGTGAGCAAGGGCGACCACGTTGCCCAAACCATTGCCGACTCGGTCGGCCTCGTCGGTGAGCCAAATCTCACTACTATCGACGCGCTGTGCTCAACCCTGGGCCTGCAAGAAACCCTGGTCATCCTGGATAATTGTGAGCAAGTCATCACCGGTGCATCCAAGGCCGCCATCATGCTCGGAGCAACACCGAACGTTTCGGTTCTTACCACTAGCCAGGTTCTGCTCAATCTTTCCAACGAACAGTCAGTGCCGTTGCAACCACTCGCGCTACCCAGTGCCGATGCAAGCTTCGCCGCCATTGCTTCGGCACCCGCTTGTCAGCTATTGGCCGAGCGATCAGGGATCAAGGTCACCCGCAATAACGCCGAGGCCTTCGCCGCCATCAGCCACTTCCTCGACGGCCTTCCTCTTGCTATCGAGCTGGGTGCTTATCGGCTGCGAACAACGGGCCCGGAGAGGTTGCTACATGACCTGAAGCAGGACCTGCTCATCGAAGGGCCTCGTGATCTTGAGTCCCATCGACGCTCGATGGACGTCGTGCTTGAACGCAGCACCCGTTCGCTTTCTGATGTCTCCAGAACTGTCCTAGTCGCTCTCAGTGTCTTTGCCAGCTCCGTCCCGATCGAGGCGATAACCAGGATCCTCTCCGACAATCCGAGCGAGGCCGTCGCCAGAGCAGTGAGTGAACTCAGCGATCGGAACCTGATAACGGTGAGAACGGTTGAACCTGCAAGTCAGACTGGGGTTGTCTACGGCTTGCTCGAATCTGTTCGCAGCTATGTCCGGCGCTCCCTTATCAACACCGAAACAACCCGGTCTTGGCAACAACGCCATGTCGACCTGATCTGCGATACCGCGCGCCAGGCTCGTCGGGCTCGGGCGGCAGCATTCAACAACACCTCCGCAGGCCCCATGCCGCCATCTCTTGCTGATCTGGACGAGGAAATCGGTCGAGCACTGGACTTCCTAGAGGCCACCGCCACCGACGGGCCAAAACACCATGAGCTAGTGACCAATATCGGGTCGTACTGGTACCAAGCCGGTCGTCTTCGCGAAGCCCATCAACGCATGCGGACAACCCTCACTCTCTATCCCGATGTCGATCCCCTATGGCGGGGAATCACCCTCGCCGCTGGGGGTCTCATGTCGTTCAGCAGTGGTGAATTCCGACAGGTCGACACCCTCTTGTCCGAAGCAATTGGCGTGCTTGGCCCCATGGGAATGCCTGGTCTCGAACTTCTTCACGCGGCTCGACTGGTCGCTCGCCATGACCTCACCGCCGTCGAAGAGCAGATCACGACGGCCCTCTCCTCCAATTCTATCGCTGGCTTTCACCGGGCCATCGCCTTGGACATTGCCGCCTACTCGGCATGGTTTGGCGGAGACTACCCAACAGCAATTGAGCGCTTTCATCAGCAGGAACGAGCGGCCATTGACGTGGGTGATGTCTTCCTCGAAGGCAGAGCTATTCGAGGCCGTGGTCTCATGTTGACCTACCAAGGGTCACCAGAGTCCGGCGCCTTGCTTTGTCAGCGCTCCATTGAGTTGATTGAGGACTGGGACAATGATCGAAGTGTTGCCCAGTGCCTCGCCATTCGCTCAGCGATTCACCTGACGTTTGGAAAAGACGATGAAGCCCATTGGGATGCTCTTCGATCCATGCGACGAGCGAGCTCTCGATTCGATGGAAACCCAATGATGATCGCTGTCCCTGTTCTCGCCTCAATTGAGGCAGGGCGAGGGCGAGCATCCGTAACAGCTCAACTGAGTGGCTGGATTCGGGGGATCTGTGATGCAACCGGCATGTACCCTCCGGCAGAGTCTGAAGTTCTGCTAACCGCAGCAGAGCTCGAAGCCCAGAAGACCCTCAACGAACGTGAGTGGCTGGACCTTCGCTCCAGTGGCGCATCTGGTGGCCTCATCGGCTTGATATGGGTGGTAGCTGAAGGTTCATCAGTCGTTCGTTAGTGATCCATTAGTCGCATCGCTCACTGTGCTCATCACACACGAGGGTTTCTATGCCTTCGATCAACCAGAGGAGCCACCATGGCGAAGCGCGGTCCAGTATCTACCAAGGACAAGGAGCCCAGTTCCCCGGTAAAGGAGAACAAGGAGGCATCACCTGACCCGAAACCGACAACAGAATTCGATCCAAATGAGACGGCCCTACCAGTCAAGGATGGCCGCGGAGGCGCACTGGATGGCCTGGACCTCACCCACGCCGGTGAGGCGGTGGCTGCGCCCATCGCAGATGGCCTCGGCGACTCGGTCGGGGAAGGGTTGTTGGATGAGGATCCGTCAGGGTTCGACGATGTCACATCAGAACTACTCACGGATTCAACGACCGAGGCTGGAAGTGAGTTTGACCATCTGAGTAGCAGCGACCTTGATGATCCGGCTGATCTCGATACCGACGGAGCCTTTGGACTGGCCGATGGGAGGACAAACGCAGACGGTTTCGAGATGGGCGAAGACGAACCAGGCAACGGTGACCCCACTCAGTACACCGGCGATTTCGGCGGAGGCGACGCTCTTTCGCTTCTATCAGGAGGCTTGGGCTTTGCTGCAGCCGCTGGAAGCACCGCAGCATTTACTCTCACCGCAGCTAGCTCTGGCGCGTTACTGGGGGCGGCAACAGCTGGCTACACCACCGGGACCATTATCAACGACAATATTGTCGATCCTGCTGTTGACGCGATAGCGGAAGAGCTGGAGAAGCCAGCTGGGAGTGAATTCGGAGAAGGGGAAAAGGTCAAAGACGACGAGGAGAAAACCAATGAGCCTGATGGCAAATCCGGTCTTCTGAAAGACCAGGATCATGGGGATCCAGCAAAGCAATCGACTACTCCCGAACCAGCGAACGGTCAATCACAAGAAGCCGAGCCAGGTTCTGGCCAATCACGAGAACCTGAACCCGAGCCAGGTTCTGGCCAATCACGAGAACCTGAGCCCGAGCCAGGTTCTGGCCAATCAGAGGGAGCACCAGCGGCTGGGCCGGATGAACAACCCGAGACCCCAGCTGTCGAGGATCGCGGTGCTGGTGGTGTCGACCCGGAGGAGCATGCGGAATGGCTTGCTCGACAAGACCCCAGCATTCTCGAGACCTATCTCGCAATTGAGGAAGCCGCTGTCGCTGGCTCGGAAGTCAATCCAATCCGCGAGGGAGGCGAGACCGAGATGAGTCACACCTTGGCTGATCAGATCGACTACGGCGAAGGCTATGTCGCTCCGACATACGACGGTGACCTCGATGAGGCGCTCGACAACCACGTCGAATGGGAGTTTGATTCAGGAGGCGAGTGAACCGAGTCCCAAGCGCCTGTCGGGCTCTCCTACTCGGACCCGAGGTCAAGGAGGAGGGCTTGCAGGAGAAGCGGCTCGTTGGGATTCCTGATCAAGGCATCAGCAGTATTGCGAATCGAGCGGAGGGCATGCTCGGCCCGAGCATTGGGTCCAACGATCAGGCGATCTCGGTAGATACGAGCCAGGGTCGCCAGCCCGAAGCGCAGCTCGTCCACTCGCTGGCGACGGACCTCTCGCTTCTGCTTTGCTACCAGGTCACTGCGACCCGACCCACGCTCACCTGTCAGCTCAACCCGTTCTTCCAACGCCTCAAGTTCAATCACATGCTGTGCTTCAAGAGGACCCTGTGCGCCGTCCATACCTTCACGGAGCTGGGCCGTCATCTCGTGCACGGTCGAGCCGGTCCCGTCCAACTTGTCGGGAATGCTCTGCCACAAGGCAGCACGCATAGCCAGTTCATCATCGGTGGCCAACAGTCGAGCTCGGTCAACGTCGCCACCAGAAGCTGCTGCAGCCGCCTTGGCTCGCTTCGGGTTGACCCCTTCGGCAAACAGCATGGTCTCTAAGATCGTTAGGGAGATTGGTCCAAACTCGATTGGCACGCAGCGACTAGCGATGGTGATGATCTCGGGAGGAATCTCATCGGCCAGCAGAACAAAGATGGCCGAAGCCGGTGGTTCTTCGATGACCTTCAGCAGCTTTCCAATGGCAGCTTCTTCAATGGCATCGATGCCGCGAACAATGATGACCTTGCGGCGCCCTTCAACCGGCGAGATGCTGCCATGACGAATAATGGCCTCGGCCTCACCTACTCGAAGCGCCGCCCCTTGAGCTTCGATGATGATGAGGTCGGGATGCTTTTCCTCCAACGCCAGACGTTGATGTCTTGCTGCGATCTCATCCTCTGACTCATCGACAAGCAATAGCGCAGCAAAGCCCAGTGCCGCTTGGTAAGAGCCGCTACCACGAGGGCCGAGCAATAGATAGGCGTGCACTGGTGCCTTAGCCGCGGCCTCAAGACGAGCAACAGCATCATCCTGGCTAATGACCGCAGCGAATGGGTCGCTCATGCGGGCCCCTCGTCCTGATCTGGCTCAAATCGTTCAGACACCGCGAGCCAGATCCGTTCGGCCACATCAATAATCGAGCCGATGGCAGAAACGGTTACCCAGGTTTCGGGGTTCGCGGCAGCCAGGTCAAGGTAGGTCTGGTGAACCCGCTGGTGGAATTCAGCCCCCTCCTGCTCCAACCGATCCAGACTGCGGCCAAGACGTGCTTGGGCCACCTCGGGGGCGCACTCCAGAAAGATCACTAGATCTGGCCACAGGCCCGCCAGAGCCCAGTCATTTACCGCTCTGACCTCAGCCACCCCAAGCTGACGCCCTCCGCCCTGATACGCCAGAGATGAATAGGCAGTGCGGTCAGACACGACCGAGCCACCAACACCGAGGACAGGTGCCACCACCTCGGTCGCATGTTGCGCCCGGTCCGCAGCCATCATGAGTGTCTCAGCTCGAGCACCAACCGGTGCTTCACCAGGGTTGAGCAAAAGTCGGCGCAGCTCCTGGCCAAGGTCGGTCCCTCCCGGTTCGCGGGTCAAGGTGGCGCCAATACGCTTGGCCAGAATCTCGGCCTGGGTGCTCTTTCCCGAACCCTCGCCGCCTTCAAAAGCGATATAGCTCGGTCCAGGTCTCGTCGTCATCGCTGAACCGCAGCCACAATCATCCCGGCTGGCTAGAACGGGGTTTCTTCGTCACTGCCTGCTGACGCATCAACAGGACTAGCGACCGCGGCCAGGCTTGCAGCAAGAGTGGCCTTCTTCGCCACAGTCTTCTTGGTAGCTGCTTTCTTCTTCGTGGCCTTTTTCTTCGTGGCCTTCTTCTTCGTGGCCTTCTTCTTTTTCTTCGTGGCTTTCTTCTTGGTGGCCTCCTTCTTCTTGGTCGGGCCCTTGGCTCGACGATCAGACAAGAGCTCTGAAGAACGTTCCAAGGTCAAGGTCTCAACCTCGTCACCCTTACGCAAGCTGGCGTTGGTTTCGCCGTCGGTCACATACGGCCCGAAGCGACCGTCCTTGAGCTGGATCTCCTTGTCGGTGGCTGGGTCGACGCCCATGATCTTGAGCGGGCCCTTGGCGCTCTGACCACGGCGGCGCTTTGGTTGGGCCATGACCTCGATGGCCTTGGCCAGGTCAATGGTGAACAGTTCGGCTTCGGCTTCCAGGCTTCGGCTGTCGTTCTTTGGGCCGTCTTCGGTGATCGTTGTCTTGACGATGTACGGCCCAAACTTGCCATTGTGAGCAATGATCTCACCGTTATCAGCTGGGTCGACACCAATGAGACGTGGGATCGACAACAGCTTGACTGCTTCGTCCAGGGTCAGGGCCATCGGATCCATGTCCTTGAACAGGGAACTAGTCCGAGGCTTCTCACCCGACTCATCATCGTGTTCGCCCATCTGCACATAGGGGCCAAAGCGTCCCATTTTGAGCAGGATCATCTCATTGGCCTCGGGATGGACCCCAAGCTCACGATCATTTTTTGGAGCCTCAAGCAGTTCAAGAGCCTTGGCGACTGTCAACTCATCCGGGGCAAGATCGTCGGGCACCGACGCCCGATCCTCGCCTCGCTCAAGATAGGGGCTTCCAAACTTGCCGGGACGAGCAACGATGGCGACACCATCTTCGTCCGCTCCCAGGAAGATGGAGTTGACTTCACGAGCGTCGATGTCTTCGAGGCGCTTGTCGATCTTCTCCTTGAGTCCCATCTGCTCATCAGAACCGAAGTAGAACTTGGTCAACCAAGGGACCGTCTCGACTCCTCGGCCTTCGGCGATGGAGTCCAAATCGTCTTCCATGCGAGCAGTAAAGGCGTAGTCAACCAGGTCAGGGAAATGCTGTTCCAGCAAGCCAACAACGGCAAAGGCAGTGATGCTTGGGACCAGGGCGGTCCCCTTCTTCCAGACATACTCCCGAGCCAGGATGGTTCCAATCGTGGCCGCGTACGTTGAGGGCCGGCCAACGCCCAGTTCTTCTAGCTTGGCCACCAGCGATGCTTCGTTGAAGCGAGACGGAGGCTGGGTGTCATGACCCGCGGCCTCAAGCCCGGTCAGGGTGGCGTTGTCGCCTTCGTTCAACGGTGGAAGCGTCTGCTCCTTGGGGTCCTGCTTGGCTGAGTCTTCGTCCTTGGACTCTCGATAGACCTTCAAGAACCCCTGGTGAGTGATGACAGTGCCCGCAGTGGAGAACGTGGCTTGGCGTCCGTCTTCGGCGTCAACGTTCAGTCGCAAGGTGACGGTTTCGCCAGTGGCGTCAGTCATCTGGGAGGCGACGGTGCGCTGCCAGATCAGCTCATACACCTGATGGTCCTGCTTAGACAGCTCGCTCTCAACCTCTTCGGGGGTCCGGAAGCGATCACCGGCGGGGCGGATGGCCTCGTGAGCCTCCTGAGCGTTCTTTGACTTGGACTTATACGTCCGTGGAGCGTCGGGCAAATAGTCTTCGCCGTAGCGTTCCTGGATCTGATTGCGAGCGGCGGTGATAGCGGTCTCGGACAGGTTGACCGAGTCGGTTCGCATATAGGTAATGAAGCCGCGCTCATACAAACCCTGAGCGACCCGCATTGCTTGAGCCGACGAAAGGCGAAGCTTGCGGCCAGCATCTTGCTGGTAGGTGGACGTAATAAATGGTGCGGCTGGGCGACGGCGGTAAGGCTTAGCTTCCCGGCTCTTGACCGTGGCAGGCCTGCCCTGCAGATCCGCGACGAGTGCGTTGGCTTTTGTCTCGTCCAGGTGGACGGCGTCAGCCTTGGCCAACGAGCCGTCGCGGTTGAAGTCGCGTCCAGAGGCAATGCGCTTGGCGTCCAGTTCTAACAACATGGCGGTGAAGGGTTTCTCGGCGCCAGCGGCAGCAAAGGTGCCGGTCAGGTCCCAATAGTTGGCTGAACGGAATGCCATTCGCTCACGTTCACGCTCAACCACAATTCGGGTGGCCACACTCTGCACGCGGCCAGCGGACAGGCCGCGCATGACCTTCTTCCACAACACCGCTGACATGGGGAAGCCGTAGAGGCGGTCAAGCAGACGGCGGCATTCCTGAGCATCAACCAGCCGTCGGTCAAGTTCAGTTGGATTCTCGATGGCACGCTTGATTGCTTCGGGAGTGATCTCGGTAAAGATCATTCGCTTGACCGGCACCTGCGGATTCAGTTCCTCAAGAAGGTGCCAGGCAATGGCCTCACCTTCACGGTCCTTATCAGTTGCGAGATAGAGCTCGCTGGCATCCTTGAGGAGCCGCTTGAGCATCTTGACGTGAGCCTTCTTGTCGTCGGAGACGACATAGAGAGGCTTGAAGTCGTTGTCGACATCAATGCCTAGGACTTCCCACTTGGTCCCCTTATAGGCGGCGGGAACGCCAGCAGCATTTCGGGGCAGATCCCGGATGTGACCAATGGAGGACTCAACGGTGTATTCATCACCTAAATACTCCGCCAGCTTGACGGCTTTCGCAGGTGACTCGACGATAACTAGGGGTTGTGGCACAGGCGCAGGCTAGGAACGTCGGAGCCCCTTTTGCCAACACCCTGGCAAAAAACACCGAGAAAGCTGACACAAACGGGTAGACGTACCTAGCCAGAGTGCCCTGACTATCAGCGTTTGCTCAGTGTTTGCTCAGTGTTTACTTAGTGCTGACCAATCTGTTCCGATGTCTTGGAAGAATCAGACTTTTCTGAATCTTCCACCAGATCCGGGGCGGTGAAAAGAACTCCGGCACCAACCGCGGTGGCAGCAACGGAGGCAACCAGGATGCCGATGATGGACTGGTCAATGAACCCTGGGTCATCAAAGGCCAGGCCACTAATGAACAGGGCAACAGTGAAGCCGATACCGGCCACTCCACCAGCTCCAAGCACATGACGCAGAGTGATGCCGACTGGCAGGTCCGCAATCCGGAATCTGACTGCTAGATAGGTGAACAATGTGATGCCGATCGGCTTTCCGACAACGAGGCCGAGCACAACACCAAGAGTGAGTGGTGAACTAACGGCATCCTTGATTGCTTCACTAGATAGCTGGACTCCCGCATTGGCCAAAGCGAAGAGCGGGATAATCAGAAACCCTGTCCAAGGGCTCAGGATGCTGAGGAGACGTCCACATATGGATACTGTTTCCTTGTTTTTCCAGTTCGCTTCGCGGACTGACAACGGGTCGACGGTGTCGCCGGACATGTAGTCCTCTATGCCTTCACCCAGTCGAGGGCCAAGAAGTGGACGGGCTGGGGCAATCAGTCCGAGGGCAACACCGGCGATGGTGGCGTGCACGCCGGACCGATAGGTGGCGTACCAAACAAAGATTCCGACACCGACGTACATGGGGATGTACCAGACCCGGAAACGCTTCATGGCTACGGTGAGAATGAGGCCGCCAACAGCCAACCCAAGCCAACCGAAGCTGAGCCCTTCGCTATAGAAGATGGCAATGACCGCGATTGCCCCGATGTCATCAACAATGGCCAATGTCAACAAGAACAGTTTCAACTTCTGCGGTACGCGAGAACCGAGCAGGGCAAGCACCCCGACGGCGAAGGCAATGTCGGTGGCCATTGGGATGCCCCAGCCGCCAATGCCCTCACCTCCAAGGTTGACCAAGACAAACAAGCCAGCGGGAAGGATCATGCCGCCGAGAGCAGCGATGGCTGGCAAGGCGGCGACTCGAGGGCTAGCGAGATCACCAACAACAAGTTCAGCTTTGATTTCCAAGCCGACGACAAAGAAAAACAAAACCATCAACGCATCATTGACCCAGAATTCAAGCGTCCAAGGATGGCCATTGTGCATGAGGGGAACCCAGTCACCGATCTGGATAAGGAGCTCGGTTTCCCAAAGTTGGTGGTAGGACTCAGACCACGGCGAATTCACCCAGATCAAGGCAACGGCTGTGGCGACAAGCAAGAGCACACCCGAGGCTGCCTCCTGGGCCAAGAACCGAACCATCGGGCGGGCGACAGTGCGGGCGAGACGGGTGTCTCCCCCGCTCCAAGCTTCTTTTCGAACCGGCAATGAATTCTGTGACATGGCCCGAACAGGTTAGCGGCCCTGCTATCAGCCGAGAGAGCATCGGGTCGGAAATGGTAAGGAGACGTTCGCGCCGCTGCCCGGCTCTACTCTTGATGGAGTTCGAGGTGGACTGTGGTGCCAGAAGGTGTCGAATCGAATTGGATTTCACCACGACTGAGATGCCTCATGAGTGGAACCCCGAACCCACCTTCGAGGTGTAGTCGATCAGGGTGCTCCATGTCGGGGACCTCGATCGCTGGTGGCATGCCAGGACCTTCATCGGTGACGACCAGCCGAACGAAGCCATCGTCTATCTCACAGCGAGCAACCACGCGGCCTGGTTTTCGATCAGCGTCAGCAGCCTTGGCTTGGTTGGCCTGGATGGCATTGGTCACTGCTTCAGAGGTGACCCAGCGAAGGTCATCCAGTCGATCACCTCGCAGGGTCCCTTGGGCCGTCGCCGCGGTAGCAACCAGCATCCGGACCACGGTCACCAGTTCGACATTTGACGGGATGTCGATCTCGATGACTCCTACCGTCATTGGGGTACTCCCCTGTCGTCCATTGCCGTGTGATCCATTGCTCTGCAAGCTAGCCCAGAACAGAACAGTCATGGAGCCATGGTCCAGTTCAGAAAGCGCTGAACTAGGCGGATGAGGCTGGCTCGGGTACAACCGTCGAAGCTCTCGGGAGCAACGCCCCAACCGAGCGTCGCCAATCCCGATAGGTGGCAACATCGCCCGTTGTCGGCTCGATCAGCCAGGACCACGGATGGAGTTCTGCCGCACCGATCTTGGCCAGTCGACGGCGGAAACCGGGTACTGGCGCATAGGTCACAGCAACTTGGTAATCCAGAAGCAGACGCTTCGGATCGCCGAACCAGATGGTCAGGTCTCGGGACTGGCCAAGTTCGGCCAAGGTCTCGACCAGGAACACCAGTCGCTTCGGGCTGAGCCGCAATCGAGCCAGCAGCGGCTGATCAAAGACAAATACCACCGGTAACCCTGCATTGCGGAACAAGGCAGGATCTGTTGACCCCAAGGACTCCGCCGTTAGCCACACAACATCGGGCGGGCCAACACGCTCAACTGTTGGTGGCCCAGCGCTACGAAGCAGATCAGCGCCAACTCGAGCCTCGATCGGAACTGCAACCTCGACATAGTCAGTCACCGATGTCGGCGACTCAATAGGGCAATCACGAACCAGATCACACGACGCGCACAATCCGGCAGCCCACTTCTCGACCTGCCAACGATTGAATAGGAAAGGTTTCGTCCCAGTAAGACCAGCCGCAGTTTGCCAACCAAGACGGTTTGCTCCCCGTGACCCATCCAGTAGGTGGCGGAAAAAGTAGTCCTCGCCTGCTCGCCATGGGTAGCCATTGGCTGCGAGATAGCTGGCAAGCCACGACCGCGACCGACCAACAATCCAGCCATCTTCTTCTAGTTCTTCGCGGGACATGTCCAGGCAAGCCATGTCCGGGTCAAGCGCTGCTTCCAGTTGCTCTTGACTGGTCAGAGATTGG
The DNA here is from genome assembly GCA_024280015.1 of Actinomycetes bacterium. Classification (GTDB taxonomy): domain Bacteria; phylum Actinomycetota; class Acidimicrobiia; order Acidimicrobiales; family SZUA-35; genus JAJRQY01. The sequence goes on from JAJRQY010000157.1 coordinate 94,961, forward strand.
GTCGAACCTGAGGGGGTTGCGCTGGATGGCAGTTCGCGACGAGTTCCGACCTTGCTGGTGGACCCAAGGCGGGAGTACCAATGGCGAGCGTATTCTTGCCAGAGCAGCTGTCCTCGGAACTTATCGACATCGGCTTCAGGACCGCCCTCGACATGGTTCCAGACTTCTCGCTGGGTGAGTAGTCCGTGCCGCAAGTATGGCGACAGCCCTGATGCGGCTCGCTTGGGTTGGGGGGTGACCTCGTGCATCCGGTTCGCGAACTCGGCCACATCGAAGTTCTCCAAGGCTTGTTTCGCCGCGACCATGCCGCCTTCAAAAACCGACGACCCTTCAATCTCTCCATCAACAACACTGCCCAGATGGTCAGAAACAAAGGCCACAGCCGCCTGGCGGCCAGGTTCTGGGAGAGGAAGTTTTGCCACGGGCCTCCAATCAAACGTGGGCCGCCGCTTCGTGAGACCCTCATCCAACAGCCGCAGTCGCCACGGCCTTCCCGAACACTAGCCGCGTCAGCATGAAGGACAGGAATCTCCCAAGATTGTCACCAATACGACCCATTGAACTGTTGGACACCTCCGTCATTCTCCTCGGCCTCACTCAGAGGTAGCCAATCAACATTTCCTTTCTCAAGGAGGGGATGATTCGTGTCGAATAAGGGTCAAGGCAGAACCTCCCTCGGTCACGAAAGGGCCATCATGTCAGACCTCGGCGCCCAGCCAGCCCCACAATTTGCACCGCCGACACACCCGGCTCCTCCAGCTGAAGCGGTCGCGAGCCAGGTTCCAGCGCAACAGCAGTTTGCGCCACAACCACCAGTCGCGCCGCAAGCACCAGTCGCGCCACAAGCACCAGCACCGTCAGCCCCGACTGCTCCAGCAATGGCTCAACAGCAATTCGCCCCGCAACCAGCAATTGCTCCGATTAGTCAGCCTGCTCCAGCAATGGCTCAACAGCAGTACTCGCTTCCAACTCAGCCAGCTCCGGCACAACCAGCTCCAGAGGTATTCGACCCAACACAGGGGTTCGACCCGACACAGGCGTTCGACAACCCTCAGAGCCACTCCGTCGCTCAACCCCAATATGCCGACCAGGCCTATGACCCCTATGCCAATCCCTACGCCATCCCCCGCGACAAGCCAGAAGCAGGAAACGGCAAGATTGTCGCCGCGTATATCTTGGCCTTCTTCTCCGTCTTCATTCTTCCAATCATTCTGGGCCCCATCGCTATCTTCTTGGCTAGCAAGTCAAAGAGCGAAGGAAACCCGAAGGGCGCAACTGCCATGGCAGTTGCCACCGGCGCCATGTGCCTCGGATTTGTCTTTGGGTTCCTTGCCTTGGGGATGCTCGGCTCCTAACGGGTCACACAACTCCTCACATGCCCCATGAGTGTCATACCCTCTGAACTAGCCTGTTGCTGGTGAGATTGGACAGCGAACACCAGGTCGATGTCAGTCGACCTGCATCGTTGACCGACATTGTTGAGGACCTCCGAACTAGCGGACGACTTATTCATGCTGAAGCCTTTGCCCCGCAACCGGCCAACCATGCCAGTCTCACTCAGCCGCTACGACACGAACTGTCCAACCTGCTGCCCGAGACCGGCCTGTATGAACATCAAGCCGAGGCAATCAATCTGCTTCGTCAACACCAGTCCGTCGTTGTCGCCACTGGGACCGCCTCAGGGAAGTCCCTCTGCTACCAGATCCCCATTGCCGAGTCTGTCGTCTCGGGCGTTCGGGCTGGGACCTCACTTCTGCTCTATCCAACCAAAGCACTGGCTCAAGACCAGTTACGTAGCTTTACTCAGCTAGCGGTTCCCGGCCTGACAGCCACAACCTATGACGGCGACACCGACCGCAGCGCACGAACGTGGGCCAGGACAAACGCCAACGTCGTACTGACCAATCCCGAGATGCTGCACTACGGCATCATTCCCTATCACCAGAAGTGGGCCACGTTTCTGAAACGTCTGGACTACGTTGTCATCGACGAACTCCATGTCTTGCGTGGCATCTTTGGTACCAACATGGCCCATGTCTTGCGCCGTCTTCGGCGCATCTGCGACCTGTATGGCTCCGACCCAACGTTCGTCTTTACCTCAGCAACCATTGGTAAGCCTGAGCGACTAGCAGCCGAGCTTTGCGGCAAGCCGGTCATTCCAGTGACCAACGATGGTTCTCCACGAGCTGCTCGACACATTGCTCTGGTTCAGCCAGCACTCATCGACAAGGAGAAAGGTCTTCACCAGTCACCGGCCACCGAGACCATCAAAATTGTGGCCGACCTTGTTGCCAGCGGACGTCGGGTTATTGCCTTTTGTGCCAGTCGTTCCTTGACCGAGCGAGTGGCAGCCGGTGTCGCCCGATCGTTGCCACCAGAGTTATCCGACTGTGTCCGCCCCTACCGCTCGGGCTACTTGGCCGAGGAACGTCGCCAGATCGAGGCCGAAGTTCTTGCGGGCAAGGTTCGGGCCATTATTGCTACCAGTGCGCTAGAGCTTGGGGTCGACATTGGTGGTCTGGATGCCACAGTCTTGTGCGGCTTCCCCAGCACCATCGCCTCATTCTGGCAACAAGTAGGGCGAGCCGGTCGAGGTGATGACGAATCGCTAGCGGTGTTAGTTGCGGGGGACGATCAGTTGGACCAGTGGTTTGTTCACCACCCCAAGGACTTGTTTGAACGCCCACCAGAGCCCGCAGTCATCAATGTCGACAATCCGAATATCCTCGATCCTCATCTGGGCTGCGCCGCCTATGAGCAACCACTGTTGCCCGCTGACGCACACCTGTGGGACGGCTTGGACGATGGGATCCGGCGGATGGTGTTGGCCGATGAGCTGCGAATTCGACCCGACCGGCGAGGCATACCGCGGGCAGTGTGGGGCGGGCGAGGCGTTCCGTTCTCGGGCATTGGCCTGCGTTCGACATCCGGCGGCCAGGTTCGGATTGTTGATCAAAACGAGAACCTGATCGGCACGGTTGAACTGGCCCGAGCAGCAAACATCGTACACACCGGGGCCATCTATCTTCATCGTGGTCAGCCTTGGAAAATCACCGAGCTTGACCTCCATACTCGAACCGCGTACGCAGCAAAGGATGACGGCAAAACATGGACCCAGGCCAAGTCCACTATCTCGATTCGGGTCGATGATCCAGGAGTCAACAAGCCAGTCGGCACTGCCTTGTTACATCGGGGCATCGTGACGGTGACCACCCAGATTGCCGGCTATCAGGTCAAGGAATCAGCCAGTCGCCGGGTACTGCACACCATTGATCTGGACCTGCCGCCAAACGAGCTGACAACAACGGCCATCTGGTATGAGTGGCAACACGAGGCGGTGGATTCGGCTGGCATCCGTGAGTTCAACCTGCCCGGGGCCCTTCACGCCGCCGAACATGCGGCTATTGGAATTCTTCCCCTGTTCGCCATTTGTGATCGTTGGGATGTTGGCGGAGTTTCCATTGCCGCTGCTGACCAGTCGGGGCTGCCGACCGTGTTCATCTATGACGGCTATCCCGGCGGAGCAGGCATCGCTGACCTGGCCTATGAGGCAGCCGATCGTCACCTGGCGGCGACAGTCGATGTCTTAGAGCAGTGTGGTTGCCTGAGTGGTTGCCCGTCTTGCGTGCAATCTCCAAAGTGTGGCAACGGGAATGAGCCGCTGGACAAGGCAGCTGCGCTCGCTCTGCTGCAAACGACCCTAGGTGTCGACGAGCCCTTCTGAGATTCTAGTGAGCGAGCACACCGCTTCGATGTCTTGCCAACTAAGCCTGGTCGTAGTATGATAAACGGTATGACTCGGTCGAAGCGCAAGATCACCATCACCATCGATGCTGCTGTTCTGGAACAGGTCAAGGAGGGTGTCACCGCTGGTCAGAGCTCCAGTGTCTCCGCCTTTATTGAGCACGCCGTGGTTGCTCAACTCGCGGCCGACACCGACTTCGATCCCATTGTCGCCGAGTTGCTCGCGGCTTCGGGTGGCAAGCCAACCAAGAAGGAACTTTCCGAGGCTCGCCGGCTTCTTTCTGGCACTGCAGTGTGAATGGAGTCGTCTTCGATACCGGAGCGCTCATCGCCCTAGAGCGAGGGGATCGAGGTGTCACCGTCTTGATCATTGAAGCTCGTCGGACAACGACTCGCCTCACCGTTCCCGCAGGGTGTGTCGCCCAGGCATGGAGGCACCCGGCAACGCAGGCTCGATTAGCGATGTTCTTGCGGTTACCTATTGTTGAAGTGCCCACTATCGACGCCGCCGAGGCACGACGTATCGGGTTGTTGCTGGCGGCGACGCAGACGTCGGACATTGTTGATGCCCACGTAGCCCTTTGCGCACAACGTTTAGGGCAAACGGTTCTGACCAGCGATCCCAACGACATTGCCTTGCTTGGGCCCTCCCTGGAAATCCACCGGGTCTAACCCTCAGTCCTGTGGCCTCCGATGAGAGGCCGTAAGGTTCGCACATGCCCGACCTCATTCTCGTTGATGCTTCCTTTGCCAATAGTGCTCCCCGGCGAATCGAGGTTGAACATCGTGTCGCCGCAACCACGGCCGAGGTATGGAAGGTCATTGTTGACAACTCGACCTGGACTAGTTGGTTTGACGGCATGTCCAGTTGCGAGCCAACCTCGGATCCCGAGTCTGGGGTAGGAGCATCTCGTCGAGTCAAGGTCGGCCCGATGCAGCTTGACGAACAGTTCACCACTTGGGAGGAAGAATCGCGCTGGTCCTTCACCGTGACCCGGACCAGCGTTCCCTTCGCCAAACGGATGCTGGAACAAATTGAGCTGACTGCGATCGGCACAACCGATCAGCCACGGACGATGGTCCGTTACACCGGAGCGATCGAGCCTCACCCGTTGACCAAGCTCATCTTCCCCCTGCTGGCTCACCAACTCAAGGCCACTTGGCGAACATCGTTTGCCAACCTAGACAAGATGATCACTGCCTAGTTCAGCTGAGCTTCCTCAAACGATCCGGCCTTGTTCGAGTCGGATGATCTGGTCGGCGCGCTCAAGCGCTACAGCCCGATACGAGACAGCAAGAACCGTCATTCCCGCTTCGGCCAGGTTCGCCCAGAGTTCAACCTCAGTCTCCACGTCAAGAGCGCTGGACAAGTCGTCCAGCACAACCAGCTCAGGCGAGTGCACCAAGGCGCGCGCGGTGGCCAAGCGTTGGCGTTGGCCACCAGACAGGCGGAGGCCACGAGGCCCGACCATGGTCTGGATGCCGTCGGGCATGGCCTCTAGGTCCTCGGCAATTGAAGCAAGCTCCAACGCTCCGGCGAAGGCATCATCGTCTCGAGGGCCCAGGGTGACATTGTCGGCCAGTGAATCTGAAACCAGTTGCGGGACCTGAGGAAGGAAGGCCGCATTAGGAGGCACGAGGAAGGCCCCAAGGTCAACAATCGGTTCGCCGTTCCAAATCAGCTGGCCTGCCTGGTCGGTGTCCCACGACAAGCCAAGCATGGCCCGAAGCAGGGTGCTTTTCCCACTTCCAATTGGGCCAGTCAGAACTGTGAACGAGCCACGCTTAAGGGTGAAGGAGACAGTGTTCACCCCGGCCCCGCTGGCGTAGGTTGCACTGAAGGCCCGCAACTCCAAAGTTTGGAGTTTGACCCGGCCTGGTCGGGTAACAACAAGAGGAGGCACACCACCTTCGCGGCCAGAGCGGGCATCCATGGGTAGATGGCGCGGTAGCACCGTGTTGGCTGGGTCTTCGTCCGCAACCAGACGACTCATTCGGTCGAAAGAAATCCCGGCTTGCTTGTAGCGGGCAAGCAATCGACCAATCATCCGGGGCAAGAAATCCAGCCAGGAGAGATAGGCAACGAACAAGGCAAGCTCACCGACCCCGAATGCCCCGGAGACTAACGAGTTAGCACTGACGAGCAGGACAAGTCCAAGAGCGACTCCGGAAGCGCCCTTGCTGGCGGCGTAGACACCCTCATCAAGCACCGCGTCGCGCACTGCGGTTGTCTCCCGAACTCGGACCAGCTTCTCCAGTCGACTCATCACTGGGTCAATGGCACCGTTGACCTTGACTGTTGTCGCTCCCGACATGAGGTCGCCAACCATTCGACTGACCTCAGATGCGGCTTGGCGATCAGCACTTCGGTATGCCTTGATCTTGGTATCAAGCGAGCGGACAACGAGGACAACTGCAGCCAACGGAACTACGACGATCAGGGCGGCCCGTGGCTCGGCTGCGCCAAGAATCGCTCCCGCGATCAGCGCAAACAGGAGGGCCCCCATGGTGTCCAGAACGCCGTCGGCCAACAAGACAACGTCGTGAGGGTCATCACGGAAGTAGGTGATGGCCTCGCCCGATGAGGCGACAGGTCGACCGGCATCGGAGCCTCCGCTGGCCATCTGCGCCCGCAGGAGATTGCCTCGAAGGATGGTCTCCATATGAGTCCAAGACCTGGTCCATTCGATGACACCAAAGTAGAGGGTAATGATCCGGCCGATCTCGGATACGGCAATGACGGTGGCCCATACCAGGACCGTGGTCAGGCTGCCGTCAGTGACCTCCCCCTCTACTCCAGCACTATCCAGCGAGCGAAGGGCGGTGAAGCCCTTTCCGAAGGCCCAGCCCGTGAGGGCAGGTGACATGAAGAAGATGACGAACAAGGACCAGCCTCGGGTGAGACTGACTGGCTCATGAATCATGGTGCGCCACAACCATCGCCAAAGATTCATGACATTGGGCTTTCTTCTTGGTTCGGAGTCGTGGCTGCAGTCGGCTCCAAGGCAAGATCCAAGAGTTGACGGAACCGACTGGTCTCTTCTCGCACCAGGTCCTCCCGCTTGCCAAACTCACCAACGCCACCATGATCAAAGACCACAATGTCATCCACAGTTTCCAGGGTCGAGAGACGGTGGGCAATAATGAGGGTGGTTCGCCCTTCTCGTAGGGCGGCAACAGCCTGATCGATGCGAGCTTCGGTTTGCGGGTCGACGCGAGCAGTTGCTTCGTCCAACACAATCAGATCTGGTTGACGTAGCCAGACCCGGGCCAGGGCCAGAAGTTGGGCTTCGCCTGCCGATAGCCCCAGTCCGCCCGATCCCAGCTGGCGGTGGATTCCCTCATCAGATCCGGTTCCGGCGAGAGATTCCAGGCCGACACTACGCAGTGCGTCAGTAACCGCAGCATCAGTTGGGGATGGATCGAACAGGGTGACGTTCTCCCGGATTGTCCCGGAGAACAGTTCAACCTCTTGAGGAATCAGCGCCACTCGCTGTCGCAACTCAGCCAGTGGGATGTCACTGATGGGAACTCCGCCCAAACAGATCGTGCCACTGGTTGCTTCAGTGATCCGCAGAACAAGTCGGGAATAGGTGGTTTTTCCACTGCCGGTGCGGCCAACAATGCCGACCGAGTGGCCGGCCTCGATGCCCAGATTGATGTGGCTCAGTACCGGCTGCTCATCGTCATAGCCAAAGGAAACGTCGCGGAAGGAAGCGGCCATCGCCCCCGATGGTGGACTCGTGGTTCCATCATCAAGTATCCCGGAACGAACCTGGCGCAGTTCAACCACACGGGTCATTGCGCCGTTCGCCTTTTGCACAATCTCCAGTTGATCAATTACATCCTCGACCGGTTTGGCAATGAGCTGGGTGTACTGGAACAACAAGAAGGCCGTTCCCAACGAAAGTGACCCGTGCGAAACCAGGACCCCTGAAACAATGAGGGCGATGATGCTTCCCAACGAGACGGTTCCTTGGATCTGGGCCCACATCTTCATGAACGCTCGTTCTCGCTCAACGCTGCCGTTGAGAACACCACGGCTGTCTTCGACGAAACGGTGCATGACATAGTCGGCGGCGCCGTTGGCTCGCAGGTCCTCCGATGCGGTCAGGTGTTCCTCGATACCGCCATACATCTTGGCTGTCAGGCTCATTTCCTTGGCTGCTTCATCCACGGAGCGTCCGCGTGCTCGGAAGGTCATCACCGTCGCCGCTATCAGGTAGACGGCCATGCCAAGGCCCAGGCGCCACTCGGTAACGGTGAGGATCAGCAATGTTCCGCTGACGATGACCAAGACGGCCAGGACTTTCGGCACGACCTTGGAGAGGAAGTCCGACACCGCGGTCACGTCCCCGTCAACGCGCTGGATCAGCTCACCTGGGGTGTGGGACCGGTGAAACTCGTGATCCAGGGAAAGCACATGACGGACAAGATCAAGCCGGATCTGGTTGGTGGTCTTCCAGGCGGCAACCGCTGACAGTTGGATACCAATGACCGCCATGATCTGCACAATGACAGCCACCACCAAGAACCAAAGGGCGAGGCGGCTGATCTCGTTAACCTCGACACCGGCGATGGAGCGGTCAACAATTCGCCCGATGATGAGAGGTCCGACCAGATTGAGGCCTGCCCCAATGGCAACAAATAGTCCGAGGCCAAGCCAACGCGAAAGGTCTGGTCGGATGAGATCAAGCAGCAACCGCCACCGTCCAACGTTCGCTCCTTGGGTTGTCTCCCCCTCCATTCCAGACACTTCGGAACCCTAATCGCAGAGGTCACTCTCCCCAAGCGAATAAGCCCCACGCTTGACAATCCCAACGTCTGATAGCCAAGAGCTGACAAGGAACGACGTTCTAGTTGGCCCGAATCGTGGGGTCCATGTCATTGACGCCGGACAGTTTCGAGTCAATGCTGAGTCCCATGTCCAATCTCTCGGTCTGGTTCCTGGCCTATCCCGGCATCCAAACCCTTGATCTCACTGGCCCCTTCGAAGTCTTCAGCACCGCAAACCTGATCCTCGAGCACCGCCAAGACGGCGCAGACCGATATGAGCTTCGGGTGGTTTCTTCCCAGCAGTCGATCCCGACGAGTTCGGGTCTTCAGCTCTCGGCCACGACCACCACGGCTGGCTTGCCATCATCAGGATCGAGTCCTCACACCCTCGTTATCCCTGGCGGCAGCGGAGTGCGAGAGGCATGCCAACAACCCGAACTCGTCCAGTGGGTTCGCGAGACCGCAAGATCCAGCCATCGTGTTGCCACTGTATGTACCGGCGCCTTCCTTGCCGGCGCTGCCGGCCTGCTCACAAGCAAGCGGGTGACAACCCACTGGGATCATTTGCGGGACCTCCGGATTGCCTTTCCCCATGCGCTCATCGACACCGATGCCCTTTTCATCCACGACGACGGCCTCTGGTCATCGGCCGGTGTCACCGCCGGTATCGACCTGGCTCTAGCCCTGGTCGAGACAGACTTCGGAGCCGACATTGCCCAAGAAGTCGCCCGCCATCTTGTTGTCTTCCTTCGTCGGCCCGGAGGACAATCACAGTTCGCTCCACCAGTCTGGTCCAATCAGGCAGAGTCCTCACCAATTCGGGCCGCCCAGGACCTGATCAACAACGACCCTGCTGGTGACCTATCCGTGTCGGCGATCGCTTCCCAAGTCGGCATGTCTGCTCGACACTTCAGTCGGCTGTTTGGCCACGAGGTCGGCCAATCACCCGGCCGTTACGTTGAAGCGGTTCGGATTAGCGCGGCACGGCATCATCTGGAATCGTCGACGATATCCATCGACAAGATCGCATCGCTCTGTGGATTTGCCAGCACCGAGGTTCTCCGACGGGCATTCCATCGCCAGGTCGGTACGTCTCCCGATACCTATCGCAAGCATCATTCGGTCAGAGACCCAAGCAACCAGCAAGTCGGCTAATTCACCGATGACATCAATCTCCAATTCATCCAACGAGAAACGAGCATTCATGCAAATCGCAATCCCCCTGTTCCATAACGTGACCTATCTTGATGCCATCGGGCCCTATGAGGTTCTTCGCCAACTACCGGAGACCCAGGTTGTCTTTGTCGGCGACAAGAAAGAACTCATACGTACGGGAAATGGCGACATGGGGGTGATGGTCGATGCCTGCTTCGAGGATGTCGTCACACCGGAGGTGATAGTCGTGCCTGGCGGGTACGGGACACGAGCCGTTGTCGCCGAGGAGGGCCACCCGCTTGTTCGTTGGATTGCTCAAGCACACCGCTCGACTCTTTTTACTACCTCTGTCTGTACCGGTTCCTTGGTTCTGGCCAAGGCGGGACTCTTGCCTGGGCTGACGGCTGCCACCCATTGGAGCGCCTACAAGGGTTTGGAGGGCCTTGGTGCGAGATCAACGACAAGCCGGGTTGTCGAGCACTTGGATGACCGGGTCATTACCGCGGCGGGAGTTTCCTCTGGCATTGACATGGCTCTGCGATTGGCCGAGCTTCTGACGGACGAAACAACAGCCAAGGCGACCCAACTCATGATCGAATACGACCCTCAGCCGCCCTTCAATGCCGGAAGCGTCGACAAGGCAGGCTCCGAGGTGATGAATCGCTTGATCGAGATGCAAACCTCTTGAGAGGAGCCACCAGGCGGACCGGGGGCTGCGTTCGTCCTGCCGCTGGTACTTTTGATTCTTGTGAACCAACCAATTGACGTCGCCGGTCTTCCCCAGCTTGACGACAGTGATTTTGTGGGGGTCAGCCCCGACTACCTCAAGATGGCGGCAATCCCGTTTCGGGTACTTCAAGCTGTGATCATCGCCGCAACGGTGGTTGCTGCAGTACTTCTCAGCCCATGGCTCCTCCTGGCCGGTTTGACACTGGTTGCCCTGGTTCAGCTCGTTCCCGGCATCCGTCGCTTGGCCTACCCCTACCTCGGCTATCTGGCGAGGGAGCACGATTTCTCGGTCCGTTATGGACTCATCAACCGAACGGTCACCACCATCCCGTTCAAGAGGATCCAGAACTCCGTGGTCAACCAAGGACCCTTGGAACGTCGCTTTGGCCTATCAACACTGCGAATTTCCTCGGCTGGGGGCTCCTTGTCCATTCCCGGAATGCCGTTCGAAGACGCCTCTCGACTCCGAGCTTTCGTGGCTATGAATGCCTCACTTCTGGTCGAGGACGATGCGGATGGAGCTTGACCACAGTAACGACCTTGCCCTCCTTCGCAATCCAGCGAGGCAGTCTCCCGTTGCCATCGGTGAGTGGATTCTTACTCGCTTGCGAGGAATTGGCGCCATCAATATGGTCATCGGATTCGGTCTGCTGTTCAGCGGCCGAATACCGAACTGGGTACTGGGTTTCGCTCCTCTGGTTGCTGTGCTTGTCATTGCCATCGGTGTTGGATCCTGGTGGCGTCTGACCTTTCGAGCCACAACCGAGGAGCTAGTAGTCACCCGAGGGATTTTCTCTCGGGAGACCATGGTGATTCCATTCTCGAAAGTGCAGAGTGTGAGCATCGAGGAAGGGCTCCTTCAGCGGATCTTTGGACTGGTATCAGCCTCGATTGATACTGCAGGCTCAGCCCTCGTTGAGTTTTCTATTCATGGAATCCGGCGAGAACAGGCAGAGGCCTTGCGAAGACTCGCTTCACAAGCCCACCGCTCAGCGCAGACACCGGCTGGTTCAACCTCCGTATTGGCTCCACCGTCTGATCCCGCGATCGGTGGACTCATCCCACCGACGGGACCCGCTCCTGTCACCGAACAGCCACCAGAGCAACAAACTACGGTGCTAGCCAAGCGGACACCCAAAGAACTAATGCTGATTGGAATGCTGGGGAATCCGCTTGGTGGGTTGGCTCTGTTGGGTGCACTCGTCATCTTCGCTGACGACTTGGTTGACGTGGTCGGAGACCGGCTGCCTGACGTTGATAGTTCCACGATTCAGCCCTCTACCACCATCGCCGCGGCGGTCTTGGCAGTGGCTGCAGCCGTCTTCCTCCTCTCCTGGATAGCGATCGGGCTGAGGACCGTTGTGGTGGATTGGGACCTGGAGCTGTCTTCCACTGGGCAAGGGCTACGTGTTGTCGCTGGCTTGCTCAAGCGCCGTTCACAATCAAGCCGTCTCAACAAGGTGCAATCCATCGAGGTCACCCATGGACCTCTTCTCCGCTTGATCGGTTTCTGCAGACTGCGGCTCCACACCATTGGCAGTGGAGACCTCATCATTCCTGGTGTCTCCGTTCACGAACTGGCGGCGATTCGCGAGCAAGTCTCTCTTCCATTTCACCCGGACATCGACCGCAGGGTTTCTCGACATCTCATGTTCCAACGCGTCCGCATGACGCTCTACCTGACGGTTCCCGCAGCTATCGCCACAGCATTTCTGAACTATCGACTTGCCGTCGTCTGGCTTGTTCTACCCCTCCTTATTGCTTTCAAGGCCTTCTTGTTTCATCGGAGTTTTCGCTGGGACCTTGCTCATGGAGTGATCTCTCGACGAAGCGGCAACCTCTTTATCACCGAGACCGGTATGGCCGTTGGTAAGACCCAGAAGGTCGAGGTGAGCCAGAGCTTTTACCAGCGGAGGCGTGACCTGTCCTCCATCAGCATTTCCAACGCCGAGTCTTCGCTGAGCATCCCCATGCTGGCCCTGCACGAGTCACGGGCATTGCGAGATCTACTCCTGGCTGATTCCACTCACATCAAAAGTCAGGCCATTGCCTTGGAAATCGACCTAGGGCAAAACTCCAAGTTGCCGCTGGCCCCGGGCGACTGAGGCCCAAGCAGCGATAGCCGCTGGCATGTGCCCGGGAAACCCGATCCTACTCGGAAGCTCTTGGGGACCGAACCATTCCGCTCGACTGGCCTCGTTCAGGTCAAGAGTGATGGAAGGAGGTTCGTCACTGTCCCAGCGGGCTAGGTAGTAGACATTGAGAATCGACTCGGCGTTGGTGTCCTCACCGTAGGTATCCATCCACATGCCAAGCAAGCCTGTGAGGGTAATGTCGAGTCCGAGTTCTTCTTTAACCTCGCGAACAGCAGCATCATTTGGATGCTCACCCCCATCACAAAATCCGCCGGGGATGTCCCAGTGGTCCTTCCACGGCTCGAATGCTCGGTGGAGAAGCAGGACCTTCCCCTTGTGTTGGATCAGGACACCGGCACAAGGTTTTGGATTACTCCACTGCCAGGTGTCACAAGCCGGACACTGGAATGGGCGAACCAGGTCAACTCGTTGGCCACAGTGGGGGCAGAAATTCATCACCCACCCATGATTGCCCTCGGCAGTGATCGTTCGTGCGATGCTCTTCGTCCAACTTTTTCCCTACGGCTAGCAGCGCCGGGCGATCAGATGGAACTGAGAGGCCACCCAGCGATAGGGGTCTCGACGGCCTGCTTGTTCCTCGGCATCCAACAGGGCCAGAAGGTCTTCGGCCTCTGCAATAGTCATGGAACTTGGAATGCCGTCATTGAAGACTCGGACCCCATACCACTGCGAGGTCTCGAAGCCACAGGTATTCAGGGTTGCCTCGATGTCTTCGAGCCGGTCAGCCCTGGCTTCAACCCCAAGACCATTCACATAGGTGTCGGTATCAAAGGCCTTCGTTGCTTGGGACCACTGACGACGAAGGCCCGGCCGCATGGCCAAGGCGTGAGCGTTGCGGAACGTGAGAGACAAGAGCCCACCAGCAGCGACCCGTCGGCAGAGCGACGCTACAAACTCATCACGGTCTTCGACATACATCAAGATGCCGTGGGCACAGACCACATCAAAGCTGTCTGATTGCGAGAGGAGGGAGTCCGAGTCCAGGTCGTGAAGATCACCTTCTCGCAGATCAATGGCCAAGCCTCGATCCTCTGCATCCGCTCGGCACAGGTCCAGAAGCGCTGTCGAACGGTCCAAACCGGTGACTTGACAACCTCGTTCAGCCAATCGCAAGGCTTGAGTCCCTTGGCCACAGCCAACATCCAGAACCGAACTATTTGCCGCCACATGTTCGTTGACTTGTCTGGCGATAAGTTCTTGTCGGATCACGTTGCGCAAGTTCCCAAGACCCTTGATCCAGTTCTCTTCCACGGTCTCAAAACTGCCCATGCCGCTACCTCTGAGTCTTCGATGGGGAATGTGTAGAACCAAATCCTAGATCTCGGTCAAGTCATGCGGTCACTCGACCCGCATGGTGACCTGGGCTTGAAGCGAAACGTCTCCGACGAGCCAACCAACTAGCGGCACATCGGTTGGAGATTGGTAGGTCACCGTCGCCGTGGCTGAGTCACCAGTCGAACTCCCCCCAGTAAGACTGACACTCATCCGACCCGACTCAAGGTTGGATCCCCCGAAAGCTCCGGCTCGAGCTGCCGCCTGAGTCGGATCAACCGCTGCCGCCCTCGCCGCTTCTCGAGCTGAATGGTTCACCAGTAAGAAATCCTTGGCAACCAATCCAGCCTGGATCACCATCAGGGCAAACAGAACGGCAAGGGGAAGAGTCAGCGCCAGTTCGACCGTGGCCTGGCCTCGCTCGGTCCAACGCGCTTCGGACTGATTTCCCGCGGCTTGACGTCCCTTGTTCTGACGCCTCACCTCAGCGAATCGCCCCAGCGCGGTGGCCCAAGCAGTCTGAGCGCTGCTCTCCCCCCGACTCATCAGCCGACCCGCCCGATCACCGAATCAAGCACGGTGTTGAGCAGATCAGAGATCTTGCCCGTACTTGCAGCCCAGGCCAGAACAAGTCCGGCAATCGTTGCTGCCCCGACAATGACAAGGGCGTACTCCGCCGTTGCTTGACCAGCCTCACTGGACTGCCGAGCAGCATGGATTCGGGTGGACACTTGGGTATAGAGCATCAGCATTCTGCTGTCTCCTTCTCTTGGTAACGCATGAATATTTGGGTGACAGCCGAGACTGTGAGGGACAGCCGAAGCTGCAAGTGACAGCCGAAGCTGTGAATCGACTAGGCCAGGAACCGGCCTGCGGCCACGATCACCAGCGGCAGCACCGCTCCAAGCAAGACGGCAGGCAAGAAGCAAACAACCAGTGGGAACAGGAGCTGGACGCTCAACTGCTTGGCCTTGGCTTCAGACGCTCTGCGCCGATTAGCGCCTGCCTCCTCCGCCAGGCGGACAAGCAGGCTGGCAATTGGAGCACCGTCCCGCTCAGTCGCAATCAAGGCACGAGCCAGAGGACGATACGGCTCACCAAGCTGATCAGGAAGACAATGCAGGACCGTGACCAACGACTGGCCGGCTTCTCTACTCGTCATCAGCTGTTGGAAGATTGGGCTTACCGTGTTGTCACCGCGTTTGGCCACCATTCGTATTCCCGAAGAGATCGTTCCACCAGCACCGAGCACGACCGCTAGCAGATCCAGGGTTCCCGGGAGAGCAGCAAGTTTCTTGGTGGTCTGGCTCGCCCGGTCCACCCGAGCCCTCCATCGCGATCCTCCAGTTAGGGCGACAACTCCGACCACTGCCACCAGAGGATGCAGCAGCCAAGCCGCAATCCCGGCGCCCACCAACCAGAGGCCAGCTCGGTGGCTTCCAGCGAACCGACCACCAACCGAGGGAGACAAACCAGACCCTTGATGACCAGAAGTTGTATGCCCAGCGGCGGTGAGCAGGCTCAGTCTCTCCAGCCGTCTGGCACGTCCAGATGGTGCAAGAAGCAAGATGCAACTCCCACTTATCGCCGCCAGGGCCAGAGCAATCACTGCCACACCAGCTTCTGGATCCAGGTCCAGCCTGCGGCCACCAAGAGCAGGGAGCCAACAATGCAAACCGCTCCCAGCATCGAGGAGAAGTAGAACCGGGCAATCCGATGGTCAGCACCGGCAAGGAGTAGAGCAAACATCAGGGGCAGGCCAGCCAACACCGCAGCTGATGCCGTGGCCTGACTGGCTTGGGTACGGGTCTCCTCAAGCCCAGCCTGGTGGGCACGCAGCGTTTCGGACAGTCGTTCGATTGCTGGCCCAGCCGGGCCACCAGACTCGACAAGAACAACAACGGCTATGGCCAATAGGCGAAGGGCCGGGGTGGTTTGCTTGCCTTGCTCAGCTTGAAGCATCCGCTCCAGAGCGACCTCCAGCCGTTCTCCAGCGGTGACGGCATCAGCAACGATGCGCAGTGTTGAGACCGTCTCACTACTGGACCGCTTCTCTTCTTCACCGCCTGAGGGGTGCTGGCAGCCCAGGGTAAATGCGGTAGCCAGAGAGTTTCCCGAGCGAAGTTCGAGAGCAATCTGATCGACGATAGCCAGCAGTTCTCGCTCGTTGTCCTGCGCCTGTTTTCGTCCCCGGGATGTTCGATACAAGCTCAGACACCCCGACCAGACCAAGGGGCCGGCAATGAGCAATGACGGACTGCGGACAACAAGCCCAATGCTGGCCAGGACCATCGGCCCAACGCGATTCACACCCCAGAACAGCTCACCGGTCTGGAAGTGGAAAGGTTCAACTGGTCGAACCGACCGCTGATTGCCTGTCCCAGAGGTGAACGTCAAGAAGAATGCTGTGGCCGCCAACAGAGCGAGAACAACAGGCATCATTGGCTGGACCAGATGGTGTGTGCTCGTGGTCGCTCACCCATCTGAACCGCAGCAACCGACGACACCTGACGCACCCCGTCTTGGCCACGAACCAGATGCACGATCACATCGATGGCCGACCCAATCTGATCCCTGATTGCCGACATTGGTAGATCAACTCCACCCAAGAGGCACAGGGTTTCCAGCCGACGAAGACCCGATTCGGGGTCATTGGCATGGCAAGTGGTTAGCGATCCGTCATGCCCCGTGTTGAGTGCTAACAAGAGATCCAGTGCTTCGCCACCTCGTACCTCGCCAACTACGAGGCGGTCGGGCCGCATTCGCAACGCATTGCGAACCAGTTGACGCAGGGTGACTTCGCCAACACCTTCACTATTTGGTGGCCGGGCCTCCAGCCGGATGATATGCCTGCCCGGAAAGCGAAGCTCGGAGGTGTCTTCGACGACGATGATGCGCTCATCGAGATTGATGAGGCCACCGAGCCCATTCAGCAATGTTGTCTTTCCGGTACCCGTGCCGCCGACGACCAGGATGGTGGCCCGTTGGCTGACAAGCTCAACCAACATCTGGATGACCTCCTCCGGACCAAAGGCTTCGAGGGCGATCGGTTTGGCCGAGAACCGACGGATGGTGATGACTGGTCCATCGATGGCTAGAGGAGGAACCACGACATTGACTCGGCTCCCATCAGGAAGGCGGGCATCGACCATCGGACTGGTTCTGTCGACTCGCAACCCAAGGGGATCAAGGATTCGCTCCACCAGCAACCAGATGTCGTCAGAGGTCACGACAGTCGATGTCGAGCACACGCCATCCACAGAATCAACCCAGACAGGCCCCGGCCCGTTGATCATGACTTCGGTAACGTCGCTCCTTTCCAGAAGCCCGGCAATGGCTCCGTAACCGTTGGCACGTGCCAACGCTCGGTCGACGCTTTGGGCTACTGACCCGCCGTCCAACAAGGGTTCATCGTGACGAACCCATTCGATCAGCTCATTGCGGTCACTTGTTGGGGCGCCAGCCAGTCGGTGGATGAGACGATGAACGAGTTCATCGGCGTGCGAACTCACAAGACCACCTTCAACTTGTTGAGCGATCGAGGCAGGCGGGACTCCAGCAATCCGGCATCAACTGCCCGAGCCACGGCAGGGTCCCAGGGGATCGAGGCGGTGACCGGAGTATCAAGGGCAGCAGCAACGTCGGCTCGACGAAGGACTCGGCCGGGCTCAACCACGAGCACCACATCGTCGGGAGGGGGACCGCACTGGGCTCGACGCAAGGCGATGTAGCAAGCTCGTGTTACCAGGACTGAACGCTCAGCTGCATTCAGTAGAGCGACGGCGGTGATCGACGATGTTCCAATGTCGACCACAACCCGTCGGCCTTCCGACGCAAGCAATCTGGCTAGGAGGCGAAAACGATCCGTTGTTCCCGCGGGATGACATTCACCGGTTGGCAACAAGGAAAGGCGATCCGAGACACTGATCTCCAACCGATGAAGAGCATCGGCCGGGGGCTGCTCAGATCGAAACCAGTCAGCGAGGCCGGGTCCGGCGGCATCAACACCAAGGATTGCCGGCAGGTCACCGTTGAGGTCGACCAGCAGGGTTGGGTGTTGTTGGGCGCTGAGAACAGCGGATGCGGCCGAGACAACAGAGCAGCCGACGCCACCCTTGGCCGTAAAATAGCAAAGCACGAGATGCCTCCAGAAAACCTGAATCAGGAACGGAGGGGGAAGAAACGCTTAGGAGGAAGTCCGCTTGCGAGCCGGTGACCGCATGCCCAATCAGGTGGATCGTGGCAGGCTCCGGGGAAGGGGGCGCTGGCATCACACTAGGGGGACTGTTGTGTTTTTGCGCCAACTAGTTTTCTGAAACTTGACTCCTAGAGTCGCAGCTGCAGTGTCTCGGTATGGGATTCAAGGACTCGCGGCTGTCAAGTATCCAACTCTGGGCGGTGCCATCGAGCTGGCGGGAAGTGACGACGAGTACATCGCAGTCGGCATCGTCCTTATCGACTTCCCCGATCAACTGACCCCACGAGAGATCTGCTGGCGTCAGCGGCGAGATACATTTACCGGTGGAGGTGTCCGAGTACCTGGTGGGCTCCCCCGCCTTCAAAGCGGGTGTGCGGTGTGATCCATCGCAGGCGGGTTCGATTCCCGTCCACCTCCGCCAAATATCTTTCGCCATCAAATCAGCGGAAGTATTGGCCTAGGGCAGTCCAAGTGCTGCTCCAGCCAGGATGAACAAGCCAACGCCAGCCACGACGATGCCGACAATCAAAACCGTTCCGACTCCGGCCAGGAAGCGACCCTGGAAAAACGATGGTCGAAGGGGGCTCTGTGTTCGAACGATGTCCCGGAGGCGGACTTGCCACAGGGTGCAGGCTCGACGGTAGGTATATGCACTTGCTGTGCCCGCCAAACCTCCACTCAGTAGCAGCGCCGACCCAACGATCATCGGTGATGACCGGTTCGGCGATGCCAAGGCGGGTGGGATGATCACGGGGATCACGACCCCAAGTAACAGCCATCTAAGAACCAGCTTTAGTTCGTCCTTTGTTCCGGTTCTCATTGGGACGGACCCTAGGACAGCAACGTTTCCTCCCCGTTAACCAGTCCAAGGTGAGCGGTTGTTCATGTCGGACAAGGCTTGCTACTGCTAGGTGCTGGACCTAGATGGTGCGGGAGTGAGAAATGCCTCCTCGTGTGGAGTGAACCAGGACGTCGGCCAGCAGGTCAACTACCTCATCAATCTGGTTGTTGGACAGGGCGGAGATTGTGACCCGAACTGCTGGGGCCGAGGCAATTCGGTACCCACTGGCGCCGCGGATGGCATAACCCCTGTCCCGAAGAGCCACAATCGCTGGCTCTTCCTCAGCAACCGCTATCCATACTTGGAATCCCGACGTCGCCCTCGACGCGATCCCTTCCTTGGCCAAACCATCGACCAGGCGGTTGCGACGACTGGTATAGGTGGCAGCGGCCGCCTCCATCTTTTTCTGAGCTACGGGGTCCGACAGCAGGCTGGCGACGATTCGTTGCAAGAAGTGGCTGACCCAACCACACCCCATCTGCATTCGTCCCTCGATCCGGTCCAGGGTTTGCTCATCACCAACTACTAGGGCCAGCCGATAGTCAGGTCCTAGGCTCTTGGCCACTGACCGAACCACTACCCAGCGCGGGCGGTCGTGATTCATATAGTGCACGGGCACACCAGCGACTGGTCCAGCGTGATCATCCTCGACCACTAGAACACTTGGATGGGCAGCAAGGACCGTCCGCAGTTCTTCTGCCCGATCGGCATCAAAGGCCGCACCGGTGGGATTCTGGGCTCGCGGGGTGAGCACCACCACGGACACGCCGAGTTCCAGCGCACCGCAAAGTGCGGCTGGCGTTACTCCACGTTCGTCAAGTTGCATGGGTACGGCAACAAGTCCAAGGGCAGCCACTATCTGATGTACCGGCGCGTGGCCAGGGTCTTCCACCCCAATCCGGTCACCGACCGAGCAATGCGCACCGAGGATCCGTTCGATGGCATCCATCGCTCCAGAAGCAACGGTGAGTCGCTTCACCTTCAGTCCGTCCTTAGACAGCCAACGGGATCCAGCTTCAATGAGTTCATCAACCACCATGGCATTGCCGTAGCGTCCTCCCAGTTTGGCTGCAGCGGCAAGCATCTTGGTACTAACAGGAGGAAGGAGGGAATCGTCGGGGTTGCCCGAGGCGGCATCAATCAGATCATCGGGCATGGGGAAATAGGGACTGGCCAGCACCGTCGTGCGGGCGGCGACAATGGTCCCCTGCCGACCACGTCCAACAACCACGCCTCGCTCGCGCAAACGCCTATAGGCCGCAGCAACGGTGTTTGGGGCCACGCCCAGTTCAGCGGCCAAAGCCCGAACTGCTGCCAGCTTGGCTCCTGGCTTCAGATTGCCACTGGCCACGCGTCTCTCGACGTCACTAACAATTTCATTCGCCGTCCATTTCGACATTGTGTTATTGTATCAGTATATGACTAGTAATGTATCAGAACAATTAGGATTAGACGATGCAGTGTTGGGCCATCCCCCGTCCGAAGCCGTCAGGATCAAGCGGGGCTTGAATCGGGCAAGCTACGAACAAACCATCGTGCACGAGATTCTCGACTCGGGCTGGCTGGCCCACGTTGGAACGGTCCGCGACGGCCTGCCGGTGGTCATCCCCATGTTCTATGTGCGTGACGGTGACTCGATCCTCATCCACGGCGCACCTGCCAGTGGTGTGATCCGGCGAGGCAAGGGCCTCGACGTTTGCATCACGGTGACCTACCTGGACGGCTTTGTCCTCGCCCGGTCCTCCTTCCACCATTCGGTGAACTACCGGTCGGTCGTCATTATCGGTGAAGCCGAGCTGCTCACCGATCCAGTGGAGAAAGAAGCTGCTCTGGACCTGTTCGTGGAGAACTTGGTGCCTGGACGCATGGCCCAGCTACGTCCGACGAACAACAAGGAACTGACGGGAACCTCGGTCCTTCGCGTCTCGTTGGAGCAGGCTTCGGCCAAGGTCCGAACCGGTGGCCCAATCGATGACGAAGAGGACTATGACTTCGATGTGTGGGCTGGCGAAGTGCCGTTAACCGAAACAGTCGGGCAAGCCATTGCTGACCCACGATTGAAAGCCGGTATCAACTTCCCCGAGAATCTACGAGCCATGACCGGGTTCGACTCGGCGGTCGATGGCGGCTGAGTGGTTCGGCCTGACGCAGGCGAGTCGTTGGAATGGGCCAAACCTGTGGATTGTGACCTGTTGGTTGGTCACAAAGTTGACCCATATTTGAATTCTTGACGACTTAGCCGCACCCACCACCACCACCGCCGGTAGCGGCAACCGTAGCTGCCTCGCTCGGTAGCTGAACGGTTCCTGGAATCGAAATGTAGGCCGGGATCTTCTCTGAGCTTCCCATCATCCATTCCCTCACCTGGTCCTGATAGTCGGCAACACTCGGTATCGGAGAAGATTCCTTGCTGGCGTTCTCGCTAACGACCCAGCCCGGCCAAGCATGGTCACCGGAGAGTACGACCTCGTTCCAGGCCTCGGATCCACCCTCCAGCAACATGGCGTTCAGGCCCTGAACTCGCAGGTCCACCACCAGGTCGCGACCTGCGGATGAGTCAACATGATCGACAACGACCAGCGGCTTGTTCTTGTCGGCCTCGTCCAAGACTTCGTCCAACAGGGCAACGGCGGCGTCATGACGCTCTGCCATCATTCCATCGGGGAGAGTGAGTGCCCCCCGAATGGGGGTTCTGTCGCGCTCGGGCTGCTCGCGCAGGTCAAGGATATGGGCATTGGGTGGGGCCTCTTCAACTTCGCGATGGGCATCCAGAATCATCCATCCCACAAGGCTGAGGGAGTCAACGGTTTCCACCGACTCAGCATCAACGGCTACTACGGCCGGGATCTCGGATCCAATCGCCAGTGCCTCATCCTCACTGGCTCCGATCTGTAACAATCCGAGGAATACCACCAAGGATCCAATCAGTCCGATACTCAGTTTCTCGGGCCATCCCGGAGCGGGTCGCTTAACCGGTGGCCGCTTCTCCGCTGACTTCAGTTGGGCCGGTGTGAGCATCCCCAATCGTTGCTCAAGGATGTAGAGGTAGCGGAAACTCAAGAGCACACCAATGGTGACACCGATGGCCCAGATCCAGCCGGGAGCATCCCCGTTGAGGGTCTGGACCGCAGCGTCCTTGGGCAGGTAGAAGTTCTGGAACCACGAACCTGCTTCGGCATTGTCGAAAAGCAGGGCGAAGCCGTAGATTCCGAACACGATTCCGAACAGAAAGACCACAGCATCCAGGCGACCTCGTACCGCAGATACCACGGCGGTGCCCGGACAGAATCCTCCGAAGTAGAAACCGACCCCGAAGAGAAGCCCACCAAAAAACATCGGTGCTAGATAGGTGGTGTTGATCTCCAGTAAGTGAAATTCCAACAGTCCGACGGCGGAGAGGACCTGGGTCCCGATCATGGCTGTGAGCAGGGCGGTGAACATCACCCGGTAAACCTGCCAGTCCCGCATGATGAACACCGCTGTCAGCATCTTGGCCGATCCGAATCCGGAACGCTCCAGGAAGAAGCCAAAGCCAATACCCATCAGTCCGGCCATGAAGAGAAAGGTAAGCGGGGAGCTGCCGTTTAGGGGAATGTAGGGAAGCTCCGCACCCACAATCGGGGTTGCTGTCATTGCCGAGGCCACCATTGAGATACTCATCGCCATACCTTCTTGAAAGCAAACGCCGCCCCAAATCCCCCGATAAACACTGCCACGAGGAAGGCCCAAGACCCCACGGACAATAGTGCCGCCCCCGATAGGTGGTGGGAGGTACAACCCCGGGTGATACGGGTGGAGAACCCAACCACGATCCCGCCGGCCAGCGCCAGACCAAGTCGAGTGGGGCGAGAGATCATGCTGCCTCGATCAATGCCAAACTTGATTCGGCGAGCCAACAGGGCAGAGACGAAGCCACCGATAGCGATGCCACCTACGGTCCAGGTCAACCAATAGTCCCAGAACCCTCTATCCAGAACGGGGCCCCAATAGTCGTTGTCGGCCACGTGGTCAGGGGCAACTTGGGCCAGGCTGTAGGCACCGGCTCGGGAAAAGAAACCCGAGGATCCGGGGCCATGACCGAGCACCAGGAAGCCAGCCAGCACGACCAGTCCTAAGCCGATTCCTGCCAGGTAGGGATTCCCCAGCTTGTGGGGTTCGGCGTTGTGCGCCTTGAGCACCTGACCTTTGAAGAAACGGAAAACAATTCGGGGCAGAGCGTACTTCTCCGCCTCCAGCAGGGGCTCTCCCTCTTCGCTGTGTGCCTCAAACCATTCGGCGTGATGGTGTTCCACATACTCTTGATCGATCTCACCCTTGACCATGCTGACCAGGGCTGGTCGTTCCTCCTTGAGAAGGGCCGCCATAGAGAAGTGGACAAAGAAGAAGGAGATAACCACCCCGACGGTCATCAGGTGAAGCAGAACCAGGGACCGACCGAGGGCTCCACCCCCCGTCCCAATCCACATGAGGAGCCCCGATATTCCAATGATCACCGAGCCAAGAAGAACAACGACCCCGAAAGCTTTCTGGCCAGCGTTGTAGGCACCCTGATCGGGAAGCTTGGTATCGGGATCAATCTCAGCCTTGCCTCGAACCTTAAACCAAACCAGATCGTTATGAGTGGGAACCAGGTCCCGGAGGAAGCGAACGGACAAGCCATGCGGATCAAGGAGGAAGGAACCCACCAGAACGGCGAACCACACCACTCCAACAAGGATGTGGGTATGCAACAAGTTGGTCGCTCCGCCAAAGAGCCCGTTCACGGCGTCTATGTAGAAGCGGGGGCCAATCTGATAACCGGAGTTGCTGATCATGGCGATCCCAGTCAGCCAAAGGAAGAGGAAACTGGCGGCGTTGAACCAGTGCAGGATCCGTTGCTGTATGGGGTGCTTGATCAGATGTTTCTCAGCCGTTTGTTGTTCAGACAACTGGTTTTCAGGCATTGACTTCTCCGTCCTCTTTCGATGCCTCTGCCCTGGTTGCCTTGTCGAGCTCCATCTGCTCAGCGGCCGCCGCCAGGGCAACCTTCTCCTTGCGGTCTCGCAAGACATGTACTCCAACCATGCCTCCCATAAATACGGCGCTGGCCACCCCAAGTCCTCCGATGGCCTTGCCGGCGCCATTTCGCCAGAGCATGCTGGCTTGACTTCCGCCCCCTTGTGGTGGCCTCTGCTCCTTGAGCAACGCAAGATCTTCGGGTCGCCCACTGAAGCGGAGTTGAGGTAATGGATTCACCTCATCGCTTACGAGATGAATGGCCTCGTGACCTTCATCAATGGCGTGAACGTCTCCAACGCTGATAACCCGTTCCTCGCCGTCGATCTCGACCACTTCATAGAAGCTTCTGGCTCCGGCCGGGCACACTTCCATACAGGCTGGGGCCTGCCCGTTCTGAACCCGCCCTTCACACATATTGCACTTCTGCAGCTTGTTGGTTTCCGGCGAGACGTAGCGGGATTCATAGGGACAGGCCGGGACACAGAGTCCGCAACCAATACAGAGATCCTCATCCACCAGGACCCGACCGTCATCGGCGGTGTAGGAAGCTCCAGTAGGACAGGCTTGAACGCAGGGTGCGTCCTCACAGTGATGACACATGGAGGGGACAAAGGTGGTGTTGCCTCGTACAACAGCATCCCCGTTGATGTCCTTTTCCTCCAAGAACTTCACCCAGTTACGAGACCCGGTTGGTGGTAGGTCGTTGGCGGTTACGCATGCCACTTCACATGCTCGGCAGCCGATACAACGCGAGATGTCCAATCGAAATTCAAAAGCCATTTTGGCTTCTCCTTCAGGCCGAGTTCGGCTTTACCAAACGCACAAAGTTCACACGCATCCCGGTCCCACCCGAAAGGGGATCGACCGCGTACTGGGTCATCAATGCCGAGTCATCTACGCCTCGTTTGTAGGCACGGGTGAGCTGGCGGCTGTTGTGGCCAAATCCGTGAGTGACATAGATGGCGTCGTCGCGCATCCTGGCCGTCACCTTCAATCGGACCGGTCCTTGTCGGACCCCGTCCTGGTTGATGACCTCGATCCACTCATCGTCCTCCAGCCCATAGGCGGCAGCGGTTGCCGGGGAGGCCCAAACTGAGTTCTCATCTTCACGTCCAGCCAACACCGGGGTGTTCTGGGTTCGACCAAAAGTGTGCACGGGCGAGCGACCATAGAGGAGGCGAACATGGGCGGGGGGTGGTGCTTGGGGCCGGTAGTAGGTTGGAAGGGGTTCATAGCCGGTGGGATCATCCCCAGCCGCCACCTTGGACCGCCAAAGCGTGTCGAGGTCGGGCGAATACAGCTGGACTCGGCCATCTCCTTCGCCGCCGTCAAATGCAGGGAACTTCAGTTCGGCACCGGCACGCTCGATCCCATCAGACCCAAGGCCATGCCCCTCTCGGTAAATGGGTCGATCATGACTCACAACCACGTAGCCATCTTGAATGAGTGTGTCCCACTCGATCTGATCGAAGTCAGTTTCGGTGGCGTTGTAGTGAGCGATGGTGTCCTTGGAGAGCTGCTCGACCGAGTCCCATAGCCAATACTTCCTCAGGCCAAGTTCAGCGCCGATATCGCGGGCAATCTGATCCTCGCCTCGACACTCGCCAATGGGTTCGGTGGCCTGCGCCTTCACCGCGACAAAGGGGTCACGACTGTGAGAGGAGCAAAGGGTGTCGTAACGCTCGAGGTAGGAGGCGGCCGGAAGCAAGACGTCGGCATAGCGAGTGATCTCGGTGGGCAACACGTCAACCACGGCCAGAAAGTCCAGCTTCTTGAGGGCAGCAATAGTTTCGTGCTGGGCTGGGAGCGAGGTGATGAGGTTGGTCCCCACCACCACCCAGGCCTTGATCTTGCCATCAAGAGTCGCTTGGCGGATTCCGTTGACGTTCACTCCCAAGGCAAAGGGATAACCGGAGTCTCGACGTTCGGCCAATTCGGGAAACTCGGGGAGTTCGGGGTAGACGTCCTCAACCGTCGGAAGCTTGGCTTGCTGGGGCAGATAGTATCCGCCGCGCGATCCCCAGGATCCCGAAATTGCCACCAGGATGGCCATGGCCCGGGCTCGTTGGGTGTCGTTTCCGTACCAGACCACGTGCCGACCCGGATGCAAAGCCATGTGGGAACCGGCGGCACCAATCATGGCGGCAGAGTCCTCGATCTCCTGGACCGAGAGCCCGGTTTCCTTCGATGCCCACTCGGGTGTATTGGCCGCAACGTGTTCGGACAGGAGTTCGAAACCGGCAGTGAAGTCACGGACAAACTCGTGGTCATACTTGCCGTCACGGATGAGGATATTGGTCCAGGCCAGAAGCAATGCCAGATCGGTGCCGGGCTTGATCTGCAACCAGATGTCAGCCCGCTGAGCCGCCGTTGACTGGCGGGGATCAACCACAATCAGATTGCTGCCGTTGACCTGAGAGGTAATGAATTCCTGCACCTGGAGGTTGTGCATGTTCTCCCCCAAGTGAGAACCGATCAGCACCAGGCAATCAGTATTCTCAATATCCACCGGTTCGGGCGACTTGAGAGCGTGTCCGAAGGTGAGCTTGTAGCCAACCTCTCGGGGGGCCTTGCACTGGTCATAGGCCGGGTGGGCGTGGTGACCGGTTCCCAAGGCTGCGGCCAGATGCTCGAAATGAACCTCGGCGGCGCCATGGGTGAGGAAAGCGACAGCTCCCGGCCCGTCGGACTCGATGATTTCCCGGAGGCGTTGCCCCATCTCGGAGTTGGCTTCGTCCCAGCTCGCATCACGAAAGACTGCCTCTCCCCGTTCCCCGGTACGAATCTGCGGCTTCAGGAGACGATCGGGGTCTTCATAGAAACCAATGCCACCAACTCCCCGGGGACAGAGGCGACCTCGGCTGAGGGGGTGTCCTGGAGAGCCGCTGATGTGCAGGGGTGTTCCATCTTCGTTCAGCTCAACATTGATGCCGCACTTCCAGAAGCAGACTCCGCATACCGATCGAACGGACCGAACCGAGGCCGGTGGATCGAACCTTGGGTGGTCTGCATCTTCAAGGACGTTGCTTGCCTCTTCGGGGCTGGCGCTGGCCGGTCCGGTGGATAATTCGCTGGAAACGACACCTGCCGTTCCGGCTAGTCCAAGACGCATAAACTGGCGTCTTGTGTGACCGTTGACACTCATGTATACCTCTTTGTTGCTACTTGCAATCATAGAAGTACTTTGAAAACTCTCTTGGAGTCGAAAGACACTAAAGCGGTCGTACTGTGACCGTTAACACGTCTATTTAGTGGATTTGACTATAATGTGTCGGCTATCACAGCACAGTCTAAAGCCAGCTTTACAAGGGAGACCTTACAGGTCACTCCGCGGCTCGTAAATCCCATCCAACGGCCTCCTGGCCACGAACTCGCCGTACCAGGGCGCAGGGAAGTCTGATTCAACAACGACCATTCCTGCCCGTTCGATCATGCCTTCGATGATCCAGGAGAAGGTCGAGAACTCCTCCCGAACATGCGTCTCGAACATCTCCTTGCTAAATCCTTCACCCTCAGGCTTTGCCATTGCTGAGATCCCTGGTTCTCATAGCTGAGGAATCCTGCGTGGTGATGATGGAGCGATACGCCGTTGGTGTCAGCTCGCTGGCGGGCAAAACTGATCATGTTTTCTGAGACGTCAACGGCATGGGACTCAGCACCACGCAACGCGGCTCGAACCGGGAGTGAGCCAGTTCCGGTTCCAAGATCGACAAAGACGCCTTCAGCAACGGACAATCGGTCCAGCAGTTCGTTGTCTTTGGCGGTGGTTGTCCCTTGGTTGTCGTCATAGGCCTGAACGCTCGCAGGCGAGCCAAGATCAACACCAACCGGATCAAACTCGGTGAACATCCACGGGGGCAAGACTGGGCCAGACATGCCCAATGTCCTAGCAGCTCCGGTCACGTCTCAACCGCCAGCCGCGAGACTTCGGAGCAATCCAGCAATCTCATCAACAGTGATGTTGCCAGTGGCCACCGCTAGAACGAGGTCATAGACCGCGTCATTGCTGGCCTCGCTGACGCTGGAATGACTGATCTCGAGGAAGACCGCCGTTGCCAACCAGCCGAGACGCTTGTTCCCGTCGATCAGCGCGTGGTTGTTCACAATGGAGTGCAAGAGGGCTGCGGCCTTGGTCCAGATGTCGGGATAGGCATCCTCGCCAAACACAGTTGTTTGCGGACGGGCAACGGCTGAACCAAGAAGACCCATATCCCGAACCGGTGGTGGGTCCCCCAGAAACCGTCGAGCCAGGTCGAGGAGGTCATCAAGGTCCAGATATTCAGGAACCTGAGTCATTCGCCGAGGCGACGTAGTGCATCAGCGTGGTTCTCACCGATCCGATCCGCGGCCTGGCCAACCCGGTCTCGATGATTACCGCGAGAAACGAACTCACGAACCGCTCGACGAGCAGCTTCTTGCATCGAGATTCCCTCAATCTCCGCCCGAGCCTTCAGCGCTTCTTGTTCGTCATCAGTGAGCCGGAGTGTCATAGCCATGCAGAAACGGTATCACAGTGATACCACCGGCTGGCTGTATATTGACAGCACCTCAGCATTCTGACAGCACCTCAGTGACGTAGCCGAGACAAAACAACGATCACCCGTTGGTTGGCTGTCCAAGGGCCTGAAGAAGACCCTCGGGATCATCGGTACCAATTCGAAAGACCCTGCCAGAGCAGAGCGTTAACTCAACTGCATCGAGGCCCCAGATGTTGTACATCCAACCGCATCGGACCTTGCGGATTCCCCAACCAGAGATCCAGCTATTTCGAACCTGGCGAGCATCCACAACATCAACAAGATCGACCGTTCGGCATGGCCACCCCCACCCAAACGCCGCTCGAACCTGGCCACCAGAAACCGTCACCTTGAGGGGGATTACAAGGAGGCCTTTCTGGACATGGCGATAGCTCACGTTTCCAGTATGACGGGCTGGCTACTGGATAGCGACGGCCACACCCATTCTCGATGACGTCACGACACCTGCTAGCTTCCTCCGCTATGTCTAATGTGATGTCTGACGTGATGCCCGGGGCCGAACCGTTCGAGCAAGCCGGAGGGCCAATAGGTGTACTGGTTGTGCACGGCTTCACTGGCAGTCCTTCGTCCATGCGGCCTATCGCCACCGCCATGGCCGAAGCCGGACATACCGTGCACATGCCTCGCCTGCCTGGACACGGAACCTCGGTTGGCGACATGCTGGACACCCGCTGGACCGACTGGTCCAGCACTGTTGAAGAGACATACCAAGAGCTAGCCAATACTTGCGAGAGGGTGGTCGCTGTCGGCCTCTCCATGGGTGGCACCTTGATCCTAGAACTGGCCACCAGACATCCTGAGCTAGCCGGAATCGTTGCTATCAATGCTCCATCGACCACCAACGCCACCACCGTCGAACAAGTACGAGGCTTGATGCAAAGCGGTGAGACACTCATTGACTCCATCGGCAACGACATCGCCAAACCCGACATTGACGAAGGCTCATACGACGCCACCCCACTAGGTCCGCTACTCAGCCTCTTTGAAGCAGTCGAGTCGCTACAACCCGACCTGGTCAAGATCACGATGCCTACCCTGCTCATCACCAGTCGACAAGACCATGTCGTTCCACCCAGCGACAGTGACAACACTGCCACTGCGATCGGCTGCGTGGCCGAACGTCTCTGGTTAGACGACAGCTACCATGTCGCCACCCTCGATTACGACCGCGACATCATCATCGATGCCGTCACCAACTTCGTCAGTCGAGTTACTTCCTAGACGGCGAGAAGATCTCGGGCGCCTGTGTCCGAGCTTGGGTGACGCAGTTTCGACATGGCCCGGGCTTCAATCTGTCGGATCCGCTCACGAGTCAGGTTGAAATACTCGCCAACCTCTTCCAGTGTGCGAGGCTCGCCACGATCAAGACCGAAGCGCAACTTGAGAATCTCGCGTTCTCGCTCATCCAACGGCGAGAGCAGACGTGAGATCTCGTCGGGAAGCAATGAGGTTGCTGCCACTTCGAACGGCGAGTCGGCCCCACGGTCTTCTACCACGTCACCAAGTTCTGCGTCGCCGTCCTCACGAAGAGGTTCGGACAACGAAAGAGGCTCAGCAGCGAAACGCAACGCTTCGGTAACCTTGTCCTCGGGCATCTCGACTTCAATGGCAAGTTCGGAAATGGTGGCCGCACGCCCATATTTGAGTTCGAGACGAGCCCTGGCCTTCTGGAGCCGAGCCAAGGTATCGCCAGCATGCACAGGCAAACGGATGGTCCGGCCAGTGTTGGCAATGCCACGGGTGATCGCTTGGCGGATCCACCAGGTGGCGTAGGTAGAGAACTTGAAGCCCTTACGCCAGTCGAACTTCTCAACCGCGTGCATCAGGCCCAAGTTGCCTTCTTGGATCAGATCGAGCAGGGGCAGTCCCGAAGCTTGATACTTCTTGGCGATGGAAACGACGAGTCGCAGGTTGGATTGGACGAAGGAGCGTTCGGCCTCGCGACCCTTGCGGATGGTCCGGCGCAGTTCGCGCTTCTTGACCGATGTGACGTTTGGGTCGGCTTCGAGCTCTTCGCTCGCGGCCTTGCCCGCCTCGATCGCCTGTGCCAAACGGACTTCGTCTTCCTTGGTCAGTAGCGCGTACTGACCAATATCCGTGAGATACAGCCTGACAAGATCTTCCTCGTCTCTCTCGACTCGCTCCTTAGCCAAGGACCCCAACCTTCCATCGCTCGAATGTCACCAAGACTGACTGATCATCTTGAGTAATTTCGTGTCGATCCTATCGACTCGACCTCGAAATTGTGATACGCAGCCTACTGGACGACAAAACCAGCTCCGAAAGATCTTCCCGGGCGGGCGGTTTCTTCGCTCTAACCAACGGCACGGAGTGATCGCGGCTTAAGAAAAGACTGCAAACAATCAGACTTCAGCAATTGGTTCGCCACCCAGATTTCCGTCAACCAGGCCAGTGATTCCCCCGGAAACACGAAGGAGTTTGCTCAACTTCGCTTGGTGCTGAGTAGCCCTGTCAATTGCCACATCATCAATCAGGAGGGATTCCAGCATCATTTCACCCTCTCGCCATTCCTGCATGTCATCAGTCAGGCACAGCTCGAGATTGCGCATGGTCGGCCCATCAGTGATGCTCGAAGTGTTGTTCAGGTGATAGGTGTAGGAACCAATCAGGGCCGGAAGCAAGACCCGATACATGCCCGTCAGTTTCTCGATGGTGGATTCAGAATCCATTGGTTCACCAGGGACCGGCTGTCCCATCGCATCGACAAACGTCTCAAACTCGATATTGGGTGCGATCGTAATTCGGACGGGGTCAAGCTGGCGAAGCTCTGGTAGCCGCTTGTGCCAGATCTCGGCATGAAAGGCATGGTGATAGCAATGGTTGCCCAACTGCATCTTGACCTCGAGTTCGGGGGCGAGGGCAACCCAACCGCCCATGATCTCGAAGATCTTCATCTCGATCCATGTGTAATTCCCGACTCGCCGCGCCGTCTCCTCGACGCTGAACAGGCTCGGGAACTCCCGTCGAACCCATGCTGGCCGTCCGTCCTTGGCTTTTCTGCCGCCAGTCATCGGGCAGTCATCGACCGTTGGTCGACCAATGCCACGGCTCACTCGGCAGGTTGTAGAAGCCATAGTCAGCAGCGTGAGCCTTGAGCCACTTGTAGGCCTTGGAGGACCGGCTACCAATGGTGCGCCCGTTGTAGGTGAAGTCAATGGCCATGCCACGCTCATGCATGGACGAGCCTGGGCGTGCAGTCGGAGGGCGACAGCGACTGGCCGACATCTCATAGATGGCGTAGTTACTGGTTCCGCAGTGTGCCTTGCGCAAGCGAATCTGGGTGCTGTTGTCACGCCAACCCCAACCCCCAAGCGTGATTCCCGCAGCAGCAGCATCACCAACCATGCGATCAACATTGTTGGAGATGGATTCGTGAACCCGGAATCCACGTACGGTCACGATCTCGCTCGGCGCGGGGATTGGGATCCTGCCTCCGCCACCACGAGATCCTTGGCGCTTCTTGGCTAGCTCGGCTGCGATCCTGGCCGCCTCGGCCGCGAGAGCCTTGTTCAGCTTGGTTTTGAGGTTGGCATCGACCGCTTCGATCTCGGCCAATCGATTCAGCTTGTCGTCCAGTCTCTGCTCTGCCTCCGCGCTCAAATTGGCCTGCACGTCCCGCACCTGTTCGAGCTCGACCAGTTGAGCGGCGATCTGAACCTTGAGTTCCTCCGCCTGGGCCTGAGCATCCCGAGCGATCGCACGGTTGACCTCCAGGTCTTCCTGGGCGGCGCTCAGGCTCTCGGCGATCTCAATATCGGACTTGGTTGCCCCATTGACCAGCTCCTGCATCCGGGCGGCCTGGGTTGGATCCGATGCTTCCAAGAGGGGTGAGGTCTCACCATCGCCGCTAGCAACGAATGAACTGACAGCTCGTGAAGCCAGCTGATCTTCAAGATCACCAATCTCAATGATCTTGAGCTCAACCGCCTCAATGGCGGCCGCCGACTCTCGTTCTCTGGCCGCAAGCTGCGCTTTGGCTTCGCCCAGCCGCGCCTCTTGGTCATTGACTTCGGCCTGCATGACCTGCAAAGCATCAAGCAGCACGTCCAGCTCAGCCGACGCGGCGTCAACCTTCTTGGCTTGTTCGGCTTTCTCGGCCTGGACTTCTTTGCGTTCCTTACGGATTGATTCAATTTCCTCATTGGTCTGGGCATCTGAAGGAATGGCAGACGCGCCAACAATGACCATCAAAAGGGCCAAGAAGAACGAACGAGCAGTCGAAACAGCTCGCCGACTAGAGAGTGTTGTTTGCATTGGTTTCATCGCTTCGCACAAGACTAGTTGGCGAGCAGCCACTACAACAGGTCAGGTCCTAGGTCGATCACCCTGGGTGACTCCATCACTACGACACAGAACAGGCCAAGTTCTACCCTGTTTTGGCTTCTAGAGACCTGATCAGCCCCGGTACCGGTTGGTGATCGGCACTCGCCGGTCGCGGCCGAACGCCTTTGAGCTGATGCGAATACCAGGAGGGCTCTGGCGCCGCTTGTATTCCGCAATATCAACAAGCCGGACAATTCGTCGAACGATGGCCTCATCGTGACCGGACTCAATCAGCTCCGTTGCCGTCAAGTCTTGCTCGACATAGCCCTGAAGGATGGCATCCAGAACCGGGTACGGCGGCAGGCTCTGGTCATCGCGCTGGTCGGGTCGGAGCTCGGCAGATGGGGGCTTGGTGATGACATGGTTGGGGATGATTTCCTTACCCGCTGACTCGTTACGCCAGCGGCACAGGTCATACACGTCGGTCTTCCACACATCCTTGATAACAGCGAAACCACCGGCGGTATCGCCATACAGGGTTGAGTATCCGACGGAGACCTCGCTCTTGTTGCCGGTGGTCAGAATCATCCAGCCAAGCTTGTTGGATAAGGCCATCATCAAGACGCCGCGAATTCGAGACTGCAAGTTCTCTTCGGTGGTGTCAGCCTCGCGTCCTTCGAAGGAGGGTTCCAACATGTCCAGCAAACCCTGATGGGCCGGTTCGATCGCGATGGTTCGGTGCTCAACACCAAGGTTCTCACACAGCTTTACTGCATCACTGACAGAATGGTCGCTGGAGTAGCGGCTGGGCATGAGAACGGCATGGACCTTGTCCGCTCCTACTGCTTCGACCGCAATGGCAACCACAATGGTTGAGTCGATTCCACCCGAGAGTGCGACACCAACCTCGCTAAAGCCGTTCTTTCGCACATAGTCACGCGTCCCAACAACCAACGCTTTCCACGCCTCGGCCTGGAGATCCAGTAGCTCATGGATCTCGCCCATCAACTTTGGACTGTCAATCGGTTCTGCGTCGGTCAGTTCCTTGACTGGAAGGGCTGGGGTTGGGGACAACTGTCCGCGCGGATCAAGCCTGCGTTTGCGATAGGTCGGCTTGACGTCAAGGTCCAGAACCATGATGTGCTCATCGAACTGGGGGGATCGGGCCAGCAACTGCCCTTCATGATCAAAGACAACCGAGCCACCATCGAACAGCAACTCGTCTTGTCCACCGACCTGGTTGACATAAACAATGGCGCAGGAGTTATCAACCGAGCGGGAGCTGACCAGGACCTCTCGGGCAATGGACTTGCCGACCTGATAGGGGCTGCCATTGGGGACCATGACCACTTCGGCGCCACCAGCAGCCAGGTCAAGCAGCGGCCCAGTCGGGCTCCAAATATCTTCGCAGATGGCCAAGCCAATCTTCACACCCTTGATTTCGACCAGTTCGAGCGGCTCGGTTCCACTGGTGAAATAGCGACGCTCATCAAAGACGGCGTAGTTGGGAAGAAGACGCTTGTTGTAGGTCAACTCGACCCGACCTTCGCGGCAAAGGACCGCCTGGTTGAACAGGTCCCGGTCACCGGCCACGGTTCCGATGACGACTGCGGTCGATCCTGACCGGGCGGCAACCTTGGCCACTGCTTCTTGACAGTCCTCGACAAAGCCGGGTTTCAACACGAGGTCTTCGGGCGGATAACCACAAACCGTCAACTCCGGAAAGACCGCGATGTCAACGTCCTGGGACTCAAGCTCTTCCAAGACATCAAAGATCATGGCCACATTGCCGTCAATATCACCAAGCACGGGGTTGATCTGGCAGGTAGCAACTCGCAGTCGACGCATCTGGGCATTCTAGAAGCTGACAGGTGAAGACATGCGAGTAAGGGCCAGCACAGCCAGACCCACCAGACCAGTCACACTGACCAGTCACACTGACCAGGCGACCGCGCGGCGCGTGACTGCCCCGACCAGGCCAGCCGAGGCAATCACTGTTCTATGGGGAGATACTTGTGTGGTCAGTGCTGCTTCCTTTGCATCACCACCGGTGTTGCCGGGCCGACCCACGGACCGATCTGGTCGCCCACCGGGCCGACCGCCTTCACGATCGCCTCGCTCACCAGGGGTGCGGTTCACCATGTTGGAAATCCGCTCCTCCAGGTGGCCTTCAATCTCTGCGAGTCTGCCATCATCGATCCGGCCGTCTTCGGCGGCGGTGTCAAGGCGGTCTTGGGCACCAGTGATCAGAGCATCAACCAGGTCTTCCTCAGAAATCCCTGCGGCTGCAGCGGTCTCCGCCAGGGACTGACCAGCTTCGTGACCAGCTTTGAGGTCATCTGCGGTCAAGCCGAGTTCCTCCAGAGCTTCTTTGCCGAAGCCCCCACGCCGGTGCTGTCCTGGCCGACCATGTCGGCCTCCTTCACCGGGCTTGTCAACATCGGTGTTGCGGTTGGATTCGGGAGCCGGAACCGTTGTTGGGTCAGCACCGTCACCGGCCGAACCATCCGACTGTGCGCTGGAGAGACTGATTGGGCTGAAGATGGCTCCGAGAACCATGCCGCCGCTGATTAGTGAGGTGGGGATGATGTATTTGAACTTACTCATGATTGGCTATCGCCTTCTGTTGGGGGGATGCCTCTACTTTCGTCCTCGTTCATTAGGGCAATGTGATGAGTGGCTCAGGGCTTGGACAAGATGCAGCTTGCTCTCAGCGGCTGAGAGTCTGCTAGACCAGGAGCATGATTGTCACCATCGTCCGATTTCCAGCTACCGCTCCCGTCAGCCTGGATGAGGCCCGCACCAAGTTTGGAGCAAATGCCACCTCATACCTGGATGTGCCTGGATTGTTGTGGAAGGCCTATCTCCGCTCCGAAGATGGCACCAAGGTCGGCGGTGTCTATTGGTGGCGCGACCGGGCCAGTGCCGAAGCCAAGTACAGCTCAGAATGGTTGGCTGGCCTGACGGAAAAGTACGGCGCTGAACCCGAAATTGAATGGTTCGATGCCCCAGTCGTTGTCGATACCCGCAGCCAATCAGTCCACGTTCAAGCCCCGCCAACACCATGACGCCAGTCCCCGGCAAGAGATAGTTCGGTTGGTGTCCGCCCAAAACCGCAACTGGTGCCCAACCGACTCGAAGTCAGGAGGACACCAGTGGCAACGAGCTAGGAGTTGGTGAATTAATCGGCTAGAGCAGCACAAACCGTGTTGGTCATCAGGGTGGCCAACACATAGGGATCGGCGTTGGCGTTAGGGCGACGATCTTCGATATAGCCCTTCTGGTCCTTGGCCACCTGCCACGGGATGCGGATCGAAGCACCACGATCGGATACTCCATAGCTGAATTGGTCGAAGCGCTGGGTCTCATGCGCTCCGGTAAGGCGCTCTTCAATTCCCGCGCCATAGCCAGCCAGGTGCTCAGCAACCTTGCCCTCTGCTCCCAGTGACTCACAAGCAGCGATGATCGGGTCATACCCCTCACGCATGGCCTTGGTGGAGAAGTTGGTGTGCATGCCTGCGCCGTTCCAGTCGCCCTTCATTGGCTTGGCTTCGATGCTGACCTCAACCGCGTGGTTTTCGGCCAGGCGGAACAGGAGGTAGCGGGCCATCCACATATGGTCTCCAACGGTGACCGTGTCCACTGGACCGATCTGGAATTCCCACTGGCCAGGCATGACCTCGGCGTTAGTTCCCGAGATGGCCAGTCCAGCGTCGATGCAGGCTTGGGTGTGTTGCTCGATGAGCTCACGACCGTGAATCTTGATGTAGCCGACACCGCAGTAATACGGACCTTGGGGTGCGGGGAAACCATTGGCTGGGAAGCCGGCGGGCCAGCCGTTGTAGGGATTAAGCAGTGTGTATTCTTGCTCCAACCCAAAGATTGGGGCCTGGTCGCCGTACTTCTCAAAAGCGGCGACAGCAGCGGCTCGAGTGTTCGTCGGGTGCGGCGATAGGTCATTGGTCAGCAGGGTCTCGCACAAGACCAAGATGTTGTCGCCACCGCGCAGTGGATCCGGGCATTGGAAGACCGGGTTGAGCACGACATCAGAATTATCACCGGTTGCTTGTCCGGTGCTTGAGCCATCAAAGCCCCAGATGCTCGGCGTCTTGTCGTCGTCCAGGACTCGGGTCTTTGAACGAACCTCAGGGGTTGGTTCGGTTCCGTCAATCCAGATGTATTCAGCCTGATATGCCACGTTGGTGTCTCCAACCGTTTCTGCACCCATTGGTGCGATGTCCATGTCGAGATGACGTTTTGTGAAGTCATCACCGCTCAGCGTCGCCAACTGTCCTGCTAGCTGATCGCCTCGGTGCTATCACTCAATCATCGGATGGACCAAGATCCACACTCCTTGTGTTAATTGAGTGTGAACAGCTCCCGATCGAGCTCTTCAGGGCGACGAACACCTCGCAATCCTGCTATCACTCTTGGGGTGGAACGACAGAACGAATACGTCCTGCGGGCGGTCGAAGAACGTGGCATCAAGCTGATACGGCTCTGGTTCACCGATGTGCTCGGCCAACTGAAATCGGTAGCTATCTCACCCGTCGAGCTGGAAACGGCCTTCGAGGAAGGCATTCATTTTGATGGTTCATCCATCGATGGCTTCAGCCGGATCCAAGAATCCGATGTGCTGGCTCGCCCTGATGCCAACACCTTCGAGACACTCCCATGGGCCGAAGATGGCTCGACCGGGCGCATGTTCTGTGACATTCGTCAGCACGACGACAGCCCGTTTGAAGGCGACCCTCGCTATGTGCTTCGCCGCAATCTGTCCAAGGCACAAGATGCTGGCTACTCGTTCTTTGTCGCCCCAGAAATGGAGTTCTTCTACTTCGGTGACGGTGACCCGTCCCACCCGCCCGAACTGCTGGACTCTGGTTCCTACTTCGACCTGACCACCAGTGACGTTGCCTCAGATCTCCGGCGCCAGACCATCTCGGTGCTGGAGGCGATGGGAATCCCGGTTGAGTACTCCTTTCATGAAGACTCACCTTCCCAGCATGAGATCGATCTGCGATACACCGACGCCTTGTCAATGGCCGATCAGATCATGACTTTCCGGCTTGTTGTTCGGGAGCTCGCGTTGGAGCGCGGCCGCTTCGCCAGTTTCATGCCAAAGCCCATTTCCGGGATGCAGGGGTCTGGCATGCATCTACATCTATCTCTCTTTGATGACAACGGAAATGCCTTCCACCAAGAGGGCGCGGAGTATTCGCTCAGTACCGTCGGCCGCCAGTTCATGGCTGGGCTCCTCCATCACGCTCGCGAAATCACCGCCGTCACCAACCAGCTTGTGAATTCCTACAAGCGCCTAGTCATGGGCTATGAGGCGCCGGTCTGGGTGAGTTGGGCCCAGAACAATCGCTCTGCCCTGGTGCGAGTGCCAGTAACCAAGGCGGACAAGACCAGCTCGACCCGTATCGAGTTCCGATCCCCCGACCCTAGTTGCAATCCCTACCTGGCTTTGTCCGTCATTCTGGCTGCGGGAATGAAGGGAATCAGTGAGGGGTACGAGTTGCCACCCGAGCTGACCAAGAACCTGTTTGAGCATGAACCAGCCGAGCTGCGCAAGGCTGGCCTGCAACCGCTGCCGACTTCGCTGGCCGAGGCGTTGGATGAGATGGAGAAGTCTGAACTGGTTCGAGAAGCCTTGGGCGAGCACATCTTTGAATGGTTCCTCCGCAACAAGCGAGCTGAGTGGACCAGCTACAAGGCCCATGTCAGCCAGTGGGAAATGGACCGCTACCTGCCTTCCTGGTAGGAGCTGGATCCCACCATGACCGAGTCTTTCCTCGTCTTCCCCGATCCCGCCCCACCCGACATTGTCCGCCAATTGGACTTCGATGGGTATCAGTGGCGCGCCGTGTCCAGCGTGGAGCAGCTGGTTGAGGCTGAGCCCGAGGAGGGTTGGACCGGGGCCATTGTTGATATCACCGACAATTCTGAAAAGGCCTGGGCCTTGTGCCGCGAGCTCCGTCGACGTGACGTTCCCGTTGAACCGTTGCTGATCCTGGCTTCGGGGAGTCAGCTGGATGAACTCGCCGAATTTGACGAGCTATTCGACGAGTTCATGGTGACCCCCTTTCACTCCAAGGAACTGGAGGCCCGAGTCCGACATCTGCTGTGGAAGGCCGGT
Organism: Actinomycetes bacterium; assembly: GCA_024280015.1. Lineage (GTDB taxonomy): Bacteria > Actinomycetota > Acidimicrobiia > Acidimicrobiales > SZUA-35 > JAJRQY01. Next base: position 133,794 of record JAJRQY010000157.1, read on the forward strand.
CGAGGAGCTCGACCCGAGCTGGTGACCTATGGCGATCTGGTCCTCAATCTGGAGACGTATCAGGCTGTGCTCGATGGTCGCCCCCTTGATCTGACCTATATGGAATATGAGCTACTTCGATTCCTGGCCGCCCATCCAGGCAAGGTTTTCAGCCGCGAAGCATTGCTCAGCCAGGTCTGGGGATATGAGTACTACGGGGGTGCTCGCACCGTTGACGTCCATGTTCGCCGTCTTCGATCCAAGTTGGGTGAAGAACATGCCAGCCTGATCCAAACCGTGCGCTCCGTTGGCTACAAGCTGGGCCAAGGCCGATGGTAGAACCAAACACCAACCCCGAATCTGACTATGTGACCTACCTTCGTTCGATGGGGGCGACAGATGAATTACTGGAGGAGTATCGCGACGAGCTAGGGGCACTGGGTCTTGTTCTGGTGCTCCAACCTGGCGAGGCGACCCTGACCCTTGAGGAGTTGGCCGAGCAAAGCGAACTCTCCTTGCCTGACGCACTCAATCTGCGTCTGGCCATGGGGCTACCGAGTCCAGAATCGAATGAACTCATCGCCAGCGAACAAGACATCAAGTTGTACACAACCATGCGTGATGTTGGCGACCTGTTTGGCTGGGAAACAATCCTTCGTCTCGCCCGCGTCATCGGCACCTCGGCCGCAACGGTGGCCAACGCGGCAACGTCAGCCTTCCTGGTCAATGTTGATGTTCCGTACCGAGATGAGCTTGGTAATGAGCACGCAACCAGTCCTGAAATGCTGGCCCTCACCGGAGACTTCGTTGACCGCCTTTCTTATGGTTCTGACGTTGTTCTGCGTCACCATCTGGTTCGGGCTCGCCGCAAGAATGAAGTCGTTGTCGTTGATGGTTTTGAGATCAGCCAGTCGACCATCGGCTTCGTCGATCTGGTCAACTCGACCGGGATTGCCCAGGACTTGGAGATCACCGAGCTTGGGCGAATGCTGATGGTATTCGAGAAGTTGTCCAACAATATCGTCACCCAGAATGGAGGGCGGACCGTCAAACTCATCGGCGACGAGGTCATGTTCTCGGTAGAAGACCCCGAGGCGGCCGTACAAATCGGGGCGGAGATTGCCAAAGCCGCCTGTGATCATCCCGACCTGCCCGATGTACGAGTCGGAATCGCGACGGGTGAAGTACTCGTTCGTGATGGTGACTTCTTTGGCCCAACCGTCAACCTGGCAGCACGGTTAGCCAGTGCTACGGAACCAAAAACGGTGTTAGTGGACCAAGCCATCGCCGATGGGCTCAACCTCGACTTGGACATTGAGCAGACAATCGAGTTGACCCTCGCCGGATTCGCCGATCCGGTGAGGGCTTCGATTATTCGTTGCAGCTCGTGAAACGGCTGAGCTACTTCTCGTAGAGGGCTTGAATCTCCGCATCGAACGTCGACAAGATGCCGCGGCGCTTCAGCTTGGAGGTTGGGGTCAGCAGCTCGGTGTCTGGCATCCATTCTTCACCGAGCACCTTCACCTTCTTGATTGCTTCAGCATTATTGAACTTAGACATGGCGCCAGCGAGGCCTTCTTCGATCTCGGCAATCACAGTCGGGTTGTCGGCCATAGCTGTCATGGTTGCAGCCTCGCCTTCGAGACCATTCTTGGTGGCCCATACTGCCGATGCGTCGGGATCAAGCACCACGAGGGCAGCCACGAAGGGACGGGCTTCGCCAACGGCACACACCTGTCCAACAAGCGGAATCATCTTCATGGCCGACTCAAGGTTGGCTGGGCTGATGTTCTTGCCACCGGCAGTGATTATCAGCTCCTTCTTACGGTCAACGATCTTGAGGTAGCCGTCATCATCAATCACCCCAATATCACCGGTGTGGAAGTAGCCGTCTTCGTCCAGGGCTTCGGCCGTCTTGTCCGGAGCATCTAGGTAGCCGCCAAAGATGCAGCCACCCTTCGCCAACACTTCGCCGTCTTCTGCGATCGTTAGTTCCACTCCGCTCGCAGCCATGCCGACATAGCCAGCCCTGGCCTGATGAGCCCAGCTCAGGATGGCCGTTGTTTCTGACAGGCCGTACCCCTCAGAAAGCGGAACACCGATGGTGCGGAACCAGGTCAAGATCTCGGGCGGAATAGGCGCAGCACCAGTGATACCAACCCGGCATTCGTCCAATCCGATCAGGGGACGAACCTGACTGAAAGCCACAGCATCAAGGAATTCATAGGTCTCGATTTCTTCCTTGGTAGCCGTGCCAGCATCCATCTTTGCCACGATTGGCATCGCGGCTTCAACGGCCTCGTTGAAGCTCTTGGCTTTCTCCGGGTCAGCGGCCAGGGCCGCCTGCACTCCGGCATAGAACTTCTCCCAGACGCGGGGCACACCAATGAACAGGTTCGGCTTCACCTCGCGGGCATAGGCGGCCAGTTCGGCGGTGTTAGGGCAGCAGATGACTTGGGTAGCGAGGTCGACCAGGTAGTAGTGGCCGATCAGCCGCTCAAAGATGTGAGCCATTGGCAAGTAGGACAAGTGCCGCAGGCCGGCGAACGATTCGATATCGGTTTGCGCCCTCATGCTCTCGCTGATGGAAGCCAGGGTCCAGCACACGTTGTAGTGGCTGAGCATGACACCCTTTGGTGGGCCCGTAGTTCCCGACGTGTAGATAATGGTGGCCAAGTCTTCGGGTTGGGCGATGTTGACGAACTCGTTCAGATCTGCTGGTTCGGCGGCGGCCAAATCGTCGTAGCGAAGGACATCACTGCCACCAGCGCCAAGTACCGCCATGTGCTCGATGGTCGCTAGTTTGTCCTTGACCGCCTCGAACCTCTCCAGGAAGTCATCTTCGATGATGGCCATCTTGGCGCCGCAATGATTAACCAGATAGTCGATCTGGTCTGGGGCCGAAGAGTTATAGATCGAGACTGGCGTGGCGCCAACAAACAAGACGGCGATGTCCAAGGCATGGAACTCCGGCCGATTCTTGAGCATCATCACGACACGGTCACCGTGCCCAACACCCAAGTCTTTCAGTGACGTCACCAGACGGGCGGTGACGTCAGCCAGTTTCGTGAGCGACCAACTCTGCCAGTCGCCAGAACTGTCTTTCCAACGCAGGACCTCAACGTCGGCATGCTCGGCCAAGGTCGAGAGAAATAGCTGAGGAATGTTCTGACCAGCGACGCGGTCATTGAGGTCTTGGAAAGTCACCATGCCACTAGTGTGCCTGATGGCATAGAACTTCGCCAGACCAAGCGAACTCTGCTCGAAACGGGGGCCGGACCGGGCTCCCTAAGGAAAGATTCCTCGCCGGTCATAGACGTCGGCCAGACGCTCAAGAGCAACGGCGTAAGCAGCCTCTCGACGGGTGCAGTTCAGACTCTTCTTGGTGACAACCACAGCATCGTGAGCATCCCACACCAGGGTTCGCAGTCGACGGTCGACTTCTTCTTCGCTCCAATAGCTGGATGACTTGTTTTGCAACCACTCAAAGTAAGACACGATGACACCACCGGCGTTGGCCAGGATGTCGGGCACAATGGCCACCCCTTGTTCGGTCAACAGCTCTTCAGCTTCCGGAGTTGTTGGACCGTTGGCGGCTTCAACGATGAGGCGGCACGTCATGGTTCTAGCCCGCTCCAGAGTGATCTGATTCTCCAGCGCGGCGGGAACAAACACATCAACGTCAGTAGAAAAGAGCTCTTCGGCATCGACTGCTCTGGCTCCGGGAAAGCCATCGACGCCACCATTGTCAGCCACCCAAGGACCCAGTTCTTCAATATCGATGCCGTCATCGTTGCGGATGGTTCCGGTGTGATCACCAACCACCTTGATGGTGCAGCCATCCTTGTAAGCGAGGCGGGAGAAGTGGGCACCAACGTTGCCAAACCCCTGTACCGATATGGATAGCGAGTCCAGACGTTCACCAACCTCGCCACACCAGTGACGAAGGGAGTACAAGACACCCTGGCCGGTTGCGGCATTTCGTCCGAGTGATCCACCACACGCCAGAGACTTGCCGGTGACGACACCCTTCACAGTCTGGCGGCTACCCGGCCCAGACAGGTTGGTATAGGTGTCCATGATCCAGTCCATCATCATGGCGTTGGTGCCAACATCAGGAGCGGGAATGTCGTGCTCGGGGCCAATATTTGCACCCAAGGCATGAGTGAAGCGGCGAACAATTCGTTCCATCTCCGAATCGGAATAGTCCCGAGGGTTAATGGTTACGCCGCCCTTGGCTCCCCCGAAGGGAATGCCGGCGAGCGCGCACTTGAAGGTCATCCATGCCGCTAGGGCTTTGACCTCGTCTAGGTCGACGTCGGGGTGGAAACGAAGGCCACCCTTGTAGGGGCCGATGATGTTGTTGTGTTGGATGCGAAAGCCCCGGAAGACTTCCCAACGGCCATCGTCCAGTTGGACCGGGAAGTTCACGATCACTTCGTTTTTTGGGTGAGACAGGATCGAGCGGTGGGGCTCGGGCAATCCAACCAGATCAGCGGCACGGTGGAATTGATCAACCGCGGTTTGATGCAGGCTCCGTTGAGCCTTCTTGGCCGCTGGCTTTGCTTTGGTTTTGGCAACCATGTGTTGTTGTCTCCTCGGACGGCGTCATTGACGTCGAGCAACATGCGAATAGAGCAGTATCTGAAGTACTTGAGGCGGTTCAACCTCTGTCGGCGAAACCGTCTGCAAGGTTAGGACCTGACGGTCAACAACACATGCTTTCATTGAGGAAACTAGGCCTCGCGAGGACCGATGACTTCGAGCCCACCGCAATAGGGGCGCAGAACCTCAGGCACGACGATTGTTCCGTCGCTTTGTTGATGATTCTCAAAGATCGCCAGCAGGGTTCTGCCGATGGCACAGGCCGTCCCATTGAGGGTGTGCAGCACCGTGGTTGCGCCGTCCTCTTTGACCCGTGTTCCCATTCGGCGCGCCGAATAGTCGGTGTAGTTTGAGCAGCTGGTGACTTCCCGATACTGCTGCTGCGAGGGGATCCAGGCTTCGATGTCGTACTTCTTGGCCGCGGCATTACCAAGATCTCCCGAAGCCACCGTGATCACCCGGTAGGGGATTTCAAGCTCAGTAAAGATCTCTTCTTCCAGGGTGCGCAGCAATTCGAGCTCGTCCCAAGCGGTGTCTGGATGGGAGTAGACAAACATCTCGACCTTGTCGAACTGATGGACCCGGAACAGGCCAGCGGTGTCCTTACCGTAGGTGCCAGCTTCTCGACGAAAACAACTTGAGTAGCCGACATAGCGCTTCGGCAGCTCAGCGGCGTCAAGGCGTTCACCCCGGTGGATTCCGGCTAGGCCGACCTCGGAGGTGCCGACTAAGAAGAGGCCGTCCTTTTCCAACTCATAGACCTGGTCACGGTCAGTTGGGAAGAATCCAGCATCAACCATCATGTCTTCACGGACCAGGACCGGCACCACGGCAGGCACAAAGTCGTGACCCATGAGCTTGTTCATGGTCCATTGGATCAGGGCGAACTGGAGGCGCACGGCGTCACCAAAGATGTAGGCAAAGCGGCTGCCCGACATGCGAACGGCCCGCTCGGTGTCGACGATGCCGAGGCTCTCACCCAGCTCGGCGTGGTCCTTTGGCCCGGCCGGGGTGCGCTCGCCGACCTCACGCTCGAGGCGGAAGTCTTCTTCACCGCCATCTGGCACTGACTCATGTGCCGGGTTGGGGATCTGGAGGGCGAGGTCGGTGACAGCTGTTTGGGCAGTCTGGAGTTCGTCCTCCAGGGCACCAAGCTTGGCCTTGAGGGTGTTGGCGGCCTCGATCTTGGCTGGCCGATCTTCCGGAGTCGCTCGGCCAATTTCTTTCGAGACGCTGTTCTGCTCGGCCCGTAGGTTCTCAACCGCGGTGAGCACCTCGCGTCGCCGGGCCTCCGAAGCCAGCAGCGCATCAATGTCGCCAGCAGATGCACCCTTGCGGATTGCGCCATCTCGATAGTCGGTGTCGTTGGCCAGCTTGCGTAGATCGATCACGTCGAAACGTTACCCGGTCGTACCGCCACTGCCCGACCATTACTGCGTGCTGGCACCGCAGTCCCCCGGCTACTGACACCGCTGGAGCACGCACCAGCGTGCTCTGCGGGTGCCAGAAGGCGATCTATTTGTTGCACTCCAGCAGTTCGCTATCGGCGTGGATGGTTTCGGCGTTGCTCTTCAGGAGCTCGCCAATGAGTGCGGCTACCGCCGTTGTACTCATCAAGAAGCCAACCGGGATAGCAACAAGGATGACGAATGCGATGATAATTGCGCCGATCATGGCCCCAGTGTGCCACGACTTTGTTCCGTGTCGCGTTTGCGACCCGGTAGAGGGTCGAAACCGCGCCACCCGACCGCTGGCCGAAGATGCCGCCAGTCCGGATACTCAAGGTCACCACTTCCGGCACCGAAAACCAGTCCCATGATCGCGGCAGAACCATCGGCAGAACACGGGTCCGGCTACGTAATCGAATACGATCTCTCCGGGAGAGACGTCAGGTCGGCATCTAAGGCCATACAACGCTTTGCATACCCCTACCTGATCGGGCCGCCGTGGGTTCTCTGCGCCGTTGGACTAGTGGCAGGCATACCGATACTGGTCATGACCGGCTTGCTTCTGCTGATAGCCATGGTTTTAATCTTGTGGGCCGGTGCCCGGTCCATTCAACGCGTGTTCCTCAAGGCAAAGGGAATCAAGTCGGGCGAATCACTAAGAGTTCGATTGAATCTCACCAGTAACGCTCTACTCTCCGAAGACCAGGCCATCATCACCCAGGAAGCCTGGCATCGGTTTGACAACTTCGTGGTGACAGATGACTGGCTCATCATCCTGAACAGCAAGACAGAACTTGTCATCGTTCCTCGCAGCCAGGTCAAACCACAAGATGTGAACGCAATCCGACAACACCTCATTGCCGCCGGAGTGAAGCAACGGGCACGTATTTCTCGGCCCAAGCTTGCTCTGGTCTCTGTTGGAATCCCTCTCCTCTTCATCGGATTGTTGATCATCCTCGAAGCAGTCGCTCAGCCCGCTAGCACACAGGGAGATCTCAGCCAGCTGACTCGATTCTGCGATCAAGATGAGATCGGCGTGGTCACCGAAACCGCAGACGGCGGCTTCTCCTTCTATTGTTCCTAGCCAGACTCGCTGAACGTTCTATCCCATGTAGGCGGAGGCTTCGATCTCGACGACGGCGCCGAGAGGAAGTTGGGCGACGGCCACAGCGGAACGGGCCGGGCGGTGATCGCCGAACAGCTCGGTATAGATGCCATTCATGACGGCATAATCCGCCATGTCGACCAGGAAGACCGTGGTCTTGGTCACGTCAGACAATGACGCACCCTCACTCTCTAACACCGCGGCGAGGTTGGCCATGGCCTGACGAAGTTGGGCCTCAAATCCGTCAGCCAGAGCGCCGTCAGCAATCCCGATCTGACCAGACGTCACCAGCCAAGGACCGGCCTTGACGATGGGGGTATAGGGACCGACGGGCTTGCTCATGGTTCTACTCCTGTAGGTAATTCGTGTATGTATGAGACGCGGTTCGCGGCTGAATAGATTGTGAAGGGATCGTACTAGTCCGAGGTAGCGACAGAAATTCCTGCTTGGAATAGTTGGCCAGGGATCAGTTTGCCGATTGGCCAATCCTGATGGAAGCTTGCAGCCTTCCAGCCAGCAGCAGCTACCGCGACGAAGACGGCGTCGGATCCGTTCATTGGTTCGCGATCGTCTTCGATATCAATATCGACCTCGATGGGCGGCGTATCGATTGCCCGCAACACTCCGAAGCTTCGGATTGTCAGATCCTGGGCGACACCATCAGCATCAACGGTGAGGGCTTCAGACGTCAGCCATGACCAGGCCATGTGGGCCGCACCAATGCAGTAGGACCGCAAGACAATCTCGTCCAAGGGCCGTCCGCAGCGGACATGAACCTTGATGACCCCATCTTCTAGAACAACCTCGGCGGTTGCGCCATTGGGCGCCGTGATCGACTGTGAGGTAGCGGAGACATCACCCTGTCCCGGGGGACCCCCAGAGCCATCACCATTGGCCAATGAAGCCACACCAGCCAGGAGAATGGTCGCTTCGGCCCAGCCTGCTGCCCGAATAGCCGATGATGTCTCCGGCTTGGTCACCTCCACCAGTTCAACCACCAGATCTGGGGCCACAGACTTGATCGCCTGTTCGATCCCCGGGCAGGCAACGACACGGATCACACCGGTTCCGTCAGCCTTGATGCCACAAGCAACTGGTGGACGCTTCGGCCCCCACAACACCGTGTCCTCACGGGTCCCAAACGCTAAGACCGTCCTATCGTGCTCGTTGGCCAGGTCTTGAGCAGCCTGTCGGACCGGTGAGTCCTGCTTGGCCCCGAACGCACCACCATTGCCAATGAGTGGTGACGGTTCGCCGCCGGGCTCACACCAGGAAGCATCCGTTTCCAAAATCGCAGGCTCTACCCAGGTGGTACGTAGGGTGAGATCCCAATCACCGGGCGGAATCTCCAGCGGCCACGAATGCTCGATGGTTGTTCGCCGGCCCTGGGTTTTGCCCGCCGCGTTCTTGGCCCCAGGCAGGTTCTCCGCGACGTGCCACACCCCCGCATCATCACGTGCTGCCACCAACGCACCCGCGGGGACGGTGTCAGAAGAGAACGCTCCCCGGCCAAGGGCAACCTCTGGTGACACCACTTGGGGCGCGCCACCCTCAAGCTCAGCCCGTTGTGAAGCGGCTTCCAGATCGCGGCCGGTTAACCGCTCAGAACCAAACGCGTCCCAGGCCTCGACCACGGTTTGCCACCCGGTGCATCGACAAAGGTGAGCCAACAATGCCTGTCGAACAGCGTCATGATCATCCGCCGCAATACCCTTGTTCTTGAGCGATTCTAGTCGCATCACAATGCCAGGAGTACAGAAACCGCACTGGCTGCCTCCAGTTGAGCAGAAGGCATCACCCCATTGTTTGGCCCGATCAGGGTCAAGCCCATCAACGGTTGTCACCGAACGATTCCGGACCCGCTTGACCGGCGTCACGCAAGCAACCCGAGCCTGGCCATCGACCAGGACCGTGCAACAGCCACACTGTCCCTGTGGGCTGCACCCAGCCTTCGGGCCTTGGAAACCCAGCTTGTAGCGCAGTACGCCCAGCAGGGTTGCGCCACTATCGGGAACCGAAACCGGCTTTCCATCGACTTCGAATGAGATAACCCGCTCTACATCAGCCACCTCGTGAGGATACGGTCGCCGCTGTGCAATCAATGCCCAACCCACCGTCTAGGCGAGAACCCGAGTCCTTTGACCTCAATCGCCGGTCATTCCTGATTCGTGGTGGGCTATTTGGCGCAGGGACGGCGCTTTCGCTGGCAGGCTGCGGGCGATTCGGTGAGCCTGCCGCTCCCCCACCCCAGCTCGTCGCTCTCTTCAGTACCGATCATGTGATTGCCGCCGGGCAACTCCAACGCCTCCCATTTGGACTGGTGGATCAGGGCCAGCCACTCGTCGGTGAATCAGCACAGGTCAAGGTTGAGGTGCTGTTCCAAGGCGAGATCATCGATCAGCTGGACGTGCCAAGTCGGATCGTGACCCACGACCATCCCGACGGCAACGGCAGTACCGAACACGAACACGCCGACATTCTTCGCTACTTCGCTGTACGGACAACACTGCCCGAACCTGGCGTCTATGACCTGATCGTGGAAGTGGACGACTACAAGATCAGTCTCCCGGTACAGGCGTTCGCGACCGAGGACGTAGGAGTCCTGTTACCCGGCCAACCAATGCCGCCGCTTGTCACCCCAACCTTTGACGACGGTCTGGGTACCGATCCGCTGTGCACCCGTTTTCCCAACCCGTGCCCCTTTCACCAGCAGACCCTGGCCGACCTGCTAGCCACAAAGCAGCCGATCGCTGTCCTGGTCTCGACCCCCGCGGTTTGCGCAACCGCCTATTGCGGTCCGGTGCTCGAAGCCCTAATTGAGGCTGATCGGTCCTTCGCCGATGTAGCCAAGATCCATATCGAGGTCTATGCCAACGCCAAGGAAGTCAACTTCGATCTGAGTAGCAAAGATCTACGACTGGCCCCAGCCGTTGTCGACCTGGGTTTGGAGTTCGAGCCATCACTCTTTCTGATTGACAGCAGCGGAATCATTGTGGAGCGAATCGACAATGTCTATGACCAGTTGGAACTCGAAACGGCTCTGTCAAAACTGCGCTAGTCGAACTCGATCACGGTCATGACCGCAATGTCTCCGGGAACCCATTCGTTGCCGTTCCATAGTTCTGGTTCGTAGTCACCAACGTCATCCCACCTGCCGTTGCCAGTGACCATGGCTGCATAGTCTTGGCCACCGCCGAAGTCGCTTGGTTCGCCAGCCATCCACTTGGTGAAGGTGACTTCTTCACCATTGCTCCAACGGAAGTCTCCCTCGTTCTCATGGTCCGAGAGGGCCACCCAGACCGCACCATTGGCCCCGAAAGTGTCCTTAATGAAGCTGTTCTCGGCATCATTGCTGATCGTGACCAGGTGGCCTCCCGCAGCTATGGCCTCCGCAACCGCATCGGGCCAGCTCAGCCCGAGGGTGCCAGCAACATAGATGTGGCCGTTGAAAGCAACTCCTCCAGGGATCGATGTTGTGGTCGGCGCCGTGGTGGTCGTTGTCGTTGGGGTGGTGGTCGTTGGACCGGTTGTCGTTATAGTCGCTGGAACGGTGGTCGTTGGTGCCGCAGAGGTCCTCGATGTGCTGGCCGTGCTTGCGGTCGTTGAGGCCAACGCTCTGGTCGTGGTCGTTGACATGCTGGTGATTGACGTTGAACTCTTTGCCGATGACGTTGGACGCACCGATGTTGTTGTGTCCGAACTTGTCACGATTGGAAGCTCAGTTGTAACCACAAGGTCAGGCTTCGTCGTTGTTGTGGTTTCGGCCACGACGGCTGTTGGCACCTCAAAGGCCAACTGTTCGGGTGGTTCCGGGGGAACAGTCATCACGCTGGCGACAGCTAATGCCGCACCTGTTACCGCGATGACTGGGGTATGGACCACCGCTGTTCCAACCTGACCAACGGGTAGGTCACTCAACCAGGCCAGCGGACCAAACGTCCAGCGTCGTCCGATGGATACGGCAAGGAAGGCACGAACGACTTCCGGGTCAAACTGGGAACCCGAACACTCAACGAGCTCGCTTCGAGCAGCCTCCGCAGACATCGGCTCCTTATAGGAGCGCTTTGAGGTGATGACGTCATAGGCATCGGCAACCGCGGCAATCCGGCCAGCCAAAGAGATTTCACTTCCTGCGGTCCCGTTGGGGTAACCGTTACCGTCCCAACGTTCGTGATGGTCCTCAGTAGCGGAAAGCCATTCGCCGAGCCAGCCGGACAAGGGTTTCAACAGTTCGACCCCAGCCGTTGGGTGCTTCTGAAGGATGTCCCATTCTTCCGCGGTCAGTTTGCCCTCCTTGTTCAGAATCTCACTGGGAACATGAAGCTTGCCGATGTCGTGAAGCAAGACACCCCACGCCAGATGCAGGCGATCCGAATCGCTCAGCCCCATCTCTTGCGCTATCAGGTCAGAGTAGGCACGCACTCGCTCGGCATGCCCCCTCGTCAACCGGTCATGGTTGCTCAACAAGGAGACCAGTTCCAACGCGGTCGCCGCCGCTTCATCAGGAGAGGCACCAAGACCAGTGGATCGAATCTCATCCAGTCTTCGTTCGAGATTGCGCACACTACCCGAGCGCAAGGCAACACTGAACCGGGACGGAGCCTGGTCAGGAAACACCAAACTCATATTGAGCAGGCTGGCTAGCGGGAGGAACCGACGAGTGCCCCGTTCAACCAAGATCGAGGCTGCGGCCCCAACAGGAGCCGCCTGAACAACCCACAACGCCAGGCCACCCCAACCCGGAGGCCGGTACAAAAGCCTACCTACGAGCCGGATGGCCAATACTGAGGCGAGGAATGGAAGCAGGAAGGCAAGAACACGAACGAGGGCAGCAAGACCACGGTGGGCGTGCCACGAACTCTTCTCTACTTCAATTGCCCCACTAGTCGGCCCAGGCATACCCCGGAACTATCGGCAAGAGCTGTGCCAAGTTGAGGCCAAAAACAACGGCCAGACCCGGTGGGCTCTACTACTCAGGCACTACTGCTAGGAGAAGGATTCTCCACAGCCACAGGTGCTCTGGGCATTGGGGTTATCAATGGAGAAGCCTGCCTGCTGAAGACCGTCCTTGTAGTCCAGGGTGGCTCCAGCAAGTAGCTGGGCGCTGCTGGGGTCAACAACAACCTTCACTCCCTCGCCGTATTCGGCAGAAAGATCATCCTCAGCACGGTCGCCGTCGAAGAACATTTCATAGCTGTATCCCGAGCAGCCGCCGGGGCGCACGGCAACCCGCAGTGCGAGCGACTCGTCGCCCTCATCGGCCAACAGATCTTTGACCTTGCTTGCGGCACTATCAGTAAGAGTAATCATTGGGTGGAACCTCCAGAAGGTCTATGGAGCCTACAACGCCAAATCGCCACCGGATAGTCCCATGGCCATAGAATGTTGGGAGTGCCTGAACAACCTGTTTCTGACCCGACCGTCACTTCAGAAGACGTCATGTCCATTTTGCGCGGAGTTATCGACCCCGAGTTGGGTTCTGACATCGTCGATCTTGGTATGGCCAAGGGGGCAACGGTCGATGAGGACGGGCTTGTCACCATCACCATTGCCCTGACCACCATGGGTTGCCCGCTACGGGCTCAGATCGCTAAGGATTCCAAGGGGCGAATCAATTCTCTTCCTGGAGTCACCGGCGTCAAGATCAATTGGACTGAGCTGTCGGCTGATGAGAAGGCAGCGACCATGAGCCGGGCCAGACTGAATGCGGCCAGTGAAGCCGGAGACACCATGATCCCGGCCCCAACCAGGGTTCTTGCCATCTCCTCAGGCAAGGGCGGCGTTGGCAAGTCTTCAGTCACCGTCAATCTGGCTGTCGCCTTAGCATCGATGGGCTATGCCGTTGGTGTTCTGGATGCGGACATCTGGGGGTTCTCGGTACCAAGAATGCTTGGTATCGAAGGTCGCCTGGACGCCACCAAGGTGGAGGACCGGACAGTGATGACCCCTCATTCGGTCGCCATGGGTGAGGGTCGGATTGATGTTGTTTCCATGGGCTTTCTGGTTGAGGACGAAGAGTCAGCCCTTTTGTGGCGCGGCCTGATGCTCAATCGGGCGGTCCAGCATTTCCTCGAGGATGTCAACTGGGCTGAAGACCTGGCCTACATCCTTATTGATATGCCACCCGGTACCGGGGACGTTGCCATGGGCATGGCCCGCATGCTGCCTCGGGCAGAAATGATTGTTGTCACAACGCCGGCGACAGGGGCGCAGAAAGTGGCTGCTCGTGCCGTCAGCATGGCCCGCAAGTCACACCTTCGGGTGGCTGGAGTGATCGAGAACATGTCGGTTTTCATCAACGAGACCGGGACCCGCTACGAACTCTTCGGATCCGGTGGCGGGGCCAAGCTTGCCGCCATGGCCGGTGTTGAGCTGCTCGGTCAGATTCCCATTGAAGCCGATGTCTCACTTGGCGGCGATACCGGCCAGCCGGTGGCGTTGGGCCAGAGCGACGCAGCCAGGGTCTTCGCCGACATTGCTCGCCAGATCGTCGAGGTTGTCTCTCCCCCGGTCGAGATGGCCAGTTGTTCGGCTCGATTATTCGAGCTTATTGATGCCGTCTTTGATGAGGCCGACCGAGCCTGATCAGACCTAGTCTGCAGCTACGGGAGCGGGCTTGTCCGCTCGCTTGATGGTCACGGTCTCACCCAGGAATCGAGACGAGGGGATCAGGACTTTGCGGCCACTAACCGTTTCGATCTCGACCGCGGTCGGGTGAAGATTGATGACGGTTCCAGCAATGTCATCCAAGGAGATTTCGTCACCATTCTCAATCATGCGTTTTACTGCTCGAGTCGAGGCAACCTGGCTAGCCACATTTCGGCCCCCGAGCCCAACGAGCAAGGTGAAGCTCGCCGCCAGAGCAAAGAAGATTGCCGCCACTCCAAGATTAACTACCGTTGTGTCGATGCCAAGCTGGGGAACGGCAATCAGCACAGCCAAGCCCAGAATCGTCGCCCGAGTAAGAGCAACAGCTTGACGTTGCACGGTGCTTGAGGCCCGGGCCAGCGCCTTTGATAGAGCAGCGGTAGCAAACGCAGCCATCACGTTGGCCCCAATGACCACGATCGCCGCCGACAGCAACTTGGGTAGGAAGGCAATCAGATCCCGCGGCAACTCATCCAATGCGTCCGGGGCCATCACTCCTAAGGCGACAAGCAGCCCGATAATGACGCACGTCCACAATCCGAGGGACGACAGGGGTCCAGCGGCTTGCTGGAGGGGTTCTGGCCGGGTTGGTGAGCCAAGCACGGTCGCGATGATGCGCGAAACGATCATGCCAATCAAGAAGCCAGCGGCGATGGCGGCAGCAACGACAATCCAATCAGTTGAGCTCACGATTGTTCCTCTTCTTGATTCTCGACTCCCTCAACGATCGGCTGAGGGAAACGTTGGTTACCAGCTTTGATGGCCGTCGGCGCAGGGAATACCCGTACGAACAAGAGACGTTAGAGGAGTTCGCATCAATCCTCCACCGGATCATCAATCAAAAACAGTTTGGATGTTTCCAGACCGGCACCAAACAGGTCAGCCAGATAGCCAAGAACCTGCCGCGAATCGAGTTTTTCAACCACCCTGGTTTCGATGGTTGCGCTCAGGTCGGGGGGCGGCGCCAAGACACGATGAAGTGAGGCCGCAATCGATCCATCTGAATGCGCTTCGCTGATTGTTTCAAGATGTGACGCGCAACGCTCACACGTTGCCAGGTGCGCATCGATGGCCGGAGCATGCTCGTCGTTGAGCCAGCTTTGCAGTTTACGTTTGGAGGGGTGACCGATCATTCCCACTCCTTCAAGGCTGTGCTGAGGCGGCGTCTGGCTCGCAGCAGGCGGGTCTTCACCGTCGGCAGAGGAACGTTCAGTACTCGGGAAATCTCGTCGTAGGCCATGCCCTCAACCTCGCGAAGGACCACGATACTTCGGGATAGGTCATCAAGAAGGTCCAATGCCTGCACGAAGGCATCCATTGCTTCGTCACCCTCGACCTTGCGTTCCACGGTTCGTTCTGATGCTGAAGCCCGCTCGGGCATGTCGGCGGGATCGGTGACCAAGGCCCGCCGCGTACGCAGGGTTGAGATTGCGGTGTTGTGAGCAATGCGCATGATCCAGCTTCGCAGCGACGAGTCGCCTCGAAAGGTCGGCAGAGCAATCCAAGCCTTGACCATGGTGTCCTGGGCAACGTCTTCTGCCAAGGCTGAGTCTCGGACTACTGAGTAGGCCAAGCGATAGACGGCATCAGCGTGTTCTACCACCAAGTTGTGGAGTTGTTCTGGGTCGCCCTGCTTCGCCTGGCCATTGTCGTTCTGTTTGGCTGATCCGCTCCCGGACCCACCGTCACCAACAGCCAGTCCGGCAAGGGGCGCGCCAGCTCCGGGCTCAATCGCCCAAAGCACCCGCACAAAGAGGCGACGCCTGGGAACAAGGCGGTGGAAAAAACGCATGAGGTTCATCAGACGCTTGAGACGGTAGAGGAGTCGCGCCCGATCTGCATATTTTTCTGAAACTCCTGCACCATCCCCAACAATCCCTGCCAAACGAACGAGACACCCGTTTACACCGAGTCGAAATTCTCACTGGAGATACGTTTAACCGGATATAAGCACCTATGGTTCTCACTGGGCGCCTTCTTTCCACTGGCTTCGGGCAGAAAAAGCTGTTGCCTTCGAAACAAATCTGAGATTTCTCGCGACTAACTCGAAACTCGAGACGTCTCTATTCTCGTAACCGATGCCCGTGGAAGGGGCCCACAGAAATGAATATTGTTGCTATAGACCTGAAGTTTGGCGAAGCGCTTTCAAGCGCTGTCGACCAGCTCGTGAGTTTCGTACCCAAGCTGGTTGTCTTCTTGGTCGTGCTGCTTGTCGGCAGCTTCGTAGCCAAGTGGATTCGCCGGATTGTCGTCTCGCTACTCCGCAAGATCAACTTCGATTCCTACATCGACAAAGCTGGCCTTGGTAGCCATCTGGAACGGGCAGGGTTTGCCGACAGCGGCCGATTCATTGCTCAGATCCTCTACTACCTGATCATGTTGCTCGTACTCAAGATGGCTCTCAGCGCCTTCGGGGACAATGCAATCAGTGACGCACTGGACGATCTTGTTGGCTTCATCCCCAAGATGATCGTGGCCATCGCCATCATCATCATCACCGGTCTGGTGGCGAACGCAGTCGGCGGAATGCTCCGCCCTGGGCTCTCCGAGGTCGCTGCCGGTGACACGGTCGCTCGACTCGCCGTCGCCGCAATCTGGGTAGTCGGAGTCTTCGCCGCAATCGATCAGATCGAATTCGCCGAAGACATCGTCGACACCCTCTTCACCGCAATTGTCGGCAGCCTCTCCATGATCATGGTGATCAAGTTCGGAGTCGGCGGAATCTGGGCAGCCAGAGACCACTTCTGGCCAGCCGCTTACGATCGCATCTCAGGCAAAGACTCCTCGGAGGTCTGAGAAGCAAGTTCTCCTGGATCCCACCTCGGTAGGAATCAGGACTCGGGACAGAGTTAGGTCGGGCGATCCGACTCTGTCCCATCTAAGTCTCGCTCGCCGCAGCGAGGGTCCTGGCTTGAATCAATCCCTCCTCAAGCCGGACCACCTTTCTGGAGAAGGGCGACCTCCAGTCGCCTGGCCTGGAGTTCCCTCCCCAGGTCAGGCATCAATCTCCTCCGGCTAGACCGGAAACAGTTTCCGACCACGATCGGGAAAAGGAAAGTGCAGGGCCGGTGGGCGATCCGGTCCTGCGCTTTCGCCGTTTTACCTTCTGTGATTTCGCCTACCGGTCTTTGGTCTCCACCGGGTCGCCAAGACTGGGACTAGCGAGTCAGGAAGATCGGGTTGCAGCCAGGGAGACTGGGCTACTGCCAGGGAGACTGCTACCGGGCCAAGAACGTCTTGGCGTCCTCGATGTACTGGCCGTGTCCAGGAGCTACCGATTTCAGCCGGTAACTCTTCACCCGAGCCGGGAACCCTTCAGGTACTGAGTCCATCATCAGGTCTCCGGGGATCAGCGAACGCTCCTGTTCCAGCACAAAGACGTACTGGCCAGCGTCGGCATCAATATCAAAAGCGAATACACGGAACTCGGTGGCATCAATCTTGAAGCCATCAACGAGTTCAACATCAGCGCCTTTGAATCCAGCGGGCGCGATCAGTTCAGCGCCAGTCTTCTTCTTGAGGGCAACAGCTCCCGCAGCATTGGCATCGCACGAGTCCGTCATGATGATCCAACGGATCCGATCACCACCACAACCAGCAAGAACATCAAGATGATCGGCATCTCCTGGCCCCGGATCAATGATCACGATCTCATCAATACCAATCAGGTATGTGTTGAGCCCCGGATCTTCGCTGTCACCTTCGCACTTGTTGGCAATACGCCGAACAAGAGGGCTGAGCGCCCTGGCAACACCAGGAGTAATTGGTGGTAGTGGAATCGGTTCTTCGATGGTCATCTGAGTTTTCTCCTCCGCAGGCGGAGCTAGCCCAACTCGCGTTGAGCCGGTGGGTAGGCATCACGAGGAATCGAGTCACCGTCGACAACAACACTGTCGACGTCAACCACTGATCGCCCGAAACGCTGATAGGGCCGGATCCATGTCTGAATCCGGGATCGAACCGCCGGTCGAGCGAGGGCCCGAATCGGTGGAACAAACAACAAGATGGCCAGGATGGCCGAAACGAAACCAGGAAGGACAAGGAGAAGGCAGGCAACCAGGACAAGAGCCCGGTCTGCAATCTTGTCCGCGACCAATGAGTCACCATTGGCCACACTAGAAATAGTCGAGCGGAAGAAGCCTGCACCCTGCCTTCGCAAGACAACCACACCAAGAACTGAGAGCGCGACGAGCAGAAGGGCAGTCGGAAGTGCACCAAAAACACTGGCGAGCTGAACCATTGCGAACAGCTCGACCACCGTGATCACAAACAAGAAGACCGCTACCGGAGAGAACATCAGCAGCCCATTCTACCCGGCACACCACTCTCCGAGACCGCACAACACTCAGGCATGCCAGTTTGCCCGGTACAGCACGCGCCCGCGACGGACCCACAATCTCTATCATCGGAGACAATGACACCGCCATCCGGCTCAAAAAGACCGCCATCCGACCCCGAACGACCACCCTCCGTCGACAAGCTTGCTCGTTCAATCTCTCATCTTGATCTTCCTCATCCACTTGCGGTTGAGGTCGCTCGGCAAGCAATCTCCACTGGTCAGATCGAGTCCATTGAAGACCTCGCCCAGGCACGGCGGCGGCAAATGCTCATGCCAGTCATCAACGCAACCGGCGTTTTGCTGCACACCAATCTTGGCCGGGCTCCCCTCTCAGCAGCGACGTCAGAATCACCCTCAGCAGCCAAGGGCGCATCGAATCTTGAGCTCAGCCTGGCCGACGGCAAGCGAGGCAGTCGCCAAAAAGCCGTTGGCGATTTGTTGGCCAGCGCAACCGGAGCCGAAGCCGCCATGGTGGTCAACAACTGTGCTGGTGCTGTCCTGCTCGTTCTTGCTGCTCTGGCTTCGGGGCGAGGTGCCGCGGTCAGCCGTGGTGAGCTGGTCGAGATCGGCGGCGGCTTCCGAATACCAGATGTGATGAATCAGTCCGGGGCCAACCTGATTGAGGTTGGCACCACCAACCGCACCCGCATCGGAGACTTTGAGCAGGCGGTTTCGGAGACGGCGAATGACCTGGCTCTCATCATGCAGATCCACCAGTCCAACTATCAGATCGTTGGATTCACCGAGTCAGTTCCACTGGCTGACCTCTGCCAGCTTGGTGTTCCCGTCGTTGCCGACATTGGTTCAGGATTGCTGGACGCGGCGTGCCCTTGGCTGAACGGACCACCTCCAGCGTGGCTTGCTTCGGAGCCCGCGGCCAAGCAAGCGTTAGAAGCGGGAGCCGGACTCGTCCTCTTTAGTGGCGACAAGCTTTTTGGTGGTCCCCAAGCTGGCATCATTGCCGGGGATGCCGATCTGGTCGCCGCCTGTAGCAAGCACCCTCTTGCTCGGGCCCTTCGGCCAGGGAGCCTGGTGCTTTCAGCTCTCCAAGAAACCGCACTGTCTTACCTCAATCGAGCAGGCGAACAGATCCCCTTCTGGCAAATGACCACTCATTCCATCAATGATCTGACCGTCCGGGCCCAAGCAATCCTTCTTGCTTTGAGAACCGGACACGACGCCTCGACTGTCGCCACCGAAGCAGTTCCCGGTGGCGGAACCCTGCCCGGCGTGAGCATTCCCAGTGTCGGTATCGAACTAAGGGGCGAACATGTTGATGATCTCCGATCACAATCTCGACCAATTATTGCTCGTGTCACCAGTCAGAAAACCACCGTCTTAGATCTGCGAACGATCGAGCAGCAAGACGATCAATACATCGCCGAGACCCTCCGGCTTCTACTAGCAACCGACCAGCCTCCGGCATGAGCGTTATTGCAACTGCGGGACATGTCGATCACGGCAAATCCACCCTGGTCCGTGCGCTAACTGGAACCGACCCCGACCGTTGGGCCGAGGAAAAGGAACGTGGCTTAACCATCGATCTCGGCTTCGCCAACCTTGTCCTGGAGTCAGGCCAGGAAATTTCGCTGATCGATGTTCCTGGCCATATTCGTTTCTTGCGAAACATGTTGGCCGGTGTCGGAGCCGTTGATGGCTGTCTCTTTGTTGTCTCTGCGGTCGAAGGCTGGAAGCCTCAATCAGAAGAGCACCTTCGAATCCTGCATCTGCTTGGCATTTCCCATGGCGTGATTGCTCTAACCATGATGGACCAGGTCGATGAAGACCTGCTGGAACTGGCCCTGCTGGACGTTGAGGAACATGTGGAGGGAACCTTCTTAGAAGGTTCTGCCATCGTGCCCGTGTCTGCGCCAATGGGAACCGGGTTAGATGATCTGCGGGCGGCCATCGAGTCGCTGATGGCCAATATTGGCGAAACCCCGGACCGGGATCAGCCCCGGATCTGGATCGACCGTGCCTTTGCCCCCTCTGGTGCGGGAACCGTCATCACCGGCACTCTGACCGGCGGTTCCTTGGCCGTTGGTGATGAGGTGTTGGCCCTACCCGGCGAACAGACGGCCCGAATTCGAAGCCTGCAAAGCCATCATCGATCGGTCGACCAAGTTGGTCCCGGCAACCGGGTAGCCGTGAACCTGACAGGGATCAATCATGGTGACCTGGCCCGAGGCCATGTTCTGGTTCGTCAGGGGCAATGGCATCGGAGCAAGATGATCGATGCTGAGCTGAAGGTACTGGCCAGCTTGAGCCACCCCGTCTCTCGCCGAGGGGCTTATGCCGCCTACTTGGGTTCAGGAGAGTTTCCGGTAAAGGTACGAGTATTGGGTCCAGACACCCTCAAGCCCGGTGACCAGGGTGCGATCCGCCTTCATTTCAAGACCACGGTTCCGGTCCTGCCCGGTGACCGCTTCATCCTTCGAGAAAGTGGGCGAGACGAAACCATCGGCGGTGGCCAACTTCTGGATATCGACCCCCGTGTCCGAGCAGCCGACGCCAAGCCAGATCGATCAGTGGAACGAGTGATAGCCGAGCGCGGCTGGGTCCAGGTCGATGAAGTTCTGCGACTCACCGGTGAGCGGTTGGAACCAATGATTGGCCACTGGGTCGTTGACCCTGAGGTTCTCCAGGCGACGACAACAAAGCTGTTGAGCCTGGTGGAAGAGGCCGGCCCGCTTGGCTTAGACCTCGCCTTGCTCACTGACCAGGAACGAGGTCTCGCCCAGTCATTGGAAGAGATCGAGATCGAGGCGGGCCGGGCAACCATTGGTGAGCCGGATGACCCACTGGCCGATCACCCGTGGGTTGCGGCCCTGGAGGCCAATCCATTCACGCCTCCCACTGCGGAGGGTGTTGACCGGACCGAAATTCGTGAGCTCGTTCGCCGCGGCACCGTTGTCGAACAAGACGGCGTCTTCTTCGCCCAAGCATCACTACTGAGAGCAGGAAAGCTACTGGCCGAACGGTTCCAAACTCAGCCAGAAGGACTCACCGTGGCCGAAGTTCGAGACCTGCTCGCTACGACTCGGAAGTTCGTGCTGCCTCTACTCAATCATTTTGATCAAACCGGTCAGACGCGACGCCGCGAAGACCTACGAATTGCCGGCCCGCGCTTGCCCGAACCTGACTAGGGCCCTGTCTTTTGCTGGCAAGCCAGTATCCAAGACCTAAGCTCTTGCTCACGGAACTAGGCCGTGACGGCAGCGACCTCTCGGCGCTCGTTCTCCGTGAGCCCACCCCAGATGCCGTGTTGTTCACGGATCCCGACGGCGTAGTCCAGACACGGATCCTTTACCGAGCACGTGAGACAAATCTCTTTTGCTCGTGCCTCTCGGCGCCTCTTGTCCGTCCTGCGCTCAAGGCGCGACGGGGGGAAGAAGATGACCTGATTTGGTCCACGACAGGCCGCTGCTTGCTGCCACAGGTCGCTTACTTCTTGGATGCTCACCAGCAATCCTCCTAGTCCGTTTACGCAGACCTTAGGGCGGGTGTGACATACAACACAAGACCAATTCTCTAGGTCGTTTGACCTAGTCGTGCTCGCGGTAGTCCTTTGCCCCTCCTTCAAGGGGGGCAACCTCCAGCAGAAGGCGGCTAATTCCGACCACTCGCAGGGTGTCTCCGGCCTTGGCCGGGGTAGCCCGATTGGTGAGTGCTCGCCACGGGGTGCCATCCACCTGGACGGTTCCTTCGGGGTCAATGTCGGTAGCGGCGATTGCTTCGGAACCAATCATCCACTTGCGGCCGATGGTTGGTGTGGAGAAGCGGGTTCGCACCATCGAGGGCATGCCGGTGTAGATGTAGAGCATCATGCCGATGACGCCGAAACCGGCAGTGACCCACGACATGCGAAGACCGTCATAGAGGAACCAGGTTCCGATCACGAACATGACCATCGATAGGAGGGAGTACAGGCGGGGGATGTTGGTTTGGATGTCGATCGCTGCGGCCAGGAACGAGAGCACAACGAGGGCCAGGGCCCATGTCCTGGTTGGTAGGGCTGCCATCCCATAGCAGCCAAGGACAAAGAGGAAGACCCCAATGACTCCAGCGACTCCAACGCCTGCGGTGTAAAGCTCAAAGATCAAGATTCCGAGGCCGAGAACGAGAAAGAGGTAGGCAACTTCGGGGCTGGCAACAGTATGGAAGAGTTGGCCACTGAGGGGCAGGGTGACAAATTCAGTGGCCGTGAGGTTGACGACACCGTCGCCGTTGTCAGTGACTTCGTAGCCATCTAGATAGGCCATGAACGGACGCAAGGTTGAGATGTTGACCAAGGGCCCTTCGGAGATGCCAAGGGCGATTGCTTCTTCATCGCGAACCTTGAAGTCCAACAGTCGCTCGTATCCATCAAAGCTGACGGGGAACTCTTCCTGGGAGAGACGGGGCGTGCCAATGTCGCCAATCCATGAGCCTTGGGGCACACCGATCAGGTCGGCAGTGACCAACAACTCAGCGGTTCCACCGAGGGCGGCCGATCCGGTGGGGCCAACCCACATGGCAATCTGGAGAGGCGAGTCACGCAAGCGAGTGGCAAGATTGATGAAACGTTCGTCATCCAGAATCGAGCCGTTGGAGTTGATTCGAAGGACCAGTGCCAGCAGGCCTTCGTCTTCGGCCCGGTCCAGTTCCTTGATGAGGTAGTCATACATGACTGGGTCAAGCAGGCCGGTGAGTTCAACGATGCGGACCTTGTTGTCCGCTCCTTCGGCAATCTGAACCGTGTCGACAACCGCAGCTTCGTCAGTGCTTTCGGCGGGACTGGCCACTGCCGGACCAGAGAACACCATCATCAGTGCAGCAAACCCCAAGAGGGTTACCGCTAGGATTCGGGCCAGTGAATGCTGCCGATTTTCTGAATGCCGCTGACTTCTTTGCTGCATCTCGCGTCCTGATCGTGGCCGGTAAGGGGGGTGTTGGCAAGACAACGGTAGGGGCAACTCTTGGCATCGCGGCAGCCAGTGTTGGACTACGGACTCAACTCATCGAACTTGACGGCCATTCCAGCCTCGGCTCGCCCTTCGGGCTGACCGAACTTCCCTATGAAGAGGTCGAGATCCAGCCAGCTACCCACTCGTTGTCTGGCCGCTTGAGCGGGCGACGAATTACTCCCGACAACGCCCTCGTTGAGTACCTGAGGGACCATGGTCTGAAGCGAATTGGTGGGCGGCTCGTCAAGACCGGAGCCATCGATGTTGTCTCGACCGCTGCCCCAGGTATTCATGACCTGTTAGCCCTCGGCAAGATTCGGGCCTTGGAACAATCTGGTGAGTCTGACCTGATCATTGTTGATGCGCCCGCTGCTGGTCACGCATTGACCTTCCTTCGCTCCCCGGCCGGTCTGGCCGACGCCGTTGGGGACGGTCCGATTCACGAGCAGGCCGAGCAGGTACTTGAGATGCTCGGTGATGATCGCCGCTGCCAAGTCATGCTGGTCACCCTTCCGGAAGAGACTCCAGTTAGTGAAGCCATCGAGACCGCGTACAGCTTGGAAGACGATGTTGGTCTGAAGCTTGCGCCCCTGGTTGTGAACGGAATCCTGTCTCCCATTGATGGGCTGGGTTCAGCCTTGTCGGCCTTACGAGGTCGAACCAAGGAAGCGAAGGCACTGCGAGCCGCAGCCCGGTATCGCCAGGCTCGGCGTGAGGGGCAGGTCGAGGAGCGAGATCGCTTGTCTGGCGAGTTGCCATTGAACCAGATCGGCCTAACCCAGCTCCCGACGGCTCATCTGGACGAGGCCGACATTCATGTTCTGGCCGCCCAGTTCAATCAGCAGATCAGCCAACTCGTTGTTGATGATGATGCTGACATTGGAACCAAGTCATGAGCGCGGCAGCTACATCCTCTGACACTCAGGGCTTGTCGGAATTGATCCAATCTCGCTCTGTCATTGTCTGTTTGGGGCCTGGTGGGGTTGGCAAGACAACGACGGCTGCTGCCATAGCCATTGCCGGCGCCAAACTCGGGTTGCGGGTCGCTGTTCTCACGGTCGATCCTGCCAGACGCTTAGCCGAAGCCATGGGCCTCACTCCGGCCAAGTCACCATCGAACCTGGAGATGAAGACGGAGCCACACAGCGACGGCGGCCGAGGGTTAGGAAAGGCCGCCGGGCTGGACAATGAACCCCGCCTGATCGATGGCCCTTGGGACGGTGAGTTGTGGGGCGTGATGTTGGATGTTCGCGCCACCTTCGATGGCCTGATTTCTGAGTACGCCGAGTCGGACAAGCAACGCGACGCCATCTTGAACAACCGTCTGTATCAGAACTTGACCACCACCTTGACGGGGACCAATGAGTACATGGCGGCTGAACGACTGCGTGCCCTACACGCCGATGACCGTTTTGATCTGGTGATTCTGGACACGCCCCCAGCTCACCACGCCATCGACTTGCTGGATAGCCCCGGTCGCCTGAGTCGCTTTGTCGACCATCGGGTCTATCGCACGGTCCTGTCCCCAAAACCCGGTGTCTTCCGCGCGGTAACCTCCGCCGCCAACATGGTGGTTCGCGCCATTGGCCAGGTTGTCGGCAATACCTTGTTAGCCGACGCCATTGCCTTCTTTAATGACTTCCAAGGCATGGACCAGGGGTTCCGTGATCGGGCGGCGGAGATTGACGACATCCTTCACTCCGACGAGACGGCCTATGTGTTGATCTCTTCGCCTCGCTATCAGCCTCTGCAAGCCAGTCGTTGGATAACCGGGCAGCTGGCTGAGCGGGGTCGATCGGTCGCAGCTGTGGTTTTCAATCGGATGACGCCAGTGTTCTGGCCGGTTGATGATGGGGCTCGTTGGGAGGGATCAGCCGATCCGTTGGAGCAGAATCTGGCCGAGCTGATCCGCTTGCGTCGCGCGGAAGAAGAACTGGTCGAATCTGCTCTGGGTGACCTGTTCCCGGACAACAAAACGGCTCAAAAAGGCCGGCTACGTCAGATTCTGATCGAAGAAAAGTCCACGCCAGTCAATGATCTTGGCGCCCTCGCGGACTTGAGTAAGTCGTTCCTGTAGGCACCTGTTGTCGCCGGGTTTACCCCGGGACGTCGAGCTGGGACGTCGAGCTAGGACTCGGCGGGCTCGGCCAGGGCTTCTTCGGCCTCTTCCAAGGTTTCGGTGACCGGCACAATCCGGTCGAATCCGGTGGTGTGTAGAAGCCTAGTGAGCGGTGGCCGGTTGCAAGCAACGACAACTGCGCCTTCGGCCTCACGGGTACGGCGGATCCCACCAATGAGGGCACCCAGCCCGGCGGAGTCCATAAATGGTACGTCCGAGAGGTCAATCAAGAGCCGCTTAGCATCGGCCAGACTGGCCAGCGATTCTCGAAACGCGCCAACGGTGTACGCGTCCAGCTCACCGGAAGGTCGGCACAGTGTGTAATTTTCGGTTTCTTCAACATGAATCTCGAGCACGAGCTTCGTCCCCTTTGAGGTACCTGAGACACCGTAGCAACTACAGAGCGAACGTTGCTTTCGGGATTCAGGAGAAGTCAGCTTGTCCACATAGGTGAACCTACCGACCGCAGGATGCTAGCGCTGAAACGTGCAGTGTTGCCTTTTCGTTCCACTGTCGTTTCGCCGTTCGTTGCTATCTCGCTGTCCTCTCGCTGTCCTCTCGTTGTGTTTCCGTTGTCGTCTCGTTGTGTTTGATGTTCCCCAAAGCCACAAAAACAGCTAGTCTTATCGACGTGACTGTTGTACTCCTGGCAACCGATTCAGACGCTCTTTTCACCGAAATCGATGGGATTTTGGCTGACGACGACACATCCGTGTTTCGTGTGCGAGAAGGGGCAGACGTCACCCGTGCCATCGCAGCCAAGCGACCTGACCTGGTTCTTCTCGATCTCCAGATCGGCAATATGGGTGGTGTTGCCAGCTGTATCGCTGTTCGTCAAGAAGAGGGCTTTGGTCGTTTGGACGAACGGCCAGTTGCACTCTTGCTCGATCGGGATGTCGATTCGTTCATTGCCTCTGAAGCTGGGGCCGACGGCTGGCTGATCAAGCCGATCAACTCTCTGCGGTTGAAGCGGATGGCCAAGGTTCTGTTAAGCGGCGAGTCATCTTTTGAGGGTCAATCAGTCGCAAGCTGAGGTAAGATCCGGAGGCTACAAACGGGTTGTGGCGCAGCTTGGCAGCGCGCCTCGTTCGGGACGAGGAGGTCGGGAGTTCAAATCTCCCCAACCCGACCACTGTGATGAGAGCCGCCACTGCCTCCGGGCTGGCGGCTTTCATCGTTCCTGCTGGCCTCGCCTGGCCCTGTGCCGCCTCTACCCGGCCTGCCCGCCCCAGCAAACTTTCTGGGTTACACGACCCTTTACTGGTCGCTGAATCCAGAAAGTTCATGACTACTAACGGTTCACTGCAAGATTGGAGACAATCACAGACATGACCCAGTCCCAATGACCAGTGAACTGTGTCCATGTGAATCGTCCTACGTTCCATCCCTGACGAGAGAGGTCTGCATCGCGTCGGCGATCCACTTCGAAAGCTTGCCTGCCAAGGTGATACTCCACACTGTCGAGTTCAATTGCGTAGCGCTGTTCGGGATAGGCCAAGTCAACCTGAGCGAGGAAAGCACCATGCTCATCATGAATACGCCACTCCATCCGTGGCCGAGGTAGGCCACTTCTCATCAGTTCTGCCACGAAGTCGCGGCTCCATTTGGAAAGAGGGATCGAACGATCGGCTGAGCGTTCGTTCACAATCTGTGAAATTGTTCTCGACCCGGCTCGGCCTTGTTTGGCGTATCGGCTGAATACGCCTTCGATCCGGTTCCAAGTCGAGAGCTGCTTCCGTAGACACTCGTCAATGAGCTCGTGTAGCTCTGCTCGGCCAGTGAGACCTGCTACCGATGCCAAGCCAAGTTCGAGGGAAGCGGTTGCGATGCCTTGACGCCTGGTATGGGGCAAGGTCTTCAGTCCAGTCACAAAGTGGGGCACCATTTTCTCACTCTGTAGATCGCGTTCGAGCGCAATCGTTGGCCTCGACGGGTGCTCGCACAGACCCCAGAGGGCAAGGGCCGATTGTCCCCAGGCGATGGCGTTTGAGCCGATAGTGGCTGCGGTGAGCGGGGCCAGCGGATTGTCGGCGTGGCCGGACAAGATGAGGGTGCCTCGTGCCGGGCCGGGGATCCACTGGCGTTGGCGGACCCGTCGGTCGATCTGAGCCCGGGTCATGCCAGCGGCTTGTGCTTCACTGCGCAAAATCACACCATGATTGGATCGAAGCGCGGCTTGCTCAAGGCGGGTGCGGACTTCATGGTTGTGCGCAGGCATCGGAGTGATCTCCTCGGTTGACCGGGTGTGGCTGGTTCCGGGAGCGAGACTCCGATGACTGCGAGACTAGGTGAGCCCTGTGACATCGAGCGACATCAGCAAGGTTTCTGGACGCCGCGACCCTTTGCTGGTCGTCTAACCCAGATAGTTCACCCGGCAGGGCGGCCTGGGAGATCTTCCTATCGATCTGGGTATCGAGGGTGGCCTAGCGTTGAACGATGGCGGAAAGTGGAACGAGAATTCGCGGGGATAGCGGGACCGGCGTTGTTGGCACTGCTGGCCAGACCAAGACTGTTGATCTGGCTAGAGCCGTAAACTGGGGCGCGTCTTCTGGCGGATCCGTGATGCGGGTGGTACCGTCGAGTTCCCGGGCATTGCTCGGCTTCGGCGTTGTCTCGCCCAGAAACCATGATCGTCTCCGTTGTCTTGGAGGCGCAATCAATGAAGGTGCTGGATGCTGAAGAGACGATCGAGACTGACGGGCCCAACAGGACTGCCGCGTAAGTCATGGCATGCCGTATTGCTAATGACTGCGGTCGCCGCGCTAGCAGGCTGCACCGGAGGCTCCAACGAAGCCGCTCCAATACCAACCATTGAGCTCACGACCACAACAGTCCTTGCAACTACCACGACAACCGAACCAACCACCACCACCGAAGACCCCAACCTCGCCGAAATCATGGCGGCAATCGAGGGGTACTTCCTCTATTTACCGGCGAAGGGAGTAACAGGAGACAACACATCGCTCGATCAATTCGCCGCTGATCCGATTCTCACACGAGTCGCCGACAACCTCGATTCATGGTTTTCCGCAGGAATACGCGTCAGTGACACGTCCTATGACATACACATCGTTGATGTGACGATCGATGACGGCAGGGCGACCGTGACCACTTGCAACTTGGACGGAGTATCCACTGAGACCCAGACCGGAGAAGAGTTTCTCCCGGCAGATGCCGTTCGTTACCTTCGACGTACCGAACTCCAACTCTTGGATCAAGGCTGGCGAGTGACCGAGAACGGGTTTGTAGAGGGGGAGAGGACGATATGCGAGGCATAACAGGAGTGCTTCTAGGCATGTTGTTCTTCCTTGCGGGAAGCTCCACCGCTCTAGCCGGCAGTGTGGACGGATCTGATCCCAAGCTACCCCCGCCGCCGAGTACGGATCGGGAATATGACGCAACAATCGGAGTCGACTTCGATGGCTCGGGAACTTCACCCAAAGGCAAAGACATCCTCAAAGGATGCGCCATCGTCACCAACCTCAACCCCGAACAACTCCTGGACTACCTCGGCGGAACCGGCCAAGACCTCATCAACTTCGACCCCGCCAACCTGCCCGAAGACACCTTCTTCCACTTCATCTCCTGCCCCGTCATCACGTTCGGCAATATCAACTGGATGGTCTGGGAAGTTACCGATCCCGTCCCCAGACCGGTCATCGAGGCTGTGGCCCTTGCCGCCTACAATTCCGCAGTTGTGCCCCTCCCAGCGCCACTGACTTCTCCCGACGGAACCCGAGACATCCCCCTCATCACCCAACTCCCCACCTGGTACTGGACCGACTCCACCCTTTGGCAACCCGGCTCCGTCACCGCCACCATCCCCGAATTCAACATCTCCGTCACCGCAACCGTCACCCCAACAACCTCCTGGTGGGACCCAGGCGACGGCTCAACACCAATCACCTGCCAAGCAGGCGATACCTGGACACCAGGCTCCAACGACAACGACGCCCCCTGCAGCTACACCTACACCAACACCACCCAACACGACGGCACCAGCGAGCCCTACAAACTCACCACCACCATCGAGTGGACCGTCACCTACACCTGCGTCCCCGCCAACAACTGCACCGGACCACCCAACGTCCCCGGCTCCATCATCACCAACGTCACCCGCGACATCTGGGTCACCGAAATCAAAGGCCTCATCACCCACTAGACCTAGCGCCAGGCTAGCGACCGGTGCTTTCATCTACTAGAGAAGAGAGTGCAGTTCACGACCCAATAGTGGGTCGCCAACTGCACAAAG
>JAJRQY010000158.1 GCA_024280015.1 Actinomycetes bacterium
CCTGCGGGTATCGTCGATGGCCTGCCTATCGGCGTGCTCATCGACGGTCCCCAGTGGTCTGACCTGACCTGTCTGGAGCTGGCCAAGCATATAGAAGACGCAGCGATAGCCCCTGCTCCTCTGTTCTAGGAGGCGTGACTGACCCTCCGGTTTGGTAAGCTAGTCCATTGCTAGTGTTTGGCTGTGAACGAGTTTGTTGGCTGCCTAGTCCTGGCAACAAAGAAGTCGGAGGTCACTCGGACTCAGACAGCGTCTCGGCTTCTGCTGGGAGCAATGCTTGGCTTCACCGGCCTGAGCCATTTAACTTGGTCTCGGAGTGAGTTTCTGGCGCAAGTTCCAGGCTGGTTCCCGCTGGACGCTGATCGGGTTGTGTTGCTTTCTGGGCTCGTCGAGATTCTCATTGGTGTGGCGTTGCTGGCAACGACGAAGTATCGGGTGATTGTCGGGCTCATCACTGCTGCCTTCTTCGTGGCGATCTTCCCGGGCAACATCGCTCAACTGGTTGAAGGCACTGATGCCTTCGGTCTGGACTCCGATGTCTCGCGTACTGTCAGACTGTTGTTTCAGCCGGTACTCATTGCCTGGGCGCTTTGGTCTACGGGAAGTTGGAGCGCTCTTCGTGCATCTGGCAGCCCGACGAAGCGGACGACAAATGATGCGGCCGGTTGACGCCTACACCCCAGGTTCATGCAGACTCGGCACGACGGTGGAACCCCAGAGCTCGGGACTTCAGAGTGATGACAGGACGCAGAACTCGTTGTTCTCAGGGTCCGTCAGAACGACCCAGGAAGCGTCACCTTGCCCGATGTCGACTCGACTCGCTCCGAGCTCCAGCAAGCGGTCGACCTCGGCGTCGCGGTCATCGGGACGAAGGTCGATGTGAAGCCGATTTTTGGTAGATTTCGGCTCGGTCGAGGCAAGGAAGAGAAGCCAGGCATTTGGTCCGCGCTCGGCCGAATCTCAAATGTCTGTGGATCTTCGTCAACAACGACCCAATTGAGTGCGTCACACCACCATTGGCCCAGATCTGCCGGCGCGATGGAGTCGATGGTGATTTGCTCCCAGGAAAGGCTCATCTGACGAAGCTAGCACCGTCGAGTCGTTCCACGTGCCGCATTTAGGGGCAGATCGTTTCCGATTCGATCAGGGCAGCTTCATGACCAGCGGAGGGGTCGTCAGGTGCGGTGATCAGATCGCGTAGTACGCCCCGTTCCCAGAGGAGGTTGACGATAAACTCAGCGGTAGAGCGTGGGACCGGTTCGATTGAGTCCGCAACGAGTGCTTCCATGAAGAATTGGCGGAGTTGTTCGTTGCTCACTGATGCCGCTCGATCGGCGGCTTGGGCGCGGGACTCATCGCCAAGGCAGTTGTCGAACTCATCAAGCTCTGCGTCGGTCGTGGCGGCCGTGGCCGGCGCCGTCTTGGCGATGAACTCGTCTTCGCTGCCCGAAGTTATATCATTTCCGGCAGCTTCCATTAAGTCGAGAATGCAGGCAAGTTCATCGCGGGCGAGAGTGTTATTCGGACTGGATTAAGTCACGTCGACGATTTCGTTTCGTGACGGTGCGGCGTTGGCCTCATTCACTGCTTGCATGATTGATCCGGTGATTCCCAAGGCTGCTAGCCCGAGGCCACCGATGAGGAAAACCGAGCTGACCCCCCTTGTGCTAACCAAAAATCGCTTGCTGGCGTATACCTGACATGGGATTCTGCTGACGGTGAGTTTCCGCAAACAAGGGATTGAACCGGCAGACGGGTTTACGGGCGACGGGTTTATTGTCCGACCGCTCGTGCCGTCCGATGTGGTGCTGGATCACGAGGCAGTGATGTCGAGCCGGGAGTTCCTCTACCACTGGGAGCAGGAACCTCCGTATCCACCGGAGGACTCCTCGGTGGCCGACAATCTGGAGGACCTCAACCAGATGGACGCAGAACACCGCGACGGGACCCGGTACACCTACACCGTCATGAACGCCGACGAGACCCAGGTTCTTGGCTGTATCTATCTTGTTCCCAACGTCGACCGCAGGTACACAACCGTCAAGGTGAAGACCCATGACGGCACTGATCTGATGTCCGTCGACAGCACCATCATGTTTTGGGTTCGTGTCTCGTCATGGGAGGGTGGGTTTGAGGGAGTCTTGCTCAAGGCAGTTCTCGGCTGGCTACGTGAGGACTGGTCAGTAGAGCGACCGGTCATCTTGACCAACGAGAAGCTTGATCACCAGATAGCAACCATTGAGTCGCTGGGCATGAGTCGGTGCTTTGACTACGACCGTAACAGGGACATGTACACGACCCATGCCTACTCTTGATACGGCTTGTCCTACTGGACGGCAGTCTCTAACGAGACTCAGTTAGCCGGATTCCTGGGCCGCCACGGGTCGGAATAGGTCGGTGCGGCTGAGCACTGAGATCGCAGCACAACGACTTCGGGCATCTCGTCGGCAGGGCCGAAACCATGCTCGACCAGCCAGCGGATATTGGACAGGCACCGCAAGGACCACCAGGCGCGAATCAGGTCACGGTCGATGTCGGATCCGTAGCCGTCGAGGACATCGTCAAGGCGTTCCGGGTGACCGAGCGTGAGGGTGGCGAGATCGAACAATGCATCGCCTTGGCTTGCCTCAGACCAGTCGATGATGCCTGTGACCTGGTCACCAGTGACGAAGACGTGGTCGACCTGCAAGTCGCCGTGGATGAACACTGGTGTCCACGGGCGGAGCGCTGTCTCGGCCAGCCGCTGATTGTGTGTGACTACCTTTGCGGGCAGCACCTCGTTGGCTAGAAGCCACTCACATCCCTCGGCGAGTCGCTCGGTGAGTGAGTCGGTGCTGGGGCCGGGCCAGGGCGGCAGCGGCGCATCGTGCAGTACCCGTAGGGCAGCACCTGCTGCGGCCCATGCGGCCGAAGATGCCGATGATGGTTCACCGAGATGGCCGAGAGCTTTCCCCGGGAGAACGGCGAGTGCGAGTACTGGCGGTTTTCGCCAAAGGATCTCTGGGGTTGGGACCGGTGCCATCTTCATGGCGGCGACCTCGGAGTTGGTTCGATTCTGATCAGCATCGATCTTGAGGAACACGTCACCGACACGCAGGGTTGCCCGCTCGCTGTGGGCGACCACGACCTCAACGTTCATCATGTTTGGATCGTACCGGCCCCCGGCGAGGCGAGGGGATCTGTTTCGGCCACAGTGTTTGTGTCAATATGCGGTGCTGGTGTTGCCCTCTGACCGCTGACTTCGTGTAACTACGGGCAGTCCTGGTCGCGTTGAATGTCATACGAATGAAAACCAATCGAACCTCGCTAATCCGTGGCGGCGGTCGGGTTCCTCGTGTCACGAATAAATGTCGAGTGAAGGCTTTTTGGAACCACTTGTCGATTCTCGAGGTAGTGACGCGTCATAGTGGTGTCGGCGAGGCTCGTCGATTGTGAAGGAGAAAGTCAACAATGAAGTATTTTGTGTTGCTCGCCGGGAATGGCGACGTTGGTGCGTGGGAACAGCTGACTCCCGAAGAGCAGGAGCTGATCTTCGCGAAGTTTGGTGCCTTCGATGATGCATGCGAGCAGAAACCGGGCGTCGAGACACTGGCTGGTGAAGCGCTTCAGGACGATTCGACAGCGACGACACTGCGCACCAGGGGCGGCGAGATGACGATAACCGACGGCCCGTTCGCCGAAGCGACTGAGCAGATCGGCGGATTTTATGTCATCGAGGCTCCTGACCTCGACACGATTACTGATCTCTGCCGGGTCCTTCCCCCCTATGACATCGAAATCCGACCAGTTGTCGACATGGGCTGATCAGGTCGTCGCCGAGACCTACCGCAGCGACTGGGGCCGTCTCCTGTCGTTGCTCGTGGCTCGTACACGACGTCTCGATCTCGCTGAAGACGCGCTGAGCGAGGCCTTCGCCCGCGCAAGTGCCCGGTGGCCTAGCGTGGGTGTTCCGGCTAACCCTGCCGCTTGGCTCTTTACAGCAGCGTCGCGTGTGATCATTGGTCAACTTCGCTCTGAAGCGATCCATGGGCGCAAGGCGCAGTTGCTTGCCGTTAGGGATGACTGGGTGCAGCCGACAAGAGTCGGCGACATTGGCGATCTGGACGATGAGCGGCTTGCACTCATCTTGTTGTGCTGCCACCCTGCATTGCATCCGGGGGCGAGATCACCCCTGGCGCTACGCCTGGTGATCGGCACATCGACTGATGAGATCGCACGGCTCTTTCTCGTCTCGCGGTCAACGATGGCGGCGCGAATCACCCGTGCGAAGAAGAAGATCATTGCCGCGGGAATTCCACTTTCGGCACCGGTCGACGCGGAGTTGCGCGTCCGACTCGACGATGTCTGTCGAACCATCTACCTGGCGTTCACTGCTGGATACGCACCCGCGACCGGGCCGGACTTGCTGCGGACCGATCTCGCTGGCGAAGCGGTCGAGTTGGCCACGGTCCTCTTCGGGTTGGTTCGCGATGCGCACCAGGTCCAGGCTCTTCGTGGCCTCCTCCTCTTGCAACACGCCCGCCGCGACGCCAGAACGGCCGAGGGGCGGTTGGTCAGACTGGCCGAACAAGACCGCTCGCTCTGGCATCAAGATGAGCTTCGAGCAGGCACCGAATTGATTGTTGAGCTACCGGTCAGCGTCGGGTATGTCGAAGAGCTTCGCCTCCAGGCGTTGATTGCCATCGAACACACCCGAGTATCAACGGCCTCTGCCACCGACTGGTCGGCGATCGCGGCCCTCTATGCCGGGCTTGAGACCTTGACCGGATCTCCGATCGTCAGGCTCAATCGCGCGGTCGCGGTGGGCGAGGCTGAATCTCCCAACGCCGGTCTCGCGATCACCGACGGGCTCGACGAAACACTGTCGAAGAACCATCGGTTGCACGCTGTGCGCGCTGACCTTGCGCGACGCGCCGGCAGATTCGTCCTGGCTCATGACTCATATGTCCGCGCGATGGAGCTGTGTGCGAACGATGTCGAGTATGAGTATCTTGCCCGCCAACTCGACGGTCTTGACACACCGAATCTCTAGCACGGACCCGTCCAGCTGACGGGGGACACCACGCACGATGGGATACTGGGCGGTTTCGCCCTTAGTTCTGTCACGGCTTGGGCTAGTCAGCAGTGTCGTCGTACTCCATGGCCAACACAGGGTTGCCGCCTGGATCTTCAAAGGCGATGAGGTGTCCAACGTCAGTGATGGTGAACTTCTCCATCAGGATCTTTCCGCCAGCGGCCACGATTCTCTCTCGGACCAGGTCGACGTCGTCGACGCCGAAGGAGCACTCGAACCCGCGTGTCGGCTCATCATCGAGCAGCTGACGCCGTTCTTGGATTGCACCCATTGGAGCCGTTCCGCTCTCGTCGAGAATTTGTACGAACCCGGGTGGGCCGTATTCCTGAAACTGCCACCCGAAGACAGATCCATAGAACTTCTGCGTCGCATCGACGTCATCGGTATTGATAGCGAAATGGGTGAGTTTGATTCACCCTGGGAAAGTTGGAGAG
>JAJRQY010000159.1 GCA_024280015.1 Actinomycetes bacterium
ACCGCTTGACCCAGCGGAGTTCGTTGGCGATCTGCGTGCAGAGTTGGAGTCCGAACTCGACGCCTTGAACCGGGAGGTCCCGGGCCTTGCCTGGGTCGATATCGCTGATCGAGGTAAACGCGGCGCGATCCGACTGTCACCGTTAGCGAAGGTCCCCGAACCAGCCAATCTTCGGCGCCTCAAACAAGAACTCGTGCAGCGCTGGGGCAAGGTCCAGATGATCGAAATTCTCAAAGAAGCCGTGCTGCGCTCAGGTTGTCTGGAACAAGTCACAGCCACGCTCGGTCGAAGCGACCTCGATCCCGGGATCCTGGCTGAACGGCTACTGCTCACTGTCTACGCTTATGGCACTAACACTGGTATCGCAGCAGTCGGCGGTGGGGAGCACGGCCACTCCGAAGATGACCTGCGCTACGTTCGACGCCGCTACTTGAACCCCACTGTCGCCCGGGCCATAGCCATTGAGATCGCTAACGCCACCTTCAAGGCTCGCCACACTGATTTGTGGGGTACAGGATCATCGGTGGTGGCCTCAGACTCCACTCATGTTGGTGCGGTTGATCAAAACATTTTCACTGAGTGGCATGCCCGCTACCGGGGACGAGGCGTCCTCATTTACTGGCATGTTGAGAAGCATTCGATGGCTATTCATTCGCAGTTGATTTCATGCTCAGCATCGGAGGTGGCGGCAATGATTGAGGGCACCATGAGACACGGCACCGACATGATCGTGGAAGGCAACTATGTGGACTCTCATGGCCAATCCGAGATCGGGTTTGGTATCACCCGCCTCCTGGGTTTTGATTTGCTGCCCCGAATCAAACGGATCAACCACATCAAGCTCTTTCCGGAGGGAGTGGGCTACCGGGACCGTTACCCGAACCTCGCCCCGGCGATGAATCAGCGGAGGATCCGTTGGGACATTATTGGCGAGCAGTATGACCAGATGATCAGATACGCCACTGCTATTCGGACTCGTTCGGCTTCAACCGAGGCGATCCTGCGGCGCTTCATGCGCACCGCTGGGATGCACCCCACTTATGAGGCAATGCTTGAAGTCGGCCGTGCTCAGCGAACAATATTTGTATGCAGGTTCCTGCGGGATCGGGTGCTGCAGCGTGACACCAGTTCAGGGTTGAATGTGGTCGAGTCCTGGAATGGTGGCAACGACATTGTGTTTCACGGCAACCGGGGCCAGCTCACCTCCAATCGTCAAGACGAACGTGAACTGTCGGTGCTTTGCCTGAGGATTTTGCAGGCCTCGCTTGTCTATATCAATACTCTCATGCTCCAAGATGTCCTGGCTGAACCCGGGCGCCTGGATCGGCTTACTGCGGCGGATCGGCGTGGTCTTACCCCGCTGTTTTGGAGCCACATCAAACCCTATGGCGAGGTGCGTCTTGACATGAACCGACGCCTGGACCTCTAACCGGCAGTCTTGGCCAGGAATCCGGCTTCGAGGCGGCCTTACACTATCTGACGGGAGCGCTCCGAGCTGGCGGGGACTGTGACCGGTGGGAATACTGCCTTTCCCATCTACAACGGCCACTCCGTGTCGCCTCCGTCCTGGACGGGTTGGTGTCGTTCCCCGAGGGCTTCTCGGGGCCGGGCAGAATGACGGAGCCTCGGGTGAAGGCAACTTGAAGGGTCGCCAACTGGTTGATGGGCCCAGGCCAAGGTTTCGGAGTTGGTGGATTTGGTTGTCTAGGTCATTCGGCCTACCTTTCGCGTCAGGTGGAAAAGGCGACGAGAGGTAGCGGATGTTCATAAAACGTGTTGCGATGGGCTTAGGCGCGGGGCTGCTTGCAGCAGTCGGGTCGGTGGCCATCCCCGATATTCCCGAAGCTGGCGCCATAGACACACCGGATTTCGGGTCGGTAGAAGAAGTCGACCTGGGTGACCGTGGAACACTCGCCATGGGGGCTGATGAGGCAGCCCAAGTGGTGTATGTACTCTCGCAGCCGGAGAGTTCCAGTGATGATCTGTGGTTCCGAAAGATCAGCTCAGACGGAACAATTGACTGGGCGCGACGACTCACCGGAACCAGGGTTGTTGGGTCTGTTGAGGTTGGTCCTGGCGGTGATGTTTGGGTAACGGCGCGAAACAGGAACGGCCAGGTTGATGTGAGACGCTTCACTCCTCAAGGAGTGGAACTCTGGGGGACTGCGCTCGGGGGAAACAGTCTAGAGATTTGCCAGTCACTGGCTGTGGACACAGAGGGCAACTCTTATTGTGGAGGCCTTACGAATTCCACGGACTGGGTGTCAGAAGCACTAGCCAGCCTTGGTGCCGATTCGGTCATTGCGGATGGGTTTGTGGTCAAGATTGATCCGGACGGTGATCAGGTTTGGGCCAAGGGTATGACAGGGCCGATCACAGACCCGTACACCCCGAAACTCACGGCGGGTGTCAAGCAGTTGGCGGTCACCGCCAGTGGAAAGGTTCTGGTCTTTAGTTGGGGCGACCGTGATGGTGACGGCACCGACGAAATCAACGCTACTGAAGCAACCTGGGTCTGTTGGAGGCCGTCCGTTACGTGCTAATAGTTTCCGCTGGTAAAGCGGCCTGGACAGCATTATAGGCCCGTTCGAACTCGTCGGGAGATCTGTCACCACAGTAACTATGAATCCTCGACGT
>JAJRQY010000004.1 GCA_024280015.1 Actinomycetes bacterium
ACTTCTCCGGTTGCCGTCGGATCTTGGGAGGCCACTATTGATGCGCTCACTGGCGGAAACGCAACGGCTGCCAGTGTAAGGATTGCCGAACTGACGGTTGGTTACCGAGTTCCAGCATCGATTCTTGAGGTTGCCAATCGCCTTCTGGTCGAGGTCGCACCTGAAGTCACTCCGGCGCGCTCGGTTCGTCCGGGTGGTGCCCCTCCTCTGGTCGTTCGGACTGACGAGGCAGGACTGGGTGAGGCCGTCCTCAGCCAGCTCCTGGCCTTGAAGAATCGTGACGTTGTGGATGGTGATACTGCGAAGGACGAGACAAGGAGAGAGACCAAGGTGGTGCAGAGCATCGCGGTGATCGGTGTCGCCACTGATCTGGATCAGGTTGAAGAAACCTTGAACGACTACTCGGCCAGGCAATCATCATCCAAGCAGTCATCATCCAGCCAGAGCACCGATGGATCTCTGGATGAGGACGTATCGCTAGAAGCGGTACGGGTCGGTCGGGTCGGACTGCCTGGTGCTGATGCCATTGCGCTGGTCGAGCCGGGGCAGGTCAAGGGCCTGGAGTTTGACGCCGTTATTGTGGTCGAACCAGCAGCAATCTTGGAGCTGGGGGTGCAGAGGGGATCAGGTAGTGATGGGAGTCACCAACAGGGCGGCCGACATCTCTATGTCAGCTTGACTCGGGCCGTTCAGCATCTGGGCCTGGTTCACAGCAGGGACCTGCCGCCCCTGTTGGGTCTGGATCATCAGTAAGACTGGCCAGGGCTTCTGGTGAGTCAGGTACAGATACGCCAGGTACTGGCGTGGTTGGCTTGTCGGCCAAAGCTGCTTCGGTAGGAAGGTCTGGCCAGCAGTCGGTGATCTCGTATTCTGGAATAGCTGGATCATCCTTCCAGAACATGAGCTTGTTGAGGCCTTGCTTGAACCAGTTCATCATCGTCGTCCAGTAATCAGTCGTCCAGTGGTCAGATGTCCAGTGGTCAGATGTCCAATAGCTCAGGATTGATGAGCCCCGAGTTGTCAACAATGTACTCCTTGCGGGTGGCAACATCATTTCCCATCAGGATGCTGAAGAGATTTGCCGCTTCCGTTGCCTCTTCCCCGTGCTTCATCGTCATTCGTTTGAGTACACGAGATTCTTGATTGAGGGTTGTCTCGGCCAACTCCTCGACATTCATCTCGCCCAAGCCCTTGAAACGCTTCCACTTGTTCAGTTCCACATTGTGTTCAGCTGAAAGCTGGTTGCGTTCCTCATCACTGAAGGCATACAGCTGTTTGCCTCGAACCTTGGTGGCAAACAGAGGGGGCTGAGCGGCGTAAACCTGCCCTGCCTCCAATAGTGGACGCATGTAGTGATAGATCAGGGTCAGAAGAAGGCAGCGTATGTGCGAGCCGTCAACGTCGGCGTCGCACAAGATGATGATTCGTCCGTAACGGCAGTCTTCTAGCTTGAAATCACGGCCCGAACCGGCACCAATGGAAGTGATGAGGGCCTGGGCTTCGGTATTGTCGATCACTTGTTTGAGCGACGCCTTGCCCGCGTTGACGACCTTGCCCCGGAGCGGCAAGACCGCCATGATCTCCGAGTCACGTCCTTGCTTGGCTGGCCCTGCGGCGGAGTTTCCTTCCACGATCAATAGTTCGGCATCGGGGCCGTGCAGGCGACAATCAGCCAACTTGTCCGGCATTCCGTTGGAGGAAAGGCTGGAGGCCTTGCGGCGGGCGTCCAGCTGTTGCTTTGCCAGCACACGGTTCAGGATGGCTTGGGTCATCTTCTCCCGAAGACCATTGACGTGGACCTTGCGCCCGCCCCCGTTTACCCAATCGCTCAAGCCAAGCTTGGTCGCCTCATACACAAGCCGTTGAACTGGGGGAGTGCCGAGCTCTTGCTTGGTCTGACCTTTGAACTGGGGTTCAGCGAAGACAACCTTGACCGCGGCAACCAGTCCTTCTTGCACATCGGCTGGAGTCGCCCGGTCATTTCCAGCCTTGGCCAGTTTCTTCAGCTTCTTGGTTTCCGCCAACAAGATGTCATTAGCCGCCTTGGTCAACCCACGTTCGAAGCCGGTGACATGGGTGCCGCCTTCGGATGTTGGGATGGTATTGACGAAGCTGACGATCTTGGTGTCGAATCCCTGGACCCAACGCATGGCGATATCAATGGTGCACTCGCGAACGACCTTGCTCATCTTGCCATCAACGGGAACGGTCTCTTCGAAGGAGGACTCACTCTTGATGGTCAGGATGTCGGTGACTGGCTCGCCAACGGTGAGATAGTCGACGTAGTCGGCTAGGCCGCCAGCAGCAACAAAGTCCTCGGGGTCACGGCCTGCTCCACGCCGATCATGAAGCTTGATGTGGAGTCCGGGAACCAGGAAGCAAACCCGAGCAACATGGTCACGGATTTGTTCGTATTCCAGGCGGGCATCGGGGTCGAAGATCTCCAGGTCTGGCCAGAATCTCACACGGGTTCCGGTGCGGCTCTTTGGCACTGCTTTGACTTTGGCTAGCTTTGAACCAGGCTTGAACGTTCCCGACTTGAGGTAGTTCCCTGGTATCCGTTCGTTGAAGACCAGGCGCCAGGTTGCCGCTTCCCGATCGACCTCGGCCACGATTTTGGAGGCCAAGGCATTCACGACTGATGCACCAACCCCATGTAGACCACCCGAGGCCGAGTACGCGCCGGACCCGAACTTGCCACCGGCATGCAGCTCGGTAAACACGATTTCCAGTGCGGTCCGGCCATCGGGCTTCTTGCCAATGGGGATGCCACGCCCATCATCGGTCACCTCGACTGAGCCGTCGCGGTGGAGCGTCACCTCAACGTGTGAAGCAAATCCTGCTGCTGCTTCATCGACACTATTGTCGATAATCTCCCAGACGAGGTGGTGGAGGCCCTCGGTGCCTGTTCCGCCAATGTACATTCCCGGCCGTTTGCGGACCGCGTCAAGCCCTTCGAGAATCTGGATTTGTGAAGCGTCGTAGTCAGACTTGGATGCCTTCTTCTTTACCACCGTAGGGCTCCTACCTGAAGAATTCGATGAGGTGTCGTGCTACAGAAACCGTCGCGCCGGGTTGGCCGCAGGCCGATGGACTGTGGTGTGTTGTCTGGCTTGGTTGGAGAGTCAGCCTGACCGACAATGGCGACGATCCGATCCGGCTTGCCGATCCAGGCATAGTCGATGCGGCTCTCATCTCGGAACTTGGTCAATCGCACGCCTCCACCTCCTCGTCCCTTGCTGGGGATTTCAGCAACGTCAGTTGACTTTGCCGTTCCCTTGTTGGTGACGGAGATGATGACCGCTCCATTACTGGCTAGCCCGGCGCCGATAACTCTTGCGGTTCCCTTGAGTCCCATGCCAGCTACACCTTTTGCCGCGGCACCCTGGACACTGATGTTCGAGACTGGTGTTCGGAGTGCTTGTGCATCTGAGGTGATCATGAGCAACTCGTCATCGGACGCACAAGGCAGAACAGCAATGAGCTTGTCTGGATCGACCAGCTTCATCACCAGGCGCCCGTGCGATACGTTAACGATGACCTCGAGCTCGACCCGTTTGACCATGCCGCTGGCAGTGACCATCAGGAGTGGGTCTCCGGTTGGCTTGTCGTCAAGGATGCTCAGAACTGTTTCCCCGCGATCGGCGGAGAAGACCTCGGAGGCATCCTTGCCTCGGCTTCGTCCGCCGACTTCGGGCAGGTCGAAGGCCGAAACCCGCAGTAGTCGTCCAGTGGACGTGATGGCGAGCACCTGGTTGCGGAGACTGCTGACAGCCACCGAAGAAATGACGTCGTGGCGGCCGGGGCTATAGGAGCGAGAGGAGCCAACCGGCTCTCGGCCAATAATTCCAGAGGCCGAGAGCGTGACTACACATGGATCATCTGGCATCTCGGCTGCAACTTCTTGCTCCAGTTCTGCCAGGACCGGTACCTCGTCGCTGCCAATGATTCGGGAGCGACGAGCTTTGCCGTATTTGTTGGCAATCTCGCCAAGTTCCTTGATAATGGTGGTTCGCTGTCGTTGTTCAGATCCGAGGATCTGTTCAAGCTTGGCGATGATCTCCAAGAGTTCGGTCCGGCGAGCAACAATCTCGTCATAGGCAAGCTCGGTGAGGCGACGAAGCCTTAGCTCCAGAATGTAGTCGGCTTGGACCTCGCTCAGTTTGAGTTGCTCCATCAAGCCGGCACGGGCTTGGGGGGTATCGCTGGCGTTGCGGATGATGGAAACAACAAGGTCAATATTGTCGATGGCGATGACGAAGCCGTCGAGTCGGTGCATCTCGATCTGGGCCTGGCTGAGTCGGTACTGGGACCGCTTGACCACCATGTCCAGGCGGTGGGTGATGTAGTGATTGCAGAGGTCATAGATGCCGAGCGTGGTCGGGACTCCATCGACCAGAACCACGTTATTGATGCCGAAGGTTTCCTCAAGTGGGGTGAGCTTGTACAGCTTCTGGAGGAGGAGGTCCGGCCGGATACCAGTCTTGCATTCGATGACCAGGCGCAGGCCAGACTTGCGGTCAGACAGGTTCTTGAGATCGGAGATTCCCGTGAGCTTGCCGTTGTTGACAAGCTCTTTGATCTTGGTGATCACTCGTTCTGCGCCAACCAGGTAGGGCAGTTCGGTGATGACGATGCCTTGGCGAGTCCGGGTGACGTCGACGATTTCAGCAGTGGCCCGGATTCGGAACGTTCCTCGGCCTGTTTCATACGCGGTACGGAGGTCTTCGTCGACAACGATACCGCCGGTGGCAAAGTCGGGGCCTGGCAGCACGGCCATGATCTGGTCGATGGTCGGTTTTGGCCGTCGCTGGCTCATGACGAGCTTGATTGCTTC
This sequence comes from Actinomycetes bacterium, assembly GCA_024280015.1. Taxonomy (GTDB): domain Bacteria; phylum Actinomycetota; class Acidimicrobiia; order Acidimicrobiales; family SZUA-35; genus JAJRQY01. Next base: position 4,838 of record JAJRQY010000004.1, read on the forward strand.
ATAGACCTCAAGCAAGTTGTGGGTCGGCATGTTGGTGGCCATGCCGACGGCGATGCCGGTTGTTCCGTTGACCAAGAGGTTAGGAAGCAGCGCCGGGAGGTAGGCGGGTTCTTCCAGTTCCCCGTCATAGGTCGGCCGGAACTCGACCGTTTCCTCCTCGATCTCGCCCAATAGATCTAAGGCGGCGGGTGTGAGCTTGCACTCGGTATAGCGGTAGGCGGCGGGAGGATCATCCAGGCTGCCAAAGTTGCCTTGGGGGTCGATGAGGGTGACAGGCCGTGAGAAGTCTTGACCCATCCGTACCAGGGTGTCATAGATGGCACTGTCGCCGTGTGGGTGGAACTTGGCCATGACGTCACCGACGACATGGGCACATTTGCGGTGGGGGCGATCGGGGTAGAGCCGCATCTCTCGCATCGAGTACAAGATTCGACGCTGGACTGGCTTGAGTCCATCGCGAACGTCAGGAATAGCGCGCGAGGTGATAACGGAGAGTGAGTAGGCAAGGAACGAGTCGCTGAGTTCCTCAGAGACAGGAACATCGACTACTTCTCGAGCGAACGGCAGCAGCTCTCGTTGGTGCGGGCGGCCTTTTGGTGCCATGAAATCCTCTTCGGGGCAAACGGAACGGGTTGTGTATGGACGGGGAACGCTGTGCTTCCTGAAATGGCTTCAGGAAAGCTATCGGGCGGGTGATCTAGGTCGCCCTATAGTAGCGAACGTGCGTTCCCAGACGCGACACATCGACGACCCAATTTGCGGACCCGCTAAGGACGGCACTGGATCGCCGATGAGTCGACGATGTGTATGAAAATGTGTATGAAAATGAAGGTGGGAAAAAGCGACTAGTTAGCGGCGGCGACGGCGACGGCGAGCGTCAATCTTGCGAGCCGACTTCACCACTGTGTTAAGGCGATCTTTCATCTGCTCAGCACTTTGTGCGGTCTCAAGATCAAGTTCCGGGGCGAGGGCTTCGAGAATGGCGCTCACGCTCACTCCCTGCTCGGCAGCGAACTCGTGCCATTGGTCGTGGGCGTCATCACTGACGTATGCATGTAGGGCTTTGCGCCCGTTGTCTTCTGACATCGGTCGGTTCCTTTGGGTTGACGGCGGCTATCAGCGAAAGAATTTGCGTTGTCCCTAATACCTTCGGTTCCACGGCCGAGGAATTGATGGAACTGCGTCAACTTTCGTGTTGCTAGTTGGACAGTATACGCCCAAGCAGCTTGCCGAGTGGCCCTGCTTGTGGCTCAACCTTTGATCCAACAAGGCTTTCCAGCTGTTCAGTGGTCAAAGTCTGCTCAGATTCTTCCTTGATTGCTTGCATGATTTGCCCCATCTTGGGATTTACCAGTCCTTGGGACCCGACGCGTACAGTCGGAACGACCTCGTTTCCATCAGCAACGTTGCGCACGTATTCCCCTGCTTCTGGATCTTCCCAGATGTTGCGCTTGTCGTATGCCAGACCGCTTTTCTTCATTGATCGGTCCAGAGTCATGCAGAACGGGCATCCGGGCCGCCAGAAGACGGTGATCGGTGGTAGCTCGGGAGTTGCTGGTTGTTCTGCGGCATCCATCGGAGCCGGGTCTTTGCTAGTCATGTTTTCTTCAGTCACATTTTCTTCAGTCACCCAGGCAGTAACCCCGAAATCATGCTGAATCTTCCCGAAGGAGCTTGCTTTCGACCACGTCGTGGCGGTGGATGTAAGCCCCAACAAAGCCCTGAGCGGTGGCTACGAAAGGCAAGGCCAGCAGGGCGCCGGTCGCGCCTAGCAAGCTGGTCCCGGCCAGCACCGCAGCGATCGAGACGGCTGGGTGCATTTCCAAGGTCTGGGCCGTGATCCGGGGCTGCAAGATGTAGTTCTCTATCTGTTGATAGATGATGATGATGGCCAGCACCCAGAGCGCCTTCGATGGTTGCACCCCAAGGGCGACCAGGATGGGAAGAACTCCGGCTAGGTAGGTTCCGAGAGTTGGAATGAACTGGGACACCAGGCCGACCCAGAGCGCAAGGGCGATTGGTGACGGAAGACCGAGGATTGAAAAGGCGACCCAATGCACAAGTGCTGAGGCCGCTCCCAGAATGAAACGGGAAGAAATGTAGGCCCCGGTCTTGGAGATGGCCAGTTCCCAAACTCGGAGGACTTCGTGTTGTCGTGCGGGTGGAAGAACAGAACAGATGGTTCGTCGGAGCCTTGGACCGTCGGCGGTGAGGTAGAAGACGAAGAGCAGGATGGTCAATGCTTGAAAGAGCAAGCTGGCAATTCCGGTGCCCGTGGCCAGGAGGCGGTCAGCAATTGTCCCCGCTAACTTGCTTGCCGTTCCGCCGTCCTGAAACTGGCTTGTGAAGTCATCGGTCTGAAGCTCGATACCAAACCGGTTCTCGATCCACGCCTGACCACTTGTCATGTACCCGGGTAATTCATCGACAAGATCGGTCAGTTGGTTGGCGACTAGGTCACCAATGACGGCAAGGAACCCCAGCGCCCCGACGATGAGGGCTAGCAGGGATAGGCCAGTTGCCGCACCGCGGCTGATGCCCCGTTTCTCCATCTTGTCGACTACTGGTTCGAGAGCGAAGGAAATGAACAAGGCCAACAGGATCTGGATGAGGAGACCATCCAGCTTGTTGATGAGGAGTAACAGAACCCACAGACCAACCAGTACGCCCCACCAGGCGAAGATGGCCTTACGAATCAGCGTGGGCCAGTGATGGACAGAGACTGGCGGACCCTGAGCGTGAGGTGACTCAGCATCGGACCCTCCAGCGTCTGGGGGTTGTTCATCTGTTGTCTGGTGGTCAGAACCCATCTCGAGAAAGAGATTAGCTCCCGACCGGGTGGAAGTCGGGTTTGCTCGTTGGTTCGATGTCGGGAAGTCGGCCCCACCAATCTGGTGACGTCATGAGTTGGTGGATCTGTGCTTGAGACACGGTGCCAAGAATCTGATTGTCCTGGACCCGGTGGATTACAGCCAGCGGGTAGGAGGTCTCCATCCTCTGCAGTACGACGTCAACCGACTCGGTGTTCCAGGCTCGGGGGACAACGTCACTGGGGACCGCCAGCTGGGCGACTGACGTCCAGCTTCGTTCCGCGGGGGAAAGGGTTGCTCCTAGGGCGGGCGTCAAGTAGCCGACGGGCTCGTGGCCCCAGTGCACCACGGGGTGGGCTATGTGCTGATGGTCGATTCCCGCCCACGTTGCGAAACGATCAACCGGAGTGCTCCCCGGAACAGCGGTCGGATGAAAACTGGTGATGGATTCGATGTCCGTGTGGTTGAATCGACGACGAATGGCAGCACCGATTACTTCGGTTCGGGCCGCACCGAGTAGGAACATGCCCATCACCAGCGCAGAGATCCAAGGCCGAAGAGGTTGCTTGAAGACAATCGTGGCACTGACGCCGGCGACGATCAACGCGAGGCCAGCAACTAAGCCGGAGCGGGCCGAGTGCAAGCGTGCGGCTTCTGCGTCGCCGTTTCGCATCCAGATTGCGGCGGTCAGGATCCGCCCGCCGTCCAAGGGTGAAGCGGGGAGCAAATTGCTGGCAGCGATGAGGACATTCACAATTCCTAGCCAGGCAACGACTGCCGGACCCGGTCCAACAATGTCTTGAGATCGGGCGACAAGAGCGGCGCCAGAAAATGTAAGCCCGATGATCAGGCTGGCAAGCGGCCCAGCTAGGGCGATCTCGAATTCGGCCTTTGGGGTTTGGGCTTGGCGGCTGAGTTTGGCTACTCCACCCAGTATCCAGAGACTGATTCCATCGACGTGTATGTCGTGACGTTTTGCGAGAAAGGCGTGACCAAGTTCGTGGCCAAGGATGGAAAGAAGAAAGAGGAAGGCGCAGGCCGATGCCGCCATCAGCCGATCAATAAGGGGGGCCGTCGGATAAAGGCTGGGAAGGACGGTGAAGGCCAGCGAGTAGACGACGAATGCCGCCATGCCCAGCACACTCCAATGGGCAGAGATGGGGACTCCGGCGATTCGCCCCAGTCGTATATTGCTCACGTGATACTGACCATCAGGCAGTCCGTCAGGCAGTTCATTGGACGTCGTTCATTGGGTATCGCTCATCGAAACGAGACGAGGCCGCCGCCATCAAGAACCAGGTGCTGGCCGGTCATCCAAGAAGCTGAGTCTGACGCGAGATACAAGGCAGCGTGAGCGATGTCCTCTGTCTCTCCCAATCGCTTGAGTGGGTAGGAGTTAGCAATCTTCTCCCCGGCTTCGCCTTCCCAGAGGAAACGAGCGAAGTCGGTCTTGATAAGCCCGGGGCAGATGGCGTTTACCCGGACCATTGGGCCAAGTTCGGCGCCGAGTTGTTCGGTCATCTTCAGCAATGCGGCCTTGGTGAGGTCATACACCCCGATCGACTCGCTTGTCATCTTGGCTCCGACGGAGGAGATGTTGATGATCACTCCACCATGCTCCTTCATTGAGGCTTGCCACGCAGCCTGGCTCCACATGAGTGGTGCGGTGAGATTGACTTGGATGGTCTTGTCCCAGCGGCCGAGGTCAACATTGATCATTGGCCCGGCGTAGGGGTTGGTGGCCGCATTGTTGACCAGGATGTCCAATCCGCCAAGTCGATCGAGGGTGGCCTGCGTGGCGTCGGCCGCAGCATCGCTTGACCCAGTATTGGCAACAAACCAGTTGCACCCCGTTGTCCCAGATGCCGCATCGATATCGGCCGCAGCTGCCTCAAGCGGTTCCGCCTTGCGCGAGACGATCATGACCCGAGCTCCTGCCTTCGCAAAGGCGGTAGCGATGGCCTTCCCGATCCCACGTGAGCCCCCAGTGATGAGCGCCACCTTGCCATCCAGTCGAAGTTCCATGGCCACAATCTAGATGACACAGTCACAAATGGGTGGCGGCCACTCCTAGTAATGAATGGGTGGTTGCGAATGAGCAGGAACAGTTGAGTTGGACCGGCTGAGTAGGAACAGTTGAGTTGGACCGGCTGAGTAGGAACAGTTGAGTTGGACCGGCTGAGTAGGAACAGTTGAGTTGGACCGGCTGAGTAGGAACAGTTGACTAGCAACAAATGAGCACTCAGGCAACTACGGTCTAGCTGATGGGTGTCAAGTCTCGATCTGTGGATGCTTCGGCCGAGTTTGGGCTGCCAGCTGCCATCCTTGATGGGCCTGACCTCGGTCACGCTTCTGACATGGTCTTGCTCATTCATGGGCTCTCTGCCAACGCCAGGTCATGGTCCCTGCTCAGCAGCCGGCTCCCTCCTGATGTGATGTCGATCTCTGTTGACCTGCGGGGGAGGGGTGGCAGTTTCTTCCTTGATGGCCCGTGGGGTGTTGCTAATCACGCCCATGATCTGGGCCGACTGCTTGACTCACTTGGTGTCGCGCAGAGACTTCTTGTTGTTGGCCACTCCATGGGCGCCTTTGTTGCTACAACCTTCGCTCTTCTCTATCCAGACCGCGTACGGGGCTTAGTTCTGGTTGAGGGCGGCGTTGAATTGTCCCGCCCGCTCATTGATTGGGACGATCGAGGTGGCTCGCACCCCTTCGGCGCCAGGCGAGTGGATCCCGAGGCGGTGTATCAAGATGGGGTCGAGATCATTCTGGACCCTCGGGTTGTTGCTGCGTTGGAGGAGGTCGAGTGCCCGGCTGAGCTGTTGCGGGCTGAGAAGGGCATGCCGGACCAGTCAGGGCCCTTGATCAGTCAAGAGACCGTTGATCGGGCAACAAGTCGAATGTCTGGTTTGCGAGTGACCACGGTGCCCGCCGTCAATCACAACACGATTGTGTTGAGCCCTGGTGGCGCTGACGCCGTCGCGGCCGCTATTCGCAGGCAGCTCTGACCCACGTTCGGATCTCGCAGGCGTCGAACAGCAATCCCAGCGTGGTCGTTCGTTCAGCTAGTGAGCGAGATGATGACCATTGCTATCAGCATGACGGTGATGAAGGCGACAAAGAGCCACTCCATCCGGCTCCGGCTGCTGCGTTCGGCGTCCAGATAGGTCTGGAGAATGTCCGAACGGCCATGAACATCGTGAAGTTGTTTTTCGATGGCAGCGATTCGGAGTTGCTTGGCCGCCGCGGCTTTGCGTGAACGGTTTAGCTGGATGGCAATGTCGTTCAGCTCGCCCTGCAGGTCTCCGAATGCCGCTTCGGTCTCTATCAGTTGAGATTGCAAGGCCAGTGAGTCGACGTCTGTCGCCGGTTCGATCCCGAAGCCTCCAGACTGGGGGCTCTTGAGTGTCGTTCGAATCTGGCGAAGGCGACTGACTAGTTCCGGTGCGACCGGCGCAAGGACCCGCTCCAAGGACAAGAGGATCTTGTCGATGTAACCGGCATCGTCGGGGAGACTGAAATGGGCCCAAAGATTGCGAGCTTCAATGATCTGGCCGATCATGTCGCGGAGATCTTTCCCAAAGAAGTCAGCAAAGACCGGTCCCCAAAAGCGGCGAAGAACGAGGAGTTGGAAGAGGGGGTCGGTCGCCCCGTGTTCGGCCGGTCTACCCATACGGTTCGCCGCCGTTTCTGCCCAACTGAGATCACCGGGAAAGTACTCGGCCATTCGCTCGTCGATGAAGGGACCCATGCCACGGGCAAAGGTCTCGAAGGCCTCCGCAAGTTGGCCGTGCTGACTGATTGCGAGATCAGGAGTTGCAGGAAGATCGTTGGGCATCTCCCTCACCTATCGGCGTATCGGCGATGGACCTGAGCGAAGAATGGTGATGTTCACAAGATCTTCTAGGCCAGGTCCCGCTTACGTTTGCGATTCTTGACCCCGTTGGAGCAGGAGCAGGGACATGTACCTAGATTCCTGTCGAAAGCTCAAGTTCAACGCCTTTTGGCCGTATTGATGATGTGAAACAAAACCGTCTCGCCGCATCCCCTGGAGCGGTTGTCTTTTCAGGTCTCTTGGCGACGGTGGCATTTCTTGGTGTTCTGTACTCGGTCGGCGAGGCTGCCTACCGCGACCTTGTGTTTTCTGGCCTTACGGGACTTTTTGCCACTGCCGGAGCAGGCGCAGCTGCGATCTGGGCCGGCTGGAGAGCAAATTTCACGTCAGCTGATCTGGCTCGGGCCGAGCATGACGCAAGGCATGACAAGCTCACAGGGCTGTACAACCGAAGTGCCCTGTTCGAAGAATTGGAGAAGGCCGCAGAGCTTTCTCAGGCCAACGAAACAACGTTGGGAGTGCTCTTTCTTGACCTGAACCGGTTCAAGGTGATCAATGACTCGATGGGGCATGATGCGGGTGATGAGCTTCTGCGGATTGTGGCCGGTCGACTGCGAGCTTCGGTGCGAAGCTTTGATGTTGTTGCCAGATTCGGAGGTGACGAATTCGTCGTCATCTGCCGCGATCTGCTCTCGGAGAAGTCGGTGGTTGCGGTAGCTCAGCAGATCCTGCGGGCCTTCGAAGAACCGGTCTCCCTATTCGGCAAGGTGATGACCGCCTCGGCCAGTATTGGAATCACGATCGCCAAGCCGGGTGATCCTCGTCGAGCTGAAGATCTGGTTCGTGATGCTGACGCGGTGATGTACAAGGCAAAGCGAACTCGTAGCGGCTACGCAGTATTCAACGATTCCCACCGACTTGAAGCCATTGAGCGTCTGGACACCGAACGTGACCTGGTGCAGGCCATCAAGGAAGACCAGTTCATGGTGTACTACCAGCCTCTGGTCAATGTTTCGGAGAAGCGGCTCTATGGATTCGAGGCACTTGTTCGTTGGAATCACCCGACGCGAGGGGTCCTAGGACCTGGCCAGTTCCTGGCTGTTGCCGAAGAAACCGGCATGATTGCCACGATTGGCGAGAGAGTTCTTCGTGAGGCCTGTGCTCAGGCTGCGGTTTGGAACCATCTTTCTCCTGATGCGCGTTTTGTAAAGATGAGTATCAATATCGCTGAGCAGCAGTTGGTTGACGCCAATTTCCCGAGTCTTGTCGCCGAGATCCTTGATTGGTCTGGGCTTCCTCCAGAGCAGTTGGTGTTGGAGATTCTGGAAGATGTTGTGGTTGATCACCTGGACGGCCTTTCTTGCCTTCGTGAGCTCCGGGCACTCGGGGTTGAGCTTGCTATCGATGACTTTGGGACGGGTCAGTCTTCCCTGAGCTATGTGAAACAGTTCGACATGGTGTCAGCCCTCAAAATCGACAAGACATTTGTCGATGAGATGGAAACAAGTTCAAGCAACCGAGCCATCATCGAAGCGGTTGTCGCCATGGCAAAGGCCCTGGAACTTCGGGTTATCGCTGAAGGGGTTGAGGACAAGGATCAGGTCAAGCAGTTGCTGGACTTTGGTGTTGACATCATGCAGGGGTATCTCTTCAACATGCCCGTCGCCGCTGATGTGATTGATCCTTCTTCCTGGTTCAAGACACGCGAGCGCTCACCGGAAGGACTGAAGGGTGTCCTGGTCAGCCAGGCGTTCAGTCAGCCAGCGTCGGTGGAGCGACCGAAACGTCGGGGATAGCTTGACCCGACACCGAAGCTGTTGGTGGCCCCGAATGATCTAGTCGAGGGGAGGTGGGGCGACAAAGTCGATGAGTTCTTCGACCGCTCCAACGAGGCCTGGTTCAAGATCCTTGTAGGACGTCACCTGCTTGAGAATCTGTTTCCACAATGCTCCCGGCTCGCCGTTGAATCCGAATGCTGTACATATGCCGCGCTTCCAGTCGGTTCCCATGGGAATGACTGGCCATTCCTTGATCCCAAGCGTTGCTGGCTTGACTGCTTGCCAGACATCGACGTAGGGATGGCCGGTAATGAGCACGTCGGGATGGTCGACTGTCCTGGCAATTCTTGTTTCCTTCGTTCCGTCGATGAGATGGTCAAGCAGCACGCCGAGCCTGCGTCCCGGTCTTGGTTGGAAGGTTCGCACGATCTGGGCCAGGTCGTCGGCTCCGTGTAGCGGTTCGACAACGACGCCTTCGATCCTGAGGTCCGCCCCCCATACCTTTTCGACTAGTTCGGCGTCGTGAAGACCTTCGACCAGGATCCGGCTAGGGCGGGCAACACGAGCTCGGGAATCGTCCAGTGCCACTGATCCGGATGCTGTGGTCTGGGTTGTTTCGTTTCTTACCACAGTGGGCTTGACCAGGGAAACGGTCTTTCCCTGAACGGAGAAGGCTCCGCGCTCCACCCGGAGAGTTTGGCTACGTCCATCCTGATCCTTCATGGTGAGCCAGTCAGGCCCAAACCGCACGATTGTCCCAACGTAGCCGGTGTCGCGATGACGAATCAGAAGACCCTTGGTGGCGGGCACCGTTGGCCAGGTTGGCTTCTTATGACGCGGACCGTTCATATCCATTGGATCACTCAGGATTCCCGACATGACGAGAGGCTACTGGGTGCCAGTAGCCTCTCGTGGTGATCCTGGTTGATGCAGCAAACGTGACGATGACCCGCCCCGATCGGGCCCTGTTCAGTGAGGTCTCGATCACGGTGTCGACGGGTGATCGGCTCGGTGTTGTTGGTATCAACGGGACCGGGAAGTCGACCCTGCTTCGGGTTCTTGCCGGCAAGGTCGAGCCAGAATCGGGAGTGGTGACTTCGGGAAGTGGCGTGCGAGTCTCGATGTTGGATCAGCAAGACTCACTTCCGGAAGGAACGGTTCTTGACGCGGTGACCGCTGATCTGCCAACCGAGCTGTGGGAAGCAGAATCGGTTCTGACTCGCCTGGGTATGAGTGGCCATTTCGATCGCCGGACTGACACCTTGTCTGGAGGCGAAACCAAGCGTGTTGCCTTGGCTCGGGCCCTGCTTACTCCGAGCGACATGCTGATCCTCGACGAACCAACAAACCACCTGGACCTCGAGGGAATTGTCTGGCTGGAAGAGCACCTTGCCGCCTACAGAGGTGGATTGCTGCTCGTCACCCACGATCGACACGTGCTTGATCGAGTCACCACCAGGATGCTGGAATTAGATCGAGGCCATGCCCATGTGCATGAAGGAGGCTACGACAGCTATCTGGAGGCGAAGTCTGACCGAGACGACGCTGCAGAGTCGGCCGAAAGCATTCGCCGCAATCTGGCCAAGTCGGAGCTGGCGTGGCTGCGTCGTGGAGCAAAAGCGAGAAGTTCCAAACCCAAGGCCCGAGTCGACGCCGCCAAGGCTCTGATTGCACAGAAGCAGGAGGGCCCGGCTCGTCCGGCTGATCTACACCTGGAGTTCCCTACCCCGCGTCTTGGTGACGTGGTAGTTGAGTTGCACGGGGTGTCGGCGGTTGCTCCTGATGGACGTCAGCTCTTTGATGGTGTTGATCTCCTGCTTGATCAGCGAGAACGGCTCGGTATTGTCGGCCCAAATGGGGCGGGCAAGACCACCTTGCTGAACATCATGGCCAAGATGTTGGAGCCGACGGCGGGCCGCGTGGTGTGGGGCACAACGGTTGAGGTTGGTTACTACCGGCAGCTGGACTCTGGTCTTGATCCGCACGCTCGTGTTCGTGAAGTCGTTGCTGGTCCGAATCGTAAGCCGGACTGGACTGATGCACGGCTGCTGGAGTCCTTCTGGTTCGACAAGGACGCCCAGTGGGCCGAAGTTCACACCTTGTCTGGTGGAGAGCGACGGCGCCTCCAACTCATGACCATTCTTGCCTCCAAGCCGAACGTCTTGTTTCTAGATGAACCAACCAATGACCTGGACCTGGAAACCTTGCGGGCCTTGGAAGACTTCTTGGAGGACTGGCCCGGAGCCGTCGTGGTGGTTAGCCATGATCGCTCGTTCTTGAATCGGGTAGTTGCCGATGCTTTGGTGATTGACGGCGAGGGTGGTGCCATTCGATGGCCAGGTGGATTCAACGCCTGGTCCGAGCATCGCCGAGCAGAATTGTCGGGACAGAACTCATCTGGAAGTGCTGTGGTATCAACAGGGAAGGGGAAGGAGAAGGGAAAGGGCAAGCGCGAGAAGAAGGGTGACACGCGCAAGGCTGCTGCATCCTCCGCCGTCCTGTCCGCTGAGGGAGACTCCTCTAGCCAGCGTTCCCCAAGCACGATCAGCCGGTTGTTGCGTCAGGTAGAGAAGGATGTCGCCCGACTGGAGAAGAAGAAGGCGCGTCTCAACAACGAGCTGGTTGAAGCAGGCAGTGACCATGCCAAGCTGAGCGAGATTGGTGTTGAGCTGGCTCAGATCGATGCTGATCTATCGGTGGCCGAGGACCAGTGGATGGAACTTGCTGATGAGCAAGAGCAGAACAATCCAACATAGTTCGCCTGGGTGCGTGGACTGTCTGGTTGATGGTGTGCTCGTGAGCTAGGTTCGATGCGTGTCCAACAAGCTGAGCAAGACGTCCTCCAACGGTGCCATCAATCTCGCGACTGACTTGGAACGCTTGCGAAGCCTGTCTGGCATCAAGTGGCAGAGATATGACGATGATGTTCTGCCATGTTGGGTGGCAGACATGGATCTCGCCCCTCCGGAGGTTGCGCTGGATGCCATTCGAGCTGTTGTTGACCGTGGCGACTTCGGCTACAACTTTGCCGCTGCGTGGAAGCTGGGGGAGGCTTTTAGCGACTGGCAGGACCGGGCTCATGGCTGGAAACCAAACCCAGACAGGGTTGTTGTGTTCTCCACCGTGCTGCATGCCATCGAGGTCATCTTGTGGGAGACAACCACGAAGGGAGATGGTGTGCTGGTGATGACACCGATCTACCCGCCCTTCCTTGACGGGATCGCGGGTGCGGGTTGTGTGGCCGTGCATTGCCCCCTCGAAGGTCCAGACCGTCATCTCACCAATGAAGGCATGGACCGGGCAATCACCGGAGCGAAGGCTGCCGGGACTCCGGTTACCACCATCTTGATGTGCAACCCGCACAATCCAACCGGTCGGGTCTTCTCCCGCGAGGAGTTGGGTGCGGTGGCTAATATCGCCGAGGCTCATGACCTTTTGGTGATTAGCGACGAGGTCTGGTCAGACCTGGTTCATCCCTCGGCTGATGCCGCCGTCGACTCGGCCGATGTCGACGTCGACCAGGCTGAGGGCAGAGCTCACATTCCGTTCGCTACCGTTTCGGATCAGGCGGCGGCTCGCACGGTGACGGTCTTCGGTCCGTCCAAGTCGTTCAATCTTGCGGGCATGCGCGTGGCCGTTGCCCATATGGGAAGCGAGATGGCAGCCAAGGCTCTTGAAAATATGCCACCCCATTCTCGCGGAGGCGTCAATGTACTCGGAGCTGAAGCGACTCTGGCCTGCTGGCAGTCTGGGCACGACTGGTTGGCAGAAACGAAGGTTCATTTGACGTCGCAACGCGATCATCTCAGTGAGCGGCTGGCCTCAGAGCTGCCGACGATCGGGTACCGGGTTCCGGAGGCCACCTATCTTGCTTGGCTGGACTTTGGGCCGCTAGAGCTTGGTGCGGATCCAATGAAGTTCTTTATCGAGAACGGCAAGGTAGCGCTCAGTCAGGGCACGCCGTTTGGTCCGCTGGGGGAGGGGTTTGCCCGACTGAACTTCGCCACGACACGGACGGTCTTGGATGAGATCCTCGATCGGATGGTCACAGCAGTGAGCAATCGGTAACTCCTAGCCATGCAATTTGACGATGGGCTCACGTTGATGGCGTTGAATGAGGCCTTGATATGCCGGTCAGCGTCTCGGGCAATTGCTGGCCTTGACTGAGGGATACGGTCAGATTTTCTCTATAGGAAGTTGAAGTTCGATAACAAAGCCATCCGGGGACTCGCCAACAAGAACATCGCGACCGGGACCCCTTGGTGCGTATCCATTGGCACCGGCGAATTGCACGAGCTTGCCGTAGAGCGGGGCAATGGCATCGTGGTGCGGTTGGCCGTGAAATATGGTGGACGCGACTGCCGTGGGCCCAAGGGTCTCGATCGTGACCCTGTTGGAAGGCACCAGTGGCTGGTCGTTGATTTCGATAGCCACCGCGGGAATCAGCTTGTCCTGCGCATCCACTTCGTAGTGCACAAAAGCTGCTCCCCTTGTTATCACTCCGTCAAGCTCGAGCTGGCTCGCCAATTCGGCGACCGCAGGTCGAACGAAGTCTGCAACTTCGTCGAAGTCCGTTCCTTCGGCGCCGGTCCATCGTATTTGTGCGACTCGAAGTGCCGGTATGTCCTTGACTACTATGTCGATCACGTCATTCTCCATCTCGATGTGTTTGAGTTGTTGCTCCACCATGGCTAGCTTGCGCTGCTGATCTTCCAGCTCGCTGGCCAGTTCGGCTCGCTTGAGTCGCAACATCCCCGAGAGCTGTTCGGCGCTCAGATCATCCAGTAGCAGACGAACTTGAGCGAGGGATAGGCCGAGCTCCTTGAGCGCAACGATCCGATGTAGGCGCGGCAACTGGTGGGGCTCATAACGGCGATAGCCGGTCTGGGGATTGATTTGTGACGGAGCCAGCAGGCCGACCTGCTCATAGTGGTGAAGGGCGCGAACCGAGACTCCGGCGAATCGAGCGAATGTTCCAATCGTGAGCATGATTCATCAATCTTAAAAGACTGACGCGGGGTGAGAGTCAAGACATTGATCGCTTGGCATCGATTCTCGGACGAGATCCGCGCGGTTGTTTCGGAGATGCAGTGATAAGCGAGTTTCCAAGACTGGTCACACAATGCACATCAAACTCTTTAAACTACTCTTGAATACTTCTAACATGTCTAGTACAACTAGTAGATGCACGATGCACAGGCAAACCCTTCCGAATGGTCCTTTGAGCCGATCGAGGTCGTGGTTGAACAGGACGGCAAACGTGCTGACGTCAAGATTCGACCCAATCATTGGCTCTTGGACGGACAGTTTCGTCCGGCCCGAGGCTCGCTGATCAAGACTCAGTCTGGCTCGACTCAGTCTGGCTCGACTCAGTCTGGCTCGACTCAGTCTGGCTCAACTCCCGACTATCGACGTCGCCCCGATCAGCGTGGGCGAGTCACGGTCATCCGTCGCCCGGTGCCTGCGGCGCCAGCGACCCAACCAATCTCATTCGAAGCCGATATTCCCGATGTACCCAAGGCTCCAGTCGGTATTCCTTGGTCAACCCTGATCCCCTCAGTTATTGGTGGGCTGGTCATCTCGCTGTTGTTCTCACCCCTGTTCGCCATTCTGGCTGGTGTCACCGCCGCAGGCTTGATCGGCCGCTCACTGGCTTCCAGATTCATTCATTGGCGTCGCACCAAAGAGCGGCGGGTGGCCTTGGACCTAGTCGCCGGTCAACTCAAAGCGGAGCGAACGAGGTGGGCAGTACGGGAGACAAGCCGGCGTCGCTCACTTCGGGACTATGACTTGAGTCCTGACATACAGAAACCCGACATGCTGGTACCTGAGATGCTGCTACCCGAGATGCCGCTACCCGAGATGCCGTGGTGCCAGCGGTTGCACGACGAAGACGCCCTCGTCGTCCATGTTGGCTGCGGAGATCTGGGCATCGTGCCGGAGCTGTCGGACGGGGTCCAAGACCTATTGGTTGATGCGCCGGGCCTGTTGGGTCAGGCCGTGGCCGCCGTCCGCCTGCCAATGGTTCCGATCGAACGTGAACTGACTGCCTCTCACGGCCTGGCCATATGCGGCGACCGAGAACCGGGCCTTTCGCTTGTTCGCTCGATCTTGCTTGGGTTCCTGAGCGACATTGGCCCGTCTGATCTTGGCTTGGCGGTAGCAACCACCCCCGATCGACTGGCCGATTGGGACTGGGTCAAGTGGCTACCTTCGTTGGTTGGTGCTGGGGTGACTGGCACGGAGATCGAAGACCTTGTCCTCCGGGAGAACCCCTCGGCCGGACAGAGGGGGGATGCAACCGGTGCTCATCGCCCGCTCCTACTCGTTGTTGATGGTCCCGAACCGACGGGGTCTGGAGGCTTTGCCCAAGCCTTTGCTGGTCGGGCCAAGCATGTTCGCCTCATCTGGATTGGTGACTCCCGTGAGATTCCTGCTGCCTGCGCCAACCAGGTTGTCGTTCATCCTGATCGTGCGTTCCTCTGCCGCGATCTCACCAAGGTTGATGCCCAGCCTCAAGGCGGTATCGCCAACGGACTGGCCCAAGAACCTGCCCTCGGTTTGGCCCGGCAACTTGCGCCCTTTGATGATCCCGAGCTTGACGACGGGGGTGCGAGCCTGGCCAACCGAATCAGCCACGAAGCCTTACACAAAGGACCTCTGACCACCGACGGTTGGGTGGAGTACTTGGGTGACAACTGGGCATCGGCTGATCGTCATCACCTGTACTCAGCCATTGGCCTGACTCGTTCGGGGCCCGTGCTCCTTGACCTGGTCGAGGACGGCCCCCACATGCTGGTCGCAGGCACAACGGGATCGGGCAAGTCGGAGCTTCTTCGATCACTCATCGTTGGTGCGGCCATTGCCCAACCACCAGATCAAGTGTCCTTTGTCCTTATTGACTTCAAGGGCGGCGGAGCGTTCGATCTGGTGGCCGGGCTTCCTCACGTGGCATCGGTGGTGACTGATCTGGACTCCACCGAATCTGGCCGAGCTTTGCAAAGCTTGCAAGCAGAGATGGCCAGTCGAGAGCTCATCTTGCGGGAACAGGGCTGCACAGATATTGCTGAACTGGGACGAGGGGCAAGAGCGACTGGTGGCAGTGGCGCCGGAGGTAGCGGCGGTGACAGTGGCTGTGGTGATGGAGGTGGCGGCGATGGCGGATCGCCAGTGACCCTGCCCCGTCTGTTGATTGTGGTTGATGAGTTTGCGTCCTTGGCCGAGGAGTTGCCGGAGTTTCTTGATGGCTTGATTGATGTTGCTCGCCGAGGCCGGTCACTTGGGGTGCACCTGGTTCTGGCCACCCAGCGTCCGGCTGGTGTGGTGACTGGTCAGATTCGTGCCAACACCAATCTGCGTATCTGCCTGCGAGTACAAGACTCGGGCGACAGCATGGATGTGATTGATGCCGCGGATGCTTGTCGACTGCCGCCAATACCGGGACGTGCCATCCTCAGCCGCGGTGGATCGAAGCTCGAGATGATCCAGTGCGCCAAGGTCGAGTTGGATCGGATCAACAATTTGGATCCCTTCGTGGTGCATCCAGCACTACTTGTTGATCGCTTGTCTGGTGTGGCTGAACCTGATGTGTCAGAACCTTGCGTGGCTGACCCTTACGTGAAAGCGGCTGAGGACGACCATTCGCTGGAGTCATTGCTCGCTGCTTGTGGAGAGCTAGCTCCGGAATCCAATGCTGCGCCATGGTTGGATCCGGTCCGTTCGGTGAACCTCGCGGAGGTGAACGCCGAGTTGGAGTCGTCGTCTTCGGTAGCTCTCGGCTGGTTGGATGATCCGGACAATCGGGCCCGTCGTCCCTACGGTTGGGACTATCAACGAGGCGGCTTGGCCATCATTGGATCTGACGGTGAACAGGTTGACGCCACGGTAACGACTGTGGTCGGCGGGCTGGTTCAGCAGTCGCCCTGTCACCTCTATGTCCTCGATGGCAGTGGTGGCAGGCTCTCCGACCTGGAACAGCTGCACTCGGTCGGCTCGGTGGTATCAAACCGTGAACCCGAGCGTTGCCTCAAGACAATCAGCCAGATCGTCGGATGGCTGGACCAGCAAGAACCGACTCGTTCTGACTCAGAGGAGGCCATGCCAACTCTCGGCCTGGTTATTCATCGTTGGGGTGCCATTGTCGATTGTCTGGAGTCTGAGGCGGGACCGGGGGCAGCAGCTGGGTTGCAGCGACTTATCCGCGATGGTGTTGACCGTGGCCTTGCTCTAGTCGTTACTGGTTCCAGCGACCGGGACATCCCCGGTCGGGTGATGGCCGGGCTCAGTCAACGGATTATTCACCGGCTGGCGGATCCCGCTGGGTATATGGCCTTTGGCCTTCATCCCGGCTCTCGCGGTACCGGAAGCGGTTCAGGTAGTGGAAGTCTTCAATTGGAGGGGGCCGAAATGGTGGACCCAGAAACTGGGTTGCGAGGTCTGCTTGGTTGCCTCAAGCTCGGCAATGTGGTCCAGAACGAGTTGGTGAATGCGGCCAATCGAGCGCCCGCGATCCGAGTGCTTGGCAATCATGTTGGCCGCTGCGAACTGCCGGGTCCGGTCAGGAACGATCGTGGAACAACCGTTGCTTTGGGCCTGAACCACGACCTGGCTCCAGTTTCGGTGCCGCTTTTGGCCGGGCAACCGGTCCTAGTCCTTGGTCGTCCTGGAAGCGGACGATCGACGGCTATCCAGACCTTGACTGGATCGCTTTGCCCCGAGGAGGCGGAACGCGTCATGGTCATTGACGATGGGGAACGTCTGACCAGTGAAGAAGCGACCATCCTGTTGGCCCAGGCGCAAGCTAATGGTTCCGCCCTTGTCATTGGGGCGACACCGGCATCGACCAAGGGGATTGGAAGCTGGACTGGGCCTCTCCTGGCCCGCTCGATTGTGGTCTTGATCAATCCCAGCCGAGCCGATGGAGAAGCATGTCGGACCCTGGTCCCAGATCTGGCCGAAGCAACGCCTGGTCGTGCCGTTGTTCTGGACAATGGACGCTCGACCATCGTGCAGGTCGCTGCCTAGTCCAGGTTGCTGCCTAGTCCGGGTTGCGGTCACGGCTACGTTGCTCTGGTTTGTTATTCGGTTGACCATCGAGCCGAGGAGGTACACCATCTTGGCATGAGAGATGATCCAACACCGGCGCAAGCACGCGGCCTGCCGCCGACACCAGTGCTGGAAACTGCGCGGCTGATTTTGCGGCCGATCCGGCAAGAAGATGCACCCGCAATCCAGACGCGGGTGAGCAAGTGGGACGTGGGCAAGTACTTGGAGACTGCTCCGTGGCCCTATCCCGATGATGGGGCCGAGACCTTCCTACGTGACATCGCACTGCCAGCAGTGGCAGCGGGAAACGAGATGAACTGGGCCATCACCCTCAAGGGGTCAACGATTCCGGATGAGGCTGTCGGGATATTGTCGTTCAGTCCAGAAGGCCGGGCGACCGGCAACCGGGGCTTCTGGCTTGATCTCGATCTGCACGGACAAGGTCTGATGACCGAAGCCATCGTTGCCTTTCAGGACTATGTCTTTGATGTGCTCGGACAGGAGAAACTGCAGATGAGTAATGCCCAGACCAATGCCGCGTCACGTCGGGTCAAACAGAAGACCGGTGCGAGTTTCGTCCGGTTGGCGGAGGCATCATTTGTTCACGGTGAGACCGTGACCGAATGGTGGGAGATTACTCGCGTGGACTGGGATGGTTTTCGAGCCTCATAGCTGACCATGGATCAGCCGGTATGTATCAGACCCTATGTATCAGCCCGTATGGGTCAGTCCGTTGAGCTGACCATGGTTCTCTTCCACTCGGCGAACCGCTCCTCGTACCCGACCTCATAGGAGTTCAGGGCTACGAGCATCTTGATTGTTCCGGCTTTACCGGAGAAGATGACCTCGGAAAACTTCGCATTGCCGGGTATTGCATTCATGGTGCGGGCTAGCCCCGGCGGCACAGCAGCATCGATCGACATCGTGAGGTCTGAGAGGTCGCCTTCCAGAGTCTGTTTTCGGGGGTTCGTGATCCCCTTGGATGGAGCAGATACCCGTAGGAGGTTCGGTTCCCCCGAGACCAGTGTTCGTTGCCGAAGAGCACGTAGTCCAGCTGTTGCCATGGCCAAGATGCCAACCAGAGCCGCTACTACCAGCATCGCCTTTTGTCTGGGGTACACACCGTCACTGTTCCAGGTCCAGTACAGGACGAGGAGAGGTGAGCTGAAGACCAAAAACATTAGCCAGATACGCCAGAGTGGCGCCCGCAAGATTGGGATGGCTTGGGTGTCGCTGTTTCTCATCGGGTCAGTTTCTCGTTTCTTCGTGTTTCTCGCCTGGTGATCGGCTCGTGGCGAGGAGATTGATGCCGGTTACAGGCCGAACTCCTGCTCTTGGCCGCTGTCGTGTGAGCTGATCAGCATTGGGTTGGCCATGGTTCTCTTCCATTCGGCAAAACGTTCTTCGTGGCCCTTCTTGTAGGACTTGAGGAAAGGCGATATTTTGATAGTCCCGGCATGGCCCGAGAACGTAACCAAGGACCATTGCTGTCTCTTCATGCTGCGAGCCAGTCTTCCCTTTGGGTGTTCAGAACTCAGATACTTGATCGTCATCGTCAGGTCAGAAAGGTCTCCGGTAAGTGACTGCTCTCTCGGATCCGAGATCCCCGTTGATGGAGCCGTTACTCGTAAGCATCCTGGTTCTCCAGCTACCAGCGTTCGTCGCAGAACGAGTCGCTTTCCGTACCTTCCGGTCCACATAAGTCCAGCGACGGCTGCTAGCGCTACTGGCCAATAGGCCCCAAACTGTGCCCAGGCCGTTGCGCTTCTTCTGTTCCCGTACAGGAGGTAGAGGAGAGGCGAATTGACCGCTAGAAGCAGAAGTACGAGGCGCCCGAATTTGGCACGAAGAATGGGGATGGGTTTCGGTTTCTTGTCCTTCACAATGCGAGTCTTCCCTCAGTTGCATGCTGGCCGACTCGACCGAAGATCTGGCTTCGAGCCCTATGAGCAGGCTCAGTCATGGTCTTCGTCTTGCCCAGAGTCACGTTCTGTGACCGAGTCGTAGAGTCGGTCGGCCGCATCGGTGGCGATGGCCGAACCTGCTAGACCACCGGCAAAGCACCCAACGCCGGCAGTAATTGGGCCAACCATGCCGCCTATGGAGCCCCCGATGTTGCATCCGATTGAACTGCCAGCCGCTCCGGCGCCTGCCTTGACCAGTGTCTCAGCGGCCGTGTCGAGGAGCACGATGGCTTCGTTTCTTCCCTCAACATTGTTTTCTTCATAGTTGCCCTTTGCATCCCATGCTGTAGAGGCCAACGATAACACCTTTCCAAAGCTCGCAATTCGTACTCGTGACGCTCCTTCTTCGACCGTGTCGCCATAGGCAGCTGTTCTCAGCGCTCGTTGAGTAGAAGTGATCTGGCGTCCATCGGGTCCATCGACCCGATTCTTCCAAGCAAGATTGCCGTTGCCCTTGGCGTAGATGAGTTCGTCATACTTGTCGACGTAGAAACCCGGGGCAGCGATCGCTGCTCCGGTTGCTGCTCCGGTTGCTGTGGATACTGCGAGGGCCCGGAAGTCAGTCGACGCCTCATTGGGAGTCCCGCCATTGGTTCCGGCCGAGTCCCAGAACTGGTCGGGATTGTTTGTGTTATGTTCTGCGTCAGGATTGTCTTCTTGGGTTTGGAACCGGAGTGCTTGGCTCGTCCCGTCTGCCCCTTGATTCCTTGGGTCCAAGAGGTGGTTCCAGAGCTGGGAGGTCTGCTCAGCAAGGCGAGCTGGCCCGAGTGCGAGCTGGAAGCCCAGAGCCAGGTTGGTGCGAGTCTGCAGCACCTGGTCGAGGCTGGACAGCTCATACTCGATGTCGTCGACGGTGGCCAGAACCGGGCTGGTCAGACCGGATCGGGTGAGGGCGATACGGATATCAATCTCGATGTCGTCCAATACGGCCACGTTCTGGCGGAGCCGTTGCCCGGCAGTAGAAACGCGTTCTGGGTCAATACCGACCATTCTGCTTTCCTTTCGTTCGTAGGGCTAGTGGGAGACCCAGCTCGGCGGTGATAGTGGCGGTTGCGGTCGAGGAGGCATGGTCTCCCCAGTCGGGTAGTCGGCCACGTTGTTTTGCCAGCGCTGCAACTCTTGATTGAAGGACCGCAGGTCCATCGCGTAGGCTCGGCAAACCGCTGCCCGTTGATGGGCAATATCGGCCAGCTCATTGAGGGCGGCAGCCGCTGAAGTCAGGTTCTGATCGCTGACATCCATGGTGACCTCGACCAGTCCGGCCAGCGCCCCTCCGGCGACGGTGTCGGCGCCAAGAAATGGTTGACAACTACCCCGAAGCAGTTGCAGGTCTTCACTGGCACGACTGAAAGCCGCGGCAGCCAGCTCGAAATCAACCACGTTTGGCATCAGCCGGCCGAGATGCCGATATTCATGACCTGGTCAAGGTTGGCTCGCTGGCTCTCGACCGCGCTTGACATCTGGCTGGCAGATTCCTGAGCGGTCATGAGCGATCCTGAAAGCTGGGTCACGTAATTTTCCAGTGACTCGCTCATGGTCGATGCTGCTTGGAGGAAGGCCTGAAAAGCCTCGCTGGTGGTAGTGCTTGCGGTAGCCATCGAACTCTGAAATTCTGCGGCACCTTGGCGGAACCGATCGGCGTTGGCACCGGTCCACTGGGTGGCATCGGCCTGGCTCGTTGAGGCAGCAACCGATTGGGACATGAGGTCCATCTGGGTGCTTATTTCGCTGAGGGCATGGCGGGCCGCCTCGGTCACGTTGCCGACCACGGTTGAGGTCAGGGTTACCGACTGATCCTTGACGGCACCGACATCGGTCGAGGTGGTTTGCAGCCTGGTGGAGAGTGTTGCCAGGTCATCCAGTTGTGCTCCGAGCATTGTCATGATGTTCTCTACTTTCGTCTGGTTGAATTTCGTCTGGTTGAATTTCGTCTGATTGAACGGCCTACTGTGTGTTGCCGGCCGTCGGGGGCTTTGGCATACATTAAGAGGAAATAAGAGTAAAAGCAAGCGATTTGTTGTATTTCGGGTTTCACGGCTCGGCTCTACACTGCTTCCATCGACCGCCACCAGGGCTCGGCCCCGTTCCCCATCCGCCTCACCCTGCTCGGCTTGTTGGCGACGACGGTGACCGTGATTGGTGGGATTTTGGCTGGTGCATCGACCCGGGGAAGTGATGGCCAGCTCTGGGGGCTGCCACAGATTCCCGTCCAGCCCTCGGCCAACCTTGTTGTCGCCCTTTCGATGTTCTATGGCGGGATGATCCTGCTCATCCGGGTTTGGGTCAACCTTCGTCGCCATGTTCTAACCATGAGTACCGAGTCCAGCCAACGCGCCGAGAGCACCAATTCCCAGGAGCACAACACGAGCCAGATGCAAGTCCGCAGACAAGCGACCACCATCGGGGTCGTTGCCTCAGTGTGGGCTATTCCTTTCCTTCTTGGACCACCGCTGGGCAGCCGAGACGTCTATGCATATGCCGCCCAAGGACGTATGGCCGAAGTTGGTATTGATGTCTACCTCAATGGTCCTGGTGCCTTGGGAGCCGACCCGGTATTGGACGCAATGGACCCCATCTACCTCCACGCTCCCGTGGTGTATGGCCCGGTCTTCGTTACCCTTTCCAGCCTGGTGTCATCCCTGACATCGGGCCCGGTTGCATCGGTCCTGACCTTTCGGCTATTTGCGGTCATCGGGCTAGTGGTGGCCGCAATCGGAGTCTTCGACATTGCTAAAGGGCTTGGCCGAAACCCGGCTGACGCGTTGGTCCTTTCGGTTGCCAATCCCGTGATATTGCTGCATCTGGTCTCGGGTGCCCACAACGAGGCGATCATGCTGGGCTTCCTGATTGCGGGGGTAGCGCTAGGTCGTCGTGCTCGGTGGCGCTGGCTTGGCATTGCTCTGTGTGCGTTGGGTGCGGTGATCAAAATTCCAGCCATTCTTGGTGTTGGCTTCCTTGCCTGGCCCTGGGTAATCGAGGGACTAACGCCAGGCAAAAAGGCTCTGCGCTTGGCCGCCAGCATTGTTGGTCCTGCCATCGTGCTAGCGCTTGCCGGCTATTTGACCGGTTGGGGTTGGGGTTGGATTGGTTCGATGCGCAGTGCCAATCCGGTGGACGCCTATCTGAGCATCACCCGTGTGCTGGGTGGAGCCCTGCATCTTGTCTCCGGGTTCGAGTTGGAAACAATCCTCGGTATTGCCCGACCGCTCGGTCTCATCGTGGCCAGCCTGATCGCTGGATACTTGATCCTTGCAGGTCGTCATCCAGTGCCCTTAGGACTGGGCTGGAGCCTCTTGATCTTCGCCATCATGCACCCGACCACCCAGCCTTGGTATTTGACCTGGGGGCTTCTGTTGATGGCGGCAAGTTCGGGAGGAGCACGGAACCGAGCCTTTGTGGTCCTTAGTGCCTTTGCTGCGGTCGCTGTCTTGCCAATCGGGCCCCAGCTCGGTCTCGTTTTACTGGCTGACACCACCAGCGTTGTCATTGCTCTGGCGATGGCAGGGTTGGTGGTATTGACGTTGAGTCCCTCGCTCGCTGAAGGGGTCATTCCCCAACGGAGCGTGGACCCTGATCTTGTATCGGTCATTGTTCCGACTCGAAATGAGGCCCCGAATATTGAGCCATTGGTTCGGCGTGTTGGCGACTCATTCGCTGATGCTGTCGGGGGGAATACTCGTATCGAAATCATCTTTGTCGATGACTCCGATGATGAAACTGCTCAAGTCATCCAGGAGTTGGCAGACCGGTCAACGCTCCGAGACTGGAATGGCCCGCTGGTCCGCTTGAGTCATCGGACACAGGGGGGACGCTGGGGCGGTTTGGGCGGAGCTGTTGTTGATGGTTTCTCCGTGGCTCGTGGTGGGATCGCCATTGTCATCGACGGTGACCTGCAGCATCCGCCAGAAAGGATTCCAGCGCTGGTGAGCGAGATCCGCTCAGGCGTTGATCTTGTCGTTGCCAGTCGACGAGTTGAGGGAGGGTCTGGAGGGCACGGCCTCACCGTGGTGAGGGACTGGATATCGCGTTGGGCGGCCAACCTGAGCCGCATGCTCTTTCCCAAAAGGGTCGGTCGCATTGCCGATCCGCTTTCTGGCTATTTTGGGATCAGGCTTGATCGGCTCGATGTGTCGCGACTGCATCCAGATGGGTTCAAGATCTTGATCGAGGTGCTGGCAACCCACGCGGAGTTATCCACGTTGGAGATCCCGTTCGGTTTTGAGGACCGGGCTGAGGGTGAGTCAAAGGCCAGCTTTGGTCAGGGTCTGCGGTTCTTAAGCCACCTGATCGATCTTCGGTTGCGCTGTAGCCGTCCGTGGGCCGGGTCGGTCGGACCCCAACGGGTGTTCCCTTCCAGCTGAGGGACGGTCGCCACGGTGAAGAGCCAGACCGCAGACGACAACGAGAGCGAGCAGTGTGACGTCACGTCCCAGTAAGACGAGTGCAGGCACAGCTTGGTCCAGGTTTGCCGGTCCCGCGGTGACGTGAACCAAGACCGTCAGCGAGACCGCTATGGCCGTCAACAAGATGGCGCTCATCAAGATGGCGGTCAGCAAGGTGGCGCTCATCAAGATGGTCTGGTGCTGAGGTCGGCGGTTGGTGAGCTGGTTCGGACTGTTAGTACTCCGGCTGTTGCTTGGCCAGCAAAGCATTGCTGCCCACGGGGTGAGCCAGAGGAGGAACTGGGGCGAAAGCAGGGGAGCGCTGAGGATCAAGGCGGCTAGAGACCCCAGTACGACCAGGGCGAATCGCTGCTCTGTCCTTGACCTAGATCCGAGCCAGGCCAAGCCGAGCATCACCATCAATGCGGCTGTTCGGCTGAGCTGAACAACAGCAGCGTTCATGGTCCCAATTCGGTAGGCGTTGGCCTCGAGTGCTGAGGTTTGGTTAGTGAGCAGGGCGGTGACTGATCCTGCGACACTTTCAATATGCCAGCCGGTTGCCCCTCGAAGGGACAGGACTTGCAGTGGAGCTTGGCTTCCGCTGATGGCAACCCAGGCAACACCCGCAAGTAGGCAACCAACGGTTGCCGTTGTTGCCAGTCGTCGCCGCCCGGTCGCGAACGCGCCAAGAATCAAGATGGCTGGCCAGACCTTGACGAGAGCGCCAGCGGCGATGGTGACTGCGCCAGCCAGCTCAAGAATCCAAGGCCGGCTGGTGAGACGACTGCTTGGTGAACTGTTTGATCTGGACACTGTGGCCGCAGCAAACACGGCAAGAAGGGTGGCCAACAGGTCAAAGCGGACAAGGCCAAAGAAGATCAACGGAGTGCCAAGCACCAGGTAGACGGTTGCCACTGGTCGGCCCCAAGACCAATAAAGCAAGAGGGTAAGGACGAGATCGACAAGGAGGGCCAGAACCACGATGACTCGGTGTGTTGTGACCACCCGATTTGGGCCATCGTCTAGACCAGAAACGACGGAGATCACTACAAGGGAACCCGGTGGGTACTCCGCGTCATAGTCCACATAGGCCTGGCCACCAGAATCAGCAATCTGCTGAAAGCGGGCGACATCCCAACCGTCGAGTTCTTCTGAGCTATCAAAAGAGGGGTGGAAGATCAGGACCAACGCGGCCACGATCCGAAGGGCGACCAAGAGGCCGGGCAAGAGGGAGGCCTTGTGCACGGGGAGCACTGTAGGGGCCCGAGTAAGCGATCCTCGATCGTAGCTGTAGCCTGGATCAGGTGAGTACTACTGAAGTTGAACCAGTTCTAACGGTCTCGGGCGATGCCCTGGTGACGGTGTTAGAGATCCGAGCCAGTGAAGACGATCCCGAGAACACCGCGCTTCGGATTGAAATAACCGGATCGAACATGACTGACTATCAGTATGCGCTTGAGCTGATGCCAGTTCGTGATGCGACCGAAGGCGACGCCATCTACACCCAAGGCGAGCACAATGAACTCACTGTTATCATTGCTGGCGACTCGGTCAAGAACATGATCGGTTCGTCCTTGGACATTCCTGCCCATGCTCCGGCCGGTGGCTTGGTCATCCGGAACCCGAACACTCCCGATCTTCTCGGTGACCTCGATCTTGATCTGAGTGGTGAATTGCCAGAGAAGATCCAGGCAGTTCTGGACCAGGCGATCAACCCGATGCTGGCCTCGCACGGAGGCAGTGCCACCCTGGTCGGGGTCGATGGCGATAAGGCCATCATCACCATGGGTGGTGGTTGCCAAGGTTGCGCTGCCAGTGCCCAGACTCTTCGTGATGGCATCACCACCATGTTGAAAGAAGCGCTTCCCGAGATCAGTGAAGTCGTTGACGCCACTGACCACACGGCTGGTGAGAACCCGTTCTACAGCTAGGTTTGGGCGGTCGTCGCTGCGTGATTGGCGATGATTTCTGCGATCTCGGCCGTGTGGGATTGTTCATGCATGGCGTGCTCGCCACCCTCAATGCTGAGGAAGCGGCAGTTTGGCATCTTAGCCTCCAGGTACTGGCCAGCCTTGGTGTAGTCGGGCCGATCGGCAGAGCCTGCTAGGAACAGGGTTGGGACATTCATCTCCGTCAGACGCTCCATCACAATTCCGTCGCCTTGAATATTGAGTTCTGCTACTTGGGGAACAACGCCAAATCGGTGCGCATTGCGGCGCGACATGTCGTTCCATGCCTCACGCTTCTCGGGGTTCCGGAATCCTGGGCCGGTATTGAGAACTACCAGACCAGACGAAGCGTCGGGTCTGGTGGCAGCGTGAGCAAGGGCAAGGTATCCACCAAGGGAGTGGCCAACGAGGATCGGCCTTGCCATCAGGCCAGCAATTATTTCATCAATGTCCTCAAGGGTGCGGTCTCGCGTGTATTGGGAAGGCTCATCAGGGACCGGTGAACCACCGTGCCCAATGAGATCAAAGCTGACAACGGTATGGCGATCCTCGAGCAAGGTCATGACCGGTGACCAGGTGGCCGCCGTATCTCCAATACCGTGGACGAAGAGTAGGGGAGGGCCAGAACCGCATTCGATGACGTTGACGCGCATTTGTTGACTCTAGGTCCAGCTGGCGCTCAGCCAGGGTTCTACTTGCTGCAAACAAGCGGGACTGGGCTCTGATCCTTGGCCAGTTCGATGGCGGCACTAACTTCTTCGATGGCAATGGCCCAGCCGGTGTCAGATCCCTTCGCGGTGGCAAAGACTAGTCCGAGGATCTCACCATCTTGATTCAGAACGGGCCCCCCGGAGTCTCCGGACTTGATTGGGGCCCGCAGCTCGATCCCCGCCCGGTCGCCCGCTCCATCCAAGGTGAGGCGTGTGTAGCGAAGGATGGTGGCCTCAATAGTGGTTGGGCCGACTTCTGGATCTCCATCGGCAAAAGTGACATAACGAACACTGGTCTCCTCATCTGGTTCGGCAAACTCGAGGCTTGCTCGCGGTTCGTTCGAGCTCCCGTCGTCAAGAATTCGCAGAACGGCTAGGTCGCGCTGTTGATCCAGGTAGATCAGTTCCGCATCAACCTCTTGCCCTTCAGCGTCCAGAAGTTCAAATGACTCCGTCTCGTCAAAGGGGTGAGCAACGGAGACAACCAGATTCCCTGGTACCACAACCGCCGTTGCTTGGTTTGTGGCTCGCCCGATGCATCGTTGTGCTTCAAGATGCAGGGTTGCCGCCTCGATCTGGCTGGTGGAGGCCGGGGGTGAGCAGGCAACGAGACCAAGTGGGGCCAAGCAAAATGCCGCCAGTTGCCCGTTGAGAGATCTCATCGCCGGTGCCGCCAATCGCAGCAGCAGGCATTGGGGGGACGAGTCTTGTTGATGATCAGATACTGCTCACACTGGTTTGGACCGATGGGTCAGTATGCACTCGGAGATCAACGAGTTGGTGGTACGCCGACGTAGCGAGCGCTGGGTCGGATGATCTTGTTGTCGGCTGCTTGTTCCAGAATGTGGGCGCCCCATCCGATGACACGCGAGATCATGAAGGTCGGCGTGAACATTGAGCTTGGTAGACCAACCAGATGGAGGACAATTCCGGCGTAGAACTCGACGTTGGTAACGATGACGGCCTCGGGTTTCCATTGCCGCATGACCGACAGAATTCGTTTCTCGATCTCGACTGCTCGTTCGACCAACTCCGAGTCATAGCCGAGTGCGACCTCTCGGAGTAGGAGTGAGCGTGGGTCTTCTGCCCGGTAGACGGCGTGGCCAAATCCCATAATTCGTTCGCCCCGATCCAGCTTGGCCCGCACCCAGGTTTCGGTACTGCTTGGGTCACCAATCTCTTCGATCATGGCCAAGGCACGGCTTGGTGCTCCTCCGTGGAGCGGTCCGCTCAATGCCCCGAGTCCGGCCGAGAGGGCAGAGACGGCGTCAGCGCCGGTGCTGGTGACGACCCGAGCGGCAAAGGTTGAGGCGTTGAAGCCATGGTCGATTGTTGAACTCAGGTAAGTCTCAACGGCGCGAATGTCCTGCGCCGATGGTGCCGTGAGTGGTCTATCCCTCGGTGGATTGCGAGCCATGTACAGCCAGTCTTCGGCGTGGCCACGCGTCGGGTCGGGAGCAACCGGTTGACGCCCCGTTTGGAGGGAGGCCAGCGATGCGAGGACCGTTGGCAGGGCAGCTCCGAGGCGAAGGACATTGTCTCGGCGTTCAGCGTGGTCACAATCGAGGCTCGGTTTGGCGTCGGGCAGGAGTAGCGGCAAGGCGGCGAGTGCCCCCAGATGGGGCCTCTGAGTTAGCGCCCCTATCATTTCCAGTTGTGACATGACTTCTTCGGGCAAGACGCGCTGCAGGCCGATCTGGTGACGGAACGAGGCCTGGTTGTCGCCATCGGCCTTGGGTAGCTCGCCGTCAACGAGAAGCTGCCAAATTGCTTCAAGGGGACTGGATCGAGCGAGGCCGGTGGCTTCGTATTGCCGGTAATGGTAGAAGCCTTCGTCGCCGCGGACCTGGCCGATTGTTGTCTCCGCTACCTGGACTCCTTTGAGTCCAGGTGGGGCAAGAATGAGTGGAGTAGTCATGCCTAGATCATGCACATTTCTTCTATATTGATCAACGTTGATTGAATCAATGTTGACGCATTCAATCTGACCAAGCAAAGTATCAGTCATGGCGAACTCGCGACAGGAGCACAACCAACGCGCTGAATCTCGGAGTCAACGCCTCACTGCAAGCGAGGCCGCGGCTCGGCTCGGCGTCAAGAGGTCGACCCTGTACTCCTATGTAAGCCGCGGTTTGCTTGATCGATCGGTCGCGCTTGATGGCAGGACGAGTCTCTTTGACCCAGCACAGATTGATGGGCTAAGAACCAACCATCGGCGAACGGCACGCGGTGAGCTTTCGACCGTGATCAGTTCCTCAATCACCAAGCTCGACGAGGAAGGGCACCGTTATCGAGAGCACCCGGTGGCCGAGTTGATTGGCAACGGCTTGAGCATCGAGGCCGTTGCGGACTTGCTTTGGCAGCACCATCACGACCGGTCGAACTGGGTGCTAGAGGCGGGCTTGAGAAGTGATCTCCGACGAACCCAGCTATCACTTGCTCCCGCGATTGGAGCACTGGACCGACTACGGGTGAGTGTCTCGGTGGCATCGGCCGATGACGTACTGCGCAATGCTCACTCAGAAGGAGCCTTTGTCGAAGCGGGCCGCATCATCATCATGTCCATGGTGCACGGTCTAGGAGTATCAGCGAAGGCCACCCGAGATGAGCACGGTGTGGCTCGAGCCCTGTGGCCAGGTCTCACGAAATCATCGCGAAAGAGAGGGGCTAGGCCGAACGAATCGAGCGTACGTGCATTGGAGGTGGCCATGATCTTGCTAGCTGACCATGGATTGGCGACCTCGACCTTTGGCGTGAGGTTGGCTGCGTCGGTGAGGGCCGATCCCTACTCTGTGGTTTCGACTGGCTTGGGTTCGATCGGAGGGGTCTTGCATGGATCGGCGGCTGATTCGGTGGTTCGCCTCCTGGCTCGGGCGGATGAGATTGGTGCCGAGTTGGCCATTGGAGAACGATTCGCCTCTGGTGAACGAATTCCGGGCGTTGGCCACAAGGTCTACCGAACGGTGGATCCGCGGGAGGCATTGCTGTTTTCGGCTCTGGAGAGGGGATGGCAGTCTGACCCGCGCTTGGACACGGTTAAGCAGATTCGCCATCTAGTGACCGATCGAATTGAGCGGCCAGCCAATGTCGACCTAGCCCTTGGTGCCCTGGCTTGGCTGGGACACTTTGAGAGTGGTCCAACCGCTGTCTTTGCTATCGCCAGGACCATCGGCTGGGTCGCCCACGCCGTTGAAGAGATGGGGGAGATCCCGGTCCGGTTCCGCCCGGTTGCACGCTATGTGCCGAATCATCCTGATCCAGATCGGCCGGACCAGGATCCGTAACCTTAGCTAGCTATCGGAAGCTGGATCAGCAGATCTGTCGTCCTCAATGAACTCTCGAGCGATAGCTACCATGCCGGTGCCGAGTAGATTCCAGCTTCCGACGTGAGGGCTTGGAGCGCTGGCGACTTCTTCGGGAATGATCTCAGAACGCAAGACTATCCCATCGGACATTGAAGCAATAATGGTGACGAACTGGGTCATGGTATAGGGCGGCTTGAGCCGAAAACCTAGCCGGTCCAGCATGATCTGGTAGAGCTGGGCGAATGACTCGGTCGACTGTTTCTCGCCCGACCGAAGCTCAGGAAGGAGGAGTTCTCCGACGTCGGGATCGTTCATGGCTGTTGCCCAGATTGCTACCCACATCAACCAGTTTCGTCCCTGGCCCGGATCGAGTAGCAGGCCATTCATCTGGCCAGCCGCGCGAGTGAGGTCAATCAGCATGGCATGACGCGCTTCTAGGGTGTGGTGGCGGACATCCGGAATGAACTCGGCGAGGCCGATCGTCTTCTCAGTGGGCCCCTCGCCGGACCGATCGCTCAAGGCGGCAAGGAGCAGGTCAAGCTGGAACTCCTTCATCGAGGGCCAAAGCCTGCTCGGTCCGAAGATCGATCCCATACCGACCTTGATGTCTCGGCTCCGCTCGAGCTCACCCAAAGCTTCAGTCATCTGAACATGGCTGGCCGTTGCCCGAAGCCCACGCCGATACAGCACGACTAGCCCGGCCGAGAGAATCAATTCGCGGAGCTCGGCCGAGGATCGACGAGGTCGTGGTGTCTCGGCCATTTTGCTAAGTGTAGGTGCTTCTCAAAAGGAATTTGTTGTCCTGGGAGAGAGAATGCGATATTGTGTCGCAAGGGCGATAGCCGTCGAACGAGCACTGATTAGGCGGTCAGTGTTGTTCGGCGGCAACATGCCGAATTGCCTCTGGCCGCAAGGTCCGGGGCTTTTCGGATACTGGGGTTAGACGAGTAGGGTTTGCGCCATGCTTCTTAATTGGCGCTGCAGCTGCCCAAGGCAATGGTGAGTGATCTTCGCTCGGGCGATAGCACCTCACCCTCCCCGGTTGTTGACCTTTTCCGATCCTCGGACTCGACCCTGGTCCTGGATCGGGGGTATTCCTTAACCGCACCTGAGGCGGCTGATGCTGGCGAGCAGTCTGGTCGATGGCTCTTGGAGCAAGGTTTGGTTCGAGGCGATCGGGTCGCACTCTGGATGCGGAGTGGTCAGGGGTACATCCAATCCTTTCTGGCCTGTGCAGCAATTGGAGTCGTGGTGGTCTCGGTCAATATTCGCTACAGCACCGCTGAGGTAGAGCGACTCCTGAAACGAGCTGGGGCGAAGTTCGTGATCACCGATCAGTCCGCAGAGACGCTGGTTTCAACGATTGAGACAATTCGAGTTGAGGATCTACTGGACGGGATTGGCGGGTCCAAGCCATCCGGCAATCCGTTATCACCCGACTCGTCATCACCGGGCTCGATGCACCGCGGCGGATCGGGCGAAGACCGTTGCATCATCTTCACCACATCAGGCTCGACCGGTGAACCAAAGATGGTGGTCCACCGGCAAGCCTCCATCGCCAGCCACTCCCTGGACATCGCTGGACATTGTGGTTTCAGATCCGAGGACATTGCCTTAGTCGCCATGCCTTTGTGCGGAACGTTCGGGCTAAGCAGCCTGCTTGGAGCGGTCGCGGCTGGATGCAGCAAGATCATTGTTGTCGACCGATTCGAGGCCAGCAACACAGCATCGCTGATTGTTGAACACCAGGTAAGGCTCATCAATGGCAGCGACGATCTGTTCCATCGGTTGCTGAGGACAGACGCCGACTTATCATCGGTCCGAATCGGTGGCTACGCCCGATTCAATACCAGTCTTGACGGGATCGTGGAACGAGCAGCCGAACGCGGTATGCACCTCACCGGTCTGTATGGGATGAGTGAGGTCCAGGCTCTATTCACGATGCGAGACATCGAGGCAGGCCCTGCGGTCAGGTCTCAGGCTGGCGGAACGCTGACATCTCCTTTGGCTGACTATCGAATTGTCGATGGAGAACTGCAGCTCAAAGGACCAAGCCTTTTTGATGGGTATCTGGCTGAAGGCGGAGCGGCGATCGATGAGGTTCTGACCGAGGCAGCCATGGACGGACCGTGGTTCAAGACCGGTGACTCCGCCGAGCGATCCGATGCAGGTGACGAACGCTCTTTCACCTTCGTTTCTCGTCTAGGCGATGTGCTCCGAATCGGTGGATTCTTGGTTGCTCCCTCCGAGATCGAACAAGTCCTCGTTGTGGGTAGCAGCGCTACAAAAGCCAGACCCTCCAAGGCCAGAATTGTTGGCGCCCAGGTCGTGGCGGTTGATCGACCGAGCGGCGCACGGCCGATGGCTTTTGTCCTGGTGGAGCCGGGATCAGGCGTATTGGACGAGGAAGAAGTCAAGAGGCATTGTGCAAAACGGCTGGCTCGATTCAAGGTGCCGATTCGGATCATTGCGGTTACTGAGTTCCCGTTGGTTGATGGCCCCAATGGGCCCAAGGTTGATCGACGGCAGTTGCGAAGGATGGCCGCCACACTTCTTGACTAGTCCGTGAACCTCACCAGAATTATCATCGGGACCGAACCGCCACTCGATGAGTGTTCCGAGATGGGTATCACGAGATGACAACCCAACCGCCTTGTCGGGCGTCTGACTTGGTATGGAGTTCAGAACAGCGGCCCGGTCATTCTTTCTTGCCCTCGTAGGTGTATCGCTCGTGACCACAGCTTGTGGTTGGACGGAGACGGCGAATGATGTCAGGGTTAGACCAGTCCAAACAACCCTGATGTTGGAGGCCACGGCACCGGTCACAAGCCCGGCTGTCTCCAGCGTTCTGGATGGCGGAGTTGGCAGTGACAATGAGATAGCGGAGCAGGATCGCCCCGAAGGCCAGTGTTCAGAACCCGTGTCGGTGACAGGTGGTAGCGATCAGGCCGTTCCGGCGGAGATGGCCAGCTCCATTGTGCTGCGGTTTTTGTCCGACAGAGCTGCGGGGAATCGAGCTCAGCAGTGCCTGACCGAGACGGCAGAAGACGATTTCGACAGTCCAAAAGAACGAGATGGGCTTGACTACGCCAAGACCTGTCTGTTCCATTGTGAGGAGGGGCTCTCGCCAGTTCTCAATCAACCCGTCACACCGCTGGACATGGGTTCGTCTGGTTCGGTTCGATGGATGTCGGCCGTGATCAATCAGATTGACTCTGACGGGAACCAGAGCAGGGTACGAGAAGTATACGAAGTAGCCCCAGTTGTCGACGCTGGGGGCAAGTCATTGTTGATGATCGTTGGTGTCCAGACTCAGCCTGAGTCATTTGTTGACTTGGCGAGTGCACAGGAGATGCTGAGCGGGTTTTTGACGGCATTGAAAGCCAGCGAATACGACGAGGCCTGTTGTCTGAGTGATGCCGGATACTTGGATGAGCTCGAGGCGCTCCTGACCGATGATGAATACGACCAGGGAAAACTCTTGGACCAGTATTGCCAGAGTGCTCTTTGCCATGTGCCCTTCGAGATTGTTACGCCCGCAGCACTTGAGCCGTTTGCACGATCCTTCATGGTTCGATTCGCCGCTCCGGAGGGCGAGGTTGTGAAGGAGATGATGGTTGGAATGTGGGAGGGCCAGTTGTTTGTTGGCTCGTTGCCGCCATCTACCGACCGGTGAGCACCAGATGGTGACCTAGTCGTGGAATGCCTCGTCATGAGTAGCTGCTCCGTCAACCATGGTTGGATAGATCTCGGCGAAGGTGGCCATGATCTCGTCAAAAGGTAGGTCTTGATATTGCCCCCGATCCAGGACGTACTCCATGTGACGGTTGCCCGCTTCGTCGAAGCCATGCAGCAGGGCATCGTTGTAGCCGTCAAATTCCAGGACCTTGGTTCCGAACCGTTCACACAGTTCCTTATTGAACGCGGGTGACGCCTTGCGCCACTTGCCATCAATCCATATCACCGCGTAGCCGTGCCAGGTGAACAGGTCACTTCCCATGCGTTCGGACAGCTTGTTCGTTTGCAGGTGATTCTTGACATCGCTGAAGCCCAGCCTGGTTGGAAGGCCAATGGACCGCGTCAGAGCGGCCAGAAGTACAGCCTTGCTCACGCACCATTTCTGGCTGCCGCCCAACACGTTGCTGGCTCGATAGTCCGCAGGGTCATGAGAGATGGAATAGGGGTCATAACGAAGGCCGTCGCGTACGGCCAGGAACAAGGCTGCTGCCTTGTCTGCATCCTTGTCCAGACCTTCAATGACCTTGTTGGCGTATGCAACCAGATCAGGGTTGTCGACATCCATGAAGGCAGTCGCTGCTAGGTCGGCTTCGACGGGAGAGGTGGGAAGCTCAGGCAGTTTCTTGGTGGTTGTGGCTTCGTTCATCCCACCGAAGTTAGTGTCTGCTCTTGCCTGGATGCCAACCCAGACACCACCTCGGTCGGTGCGCCGTCATCGTCGGGTTCCGGTCCCGGCTCTGATCCTGGCTGAATTTCTGGCTCTGGCGAGTGTTCCTTTGTGACTTTAGTCGGCCACAAGAACCAGGCAACTGCTGCTCCAAGCACGATACTCAGGAAGAACGGCGTCAGGATGATCAGCCTGGTTGGCAGCTGCCCCAGATTCATGACTGGCTTGGCAACGAAGTCCGCCCGGGACGGTTGAGCGTCATCCAGAGACTCTCGATTGTCGCCCTTGAGTCGGTACTTGCCAGAGGCCTCTTCCGAAACGATTCGATGAACGACCAGTGCTCCAGCGCCCGGTTCACCCTCGGGAATGGTGTATACCGCGATGTCCTCAGGACCGTAGTTGCCCGACTTGCGGGCGTAGAGCAGGTCGCCACTGTGATAGGTCGGTTCCATCGAGGTGCCTTGCACGATGATGAACTGGGTGCGGCCTCCAAGAGATGCTGGCCACATGAACCAAGCAGTACCAAGAATGATGAACATCCCGAGGATGTTGCTAAGAGCCCGGAGGAGTTCGGGTCTTTGCCCCCGGCCGTTAGACGATGAAGTAGTCATGAGTCGGTCATGGGGTGTCAATGTGGAAGTCGTCGAACTTAGTCGTTGTATCGAACTCGGCCCACATGCCATAACCATTGTGAGTCGATGATTTGTAGGTCGTCTGTTCAGCAGCACTGAGGGTGTAGCTGAAGGCCAGAGCCCCATCAAGGAACGCATCGATCTGGGCACCATTGGTTCGGGCCCGGAGGGTCACTGTCGCTGGGGCGGTGGCGATGCCTCCGGGGTAGAGGTTGCTCACCGAGTTCATGAGGGTGTAGCCCCCGTTCCAGTTGTACAAAGCCAGTGTTCCGTTGGCCGCCGATTGGTAGCGGAGGATGAGCACGCTGTAGTCGTTGTCGTTGAACAAGAGTCCGGCATCAAAGGAGGTCGAACCAAAGCGGTCCAGTGTGATCTCGACTGCGGCATCGACCAGGCCGGGTGAGTGCACATTGATGGACCCAAGACTGGATGATGTTGTGTCTGCCTGGTTGCCCTGGATCCGCCAGGTGCCACCAAGGGATCGCCAAACTCCAGGCCCCCAGTCGGGGTTGGTGCCGCTGATGTTGGTTCCGTTTGCGCCATCGAAGTTCTCCCATGTCAGCACGGTTGGGGCACCCGTGACTGAGGGGAAGGAGAACGAAGCGAGCTCATCGGAAGCAACCCCACCAACGGTCGCCGCCGAAGCAACCGCTAGTGGGGAAGAAGTGAAGAGCGTGGCCCCGGTTGAGGCCATACCCGCGGCAAGAACGCTGATGGTGAGACCACGAGCGATCTTGCTGAACATCTGCCTTCCTGCCTTCTGTCCTGCTAGCCGGACGGCCCGTGTTGACAGGCTGTGCAGACACGCAACCCCGGCGAACCAGGACTAGCCGTTGATGACGATGGCCACACCGGTGACAGCCGAAGAGCTGGCCGCAGTACCGAGGGTGATGGTTGCGGTTCCGCCAGCGACGGTGGAGCTTCCGCCACCAAGGCTGGCATCGGCCGCATCCTTGAGGGTGAGGCTGATGGCGTCGCCGTTGCAGGCCGCGTTGATGGCTGTGACATTGACTGCTGTGGTCCGGTAGGTACCGGTCGTTGGGTCATAACCATTGACGAAGTCGACGGCGACACCGTCGGTATCGCAACTGGCGACGACACCAACGTCTGCTCCAAGGCCGGTTCCCGTGATTCCGCCAAGGCTTGCGGCGGAGGCTCCAACGATTCCGAAGGCAGAGACACCGCAGACAACGGCGAAAATCATCCGCTTGCGACGAGGATTGGAGGTTTCGGACTGTACGGATAGCTCTGAGGCACTCATATTCTGCTCCCGGCAAAGAGTCAGCTCGTGGCGCACACCTGCGCCTGAGCCTTGGTTTAGTTGGTTGTTGCATCGAGAGCATCGACACCCCAACAACCCGACTTGAGAAACAATTACCCCTTCTGGCACCCGCAGAGCACGCTGGTACGTGTTCTGCCGGAGCCAGAAGGGTGTCTGGGGCTTTGCTGGAGGCTGGGCTAGCCGCCGAGAGACTGAGTTAGTCGCCGAGGGCGAGGAGTTGTCTGGCTTGAGCGGCCAGAGGCTCATCAATCATCTGGCCCTCAAAGGCAATAGCTCCCAGACCGCTGGTCAACGCAGTTTCGTAGGCCTCGAGCAAGCGAGTTGCTCGATCCAGTTCCTCCGCGCTTGGAACAAACCCTTCGTTGGCGATGGCTACTTGCTTGGGGTGGATGCAAAGCTTGCCCCGATAGCCCATGGCCCGAGCCTCAGCTACCTCTCGGGCAAAGCGCTGGTCATCGCTGAAGTCAGCGACAATCTGATCCAGGACGGGGACGCCAGCCAGTCGTCCGGCTAAGGCGACTTGGGAGCGGGCGTAGGCCACTTCGTGGTTCGAAGCGGTGCGTTGGCCACCCATGTCAACGACGAAGTCTTCGGCCCCAAAGTAGCCAGCGATGGCCAGTGGATGAGTCAGCAGTTTCCGAGCGTCGGCCACGCCCAAGGCCGTTTCCAGCCCCACGAAGACGCCAAGGTGCTCGAGGCCAGCGGCGATCAGAG